>DASSTO010000216.1:0-35980 GCA_035707865.1 Longimicrobiaceae bacterium | reverse complement strand
TCAGCTCCGCACCGTTCAACGGGATACAAGCGATATAGTACGCAACCGCACTCGTGGTCAACCACATCTTCCGCTCCCGCCCCGCACTCGAGAGCCGCTGCACGCCACCGCCCCGAAGTCCCGCTCCCGCACTGAGAGCCCCAGCTCTCTCGATCGCCGGCTGAATCCCGTGGCGCATCCGCTGCTGCTCGACGCGTTTCGCACGCTGCCCAGCTTCGGTGGCGTCGTCGACGCGCTCCCCCGCTCCGCGCAGGCGCTCGTCGTCGACGGCCTGGCGGGCTCCGCTCCGGCGCTCCTCGTCGCTGCCCTGCATCGGTCGCGGCCGGAGCGTCTCTGGGTGATCGTCGCGAACTCCCCGGACGCCGCGGAGCACGCGACCGCCGACCTCGAGACGATCCTGGGAGAGGAGGCCGTCTCGCTCTACCCGCAACGGGAGTCGCTGCCCTACGAGACCGCCGAGCCGCACCGCGAGATCGGCGGTCTGCGCGTCGAGGCGCTCGAGGCCCTCCTCGCCGGCCGCGCCTCGATCCTGGTCACCACCGCGCGGGCGCTGCAGGAGCGCTCCCCCGCGGTCGCCGGCCTGGCCGCGCTGCAGCTGGAGCTGCGCGCCGGAGAGCGGGCGCGACCCGCGGAGATCGTCGAGCGGCTGGAGCAGATGGGCTTCGAGCGCGTGGCGACGGTGGAGGAGGTCGGGCAGTTCGCGCTCCGCGGCGGTATCCTCGACGTCTACGCCTTCGGCTCGCCGGAGCCCGCGCGCATCGAGTTCTGGGGCGACGAGATCGAGTCGATCCGCCACTTCGACGTCCTCACGCAGCTCTCGGTCGGCACCGTGGAAGGCGTTCGCTTCCTTCCGGTCGACGTCCGCTTCGCGCCGCCGGAGGGGAGCACCACCACGGCGTCCGATGAGCGTCGCTCGCTCCTCGACTACCTGCCCCCGGAGGCCGTCCTCGTCCACCTCGATGGGCGCCACGCCGTGGAGGAGTGGGAGCGCGCCTGGCTGGAGGTCCAGCGGCTGCACCGCGCCGAGCAGCTCGGCGGCGCCTCGCCGGAGCCGCCCGAGCGGCTCTTCCTGCCGCCCACCGAGCTCGCCGCGAAGGCCGCCGCCTTCCCGCGCCTGCAGATCGGTGGCCCCGTCCCGGCCGGCGGCCGGCGCGTGGACCTGGCCGTCCTGCCGCCGGAGCCCGTCGAGCGCGACCTCCCGCGCCTCGGTGCCCTGCTGAAGCACGGCGCCGCTTCGGGGGAGCGCACGCTCATCCTCTGCGACAACGAGGGGCAGATCGAGCGCCTGCAGGAGATCCTCCAGGAGATGGGCGTCTCGCAGGGAGTGGTCCTCTCCCTCGGCTCCCTCACCGGCGGCTTCCTCCTCGCGCAGGCCGCCCCGCCGCTGCGCGTCCTCACCGACCACGAGATCTTCCGCCGCACCCGCCGGCTTCGCCGTCGGCGCCAGTTCCGCGGCGGTACGACGATCGAGAGTTTCGCCACGCTGAGGCCGGGCGACTACGTGGTCCACATGGACCACGGCATCGGCCGGTTCCGCGGCATGGACCAGCTGCGCGTGGGCGAGGAGGTCTTCGAGACGCTCGTGCTGGAATACGCCGAGGGCGAGCTCCTGCGCGTGCCCGTGCACCGGATCGACCTCATCGAGCGCTGGGTCTCCGACGCGGATGCCGACGCGGCGCCGCCGCGCGTGCATCGAATCGGTGGCAGGGACTGGGCCCGCACGCGCAAGAAGACCGAGCAGGCCATCGAGGAGATGGCGGTCGAGCTCCTGGAGCTCTACGCGGCCCGCGAGGCGAGCGAGGGCCACGCCTACCCGCCCGACACGCGCTGGCAACGCGAGATGGAGTCGGCCTTCCTCTTCGAGGACACCCCCGACCAGCGCCAGGCCACGGAGGACGTCAAGCGCGACATGGAGTCGCCCCGGCCGATGGACCGCCTCATCTGCGGCGACGTCGGCTACGGCAAGACGGAGATCGCCATGCGCGCCGCGTTCAAGGCCGTCCAGGACGGGAAGCAGGTCGCCGTGCTCGTGCCGACGACCATCCTCGCCGAGCAGCACCTGCGCTCCTTCTCCGAGCGGCTCGCGGGCTTCCCGGTGCGCATCGAGTCGCTCTCCCGCTTCCGCAGCGCGAAGGAGCAGACCGCCGTCCTCCAGGCGCTCGCGGCCGGCGAGGTCGACGTCGTCGTGGGCACGCACCGGCTCCTCTCGCCCGACGTGACCTTCCGGGACCTCGGCCTGATGATCGTCGACGAGGAGCAGCGCTTCGGCGTGAAGCACAAGGAGCTCCTCAAGCAGCTCAAACAGTCGGTGGACGTCCTCACGCTCACCGCCACGCCCATCCCGCGCACGCTGCACTTCTCGCTGCTGGGCATCCGCGACATGACGCTCATCCAGACGCCCCCGCGCGACCGGCAGCCGATCATCACCCATGTTCTCCCCTGGTCGGACGCCGTGATCGAGGATGCGCTGCGCCGCGAGCTCGACCGCGGCGGCCAGGTCTTCTTCGTCCACAACCGCGTCGAGACGATCGCCACCGTGGCGCGGCGCGTCCAGCAGCTCGTCCCCGAGGCCGGCATCGCCGTGGCGCACGGGCAGATGAAGGAGAAGGAGCTGGAGGAGATCATGCGCTCCTTCGTCACGGGGGAGGTGCAGATCCTCGTCGCGACGTCGATCATCGAGTCGGGCCTGGACGTCCCGAGCGCGAACACGCTGATCGTCGACCGGGCCGACCAGTTCGGCCTGGCGCAGCTCTACCAGATCCGCGGCCGCGTCGGCCGCTCGCACCACCGGGCCTACTGCTATCTCCTGATCCCGGAGAACGTCTCCGAGGACGCGGAGAAGCGGCTCCGGGTGCTGGAGCACTACACGGAGCTGGGCAGCGGCTACGGGATCGCGCTGAAGGACCTCGAACTGCGCGGTGCGGGTAACATTCTCGGCTCGGCGCAGTCGGGCTTCATGCACGCGGTGGGCTTCGATACCTACATGCGGCTGATGGAGCAGACGATCCGCCGGCTGAAGGGCGAGGGGCCCGAGAAGGAGTACCCCACGACCGACGTCTCGGTGGACGGAACCGCGCTCGTACCCGACGAGTACGTGGCGGACGAAGCGCAGAAGCTCCACCTCTACCGCCGGCTGGCGGCCAGCGATTCCGTCGAGGAGCTCGACTCGCTGCGGCGCGAGATCCGCGATCGCTACGGCCCCATCCCGCCGGAAGTGGAGGCGCTGCTCACGACGCAGACCCTGCGACTTCTCGGCACCGGGCTGGGGATCGAGCGGATCTTCGTGCGGCCGTGGGACGCGCGGGTGAACTTCCGGGCAGGCGCGGTCCCCGGCATGGCCGCGCTCCAACGGGTCTTCGCCGAGCGTCAGCTGGAGGTGGAGCTGGTCCGCCCGATCCCGCTCTCGCTGCTGCTGCACCGGCGGGGGCCCGAGCCCGTGGCGACGATGCTGACCGCCGCGCTGCGATCCCTCTCGCGCGAGCAGTCCCTGGCCGCCTGACGGCCGATCCCGTATCATGCGGCCGCGCTCGCCTCGGCCGTACGGCGCTCAACGCCGAATTTTCCACCCACGCCGGAGACCGTTATGAAGTGTTCCGCCCTTCGGGCCCAGGGCCCCAGAAGGCGCTCTCGCTGGATGTGGCTCGCGGTGGCACCGCTGATCCTGGCCGGCTGCGGCGGGCTCAGCGAGGCGATGACCGCCCACACCGACGTCGTCGCCCGCGCGGCCGGCAAGGAGCTCAAGGTCGACGACGCGGCGCAGCTGATGGCGCTCAACCCCCAGGTCCCCGCCGATCCGCAGGTGGTGCAGGTCCTGGCCGACTACTGGGTCGACTACACGCTGCTCGCCTCGGCCGTGGCCGAGGACTCGTCGCTCGCCGCGGTCAACCTGAACGCGCTCGTCGAGCCGATGAAGGAGCAGATGATCGTCACCAAGCTCCGCGACCAGGTCATCCATCCGGACACCACCTTCACCGACGCGCAGGTGGAGCAGGCCTGGCAGGAGGAGGGGCCCGGCACCGAGATCCACGCGCGGCACATCCTCCTCAAGGTGCCCGCGGACGCGACGCCCCAGCAGCGCGACAGCGTGAAGCAGCTCGCCGAGTCGCTTCGTCAGCGCGCCCTCAAGGGTGAGGACTTCGCCACGCTCGCCACGCAGTACTCGCAGGATCCGGGAAGCGCGAAGAAGGGCGGCGACCTCGGGTTCTTCGGCCGGGGCCGCATGGTCACGCAGTTCGAGGACGCCGCGTTCAAGCTGCAGCCCGGCCAGATCAGCCCGGTCGTCGAGACGCCCTTCGGCTACCACATCATCAAGGTGGAGGGCCGCCGGCAGCAGCCGATCGGCTCGCAGGCGCCGCAGTTCCGCCGCTACCTCGTGCAGCAGGCGGAGCAGAAGGCCGAGCAGACGTACCTGGACTCGATCGCCAAGGCCTCGAACATCGAGGTCCGCCCCGGCGCGGTCGAGGCGACCCGCCAGATCGCCAAGCAGCCGGAGCAGCAGCTTCGCGGCCGCGCGGGCGAGCGGGATCTCGTGACGTACAACAAGGGTTCGCTCACCACCGGCGACTTCCTGGACTTCATCCGCTCGCAGCCGCCGCAGGCGCAGAGCTCGATCGCGCAGATGAGCGACGACGACGTCAAGCAGATGCTGGAGCAGCTCACCCGCAAGGAGGTCCTCCTCCAGCAGGCCCGCGCGCGCAACATCGGCGTGAGCAAGGCGGAAGAGGACTCCATCCGGAACAACACCCGCCGCGCCATCCACCAGCTGGTGGAGCAGACCGGCTTCGGCGGTCTGGCCGGCGAGGGATCGAAGGCGCCGGTCCAATCGACGGTGCAGCACGCGCTCTCGCAGCTCGTGCTCGGCCAGGCGCAGCTCCCGCAGCTCGGGCCCTTCGGTTACGCGCTGCGCGACGTCTACCCGGCGGAGGTGAACCAGGGCACCTTCCCGCAGGTGGTCGAGCGCCTCAAGAAGATCCGGGCGAGCCAGCCGCAGAACCCGCAGCAGCCGGCGGGGCCGGCGGCAGCGGACACCCAGTCGGCGCCCCGACCGGCCGCACCGGCCGCGCCGGCCGCGCCGGCCGACTCGGCGCAATGAGGAACTCGCCCTCGGTTTGAGCGTATGACTGCCGGGTGAACGACGGGGGGCGGGGTTTCCGCCTCCCGTCGTGCTTTCGCCCGTTGCGAACCGAACCGATCCCCATCGCTCCCGGATGGATCTGCCATGCGAACGATCCCCCTTCTGACCGCCCTCCTCCTCGCGGCCGCGCCGCTCGCCGCCCCGCTCTCGGCGCAGGCGTTCGGAGCGACGCCCCAGCAGGGCGAGCAGCTCCTCGACGGCGTCGCGGCCATCGTCGGCGACACCACCGTCCTCCTCTCCGACGTCCAGGCGGTCGTTCAGCAGATGAAGGTCTCGGGCCAGTCCGTGCCGACCGACCCGGTCCAGCTCGACGCCCTCTACCGGCAGATCCTCGACAATCAGATCAACGACCTGGTGCTCGTGGAGGCGGCGCGGAACCAGAAGGTGAAGGTGCTGGACGAGGAGGTGACGAAGGAGGTCGACGCGCGCATGGCGGACGTCGAGCAGAAGTTCGGCTCCTCGCTCGCCTTCGACCAGGCGCTCGCGCAGAGCGGGACGAATCGCACCGAGTACCGGAAGATGCTCGAGGGCCAGATCCGCGATCAGATGCTCAGTGAGCGGCTCCTCGGCCAGGAGATGAGGGACCGCGCCAAGCCGGTGATCTCGGAGGACCAGCTGCGCAAGGCCTTCGACGAGCACAAGGGCGAGCTGGAGACGCGGCCCGCCACCATCTCGCTCCAGCAGGTCGTGGTGGCCCCGGAGCCCACCGACTCCGCCCGGGCGAAGGCGCTCCACACCGCCGAGGACGTGGAGGCGCAGCTCGCCAAGGGCGCGGACTTCGCCGTGCTCGCCAAGCGCTACTCCGACGACCCCGGGAGCAAGGAGCAGGGCGGTGAGCTCGGCTGGTTCCGCCACGACGGCCACATGGTCAAGGAGTTCGAGGACATGGCGTTCGCGCTCCGGCCGAACCAGATCAGCCCGATCGTGAAGACGGACTACGGCTACCACATCATCCAGCTGGAGAAGGTGCGCGGCCCCGAGCGCCAGGCGCGCCACATCCTGATCAGCCCGGAGATCACCCCCGCGGACATCCAGCGCGCCCGCGAGCGCGCCGACTCGGTGAAGACGGCGATCGAGGGCGGCGCCAGCGTCCTCGCGCTCGCCGAGAAGTTCAACACCCCGCAGGCGGACCGCGAGGTGACCCAGGTCGTCCTCTCCCGGCTCCCGCCCGCGTACGGAGCCGCGCTGTCGGGCGCGCAGACGGGAGCGGTCGTCGGGCCGATCCAGGTCGAAGGCCCGCGCGGCGCGAACTTCGCCGTCGTGAAGGTGACCGGCCAGCAGCCCGCCGGCGAGTACACGCTGGACGACGTGCGCGATCAGCTCACGGCGAACCTGCAGCGGCAGGCGATGGTGCAGCAGGTCATCGCCGAGCTGAAGAAGACGATGTTCGTCAAGGTGCTGATGTGAGCGAGGAGGCGCTCCGCGTCGACGTCCTGCTCCATCGGCTCTGCCTGACCCGGAGTCGCAGCGAGGCCAAGGCCGCGTGCGACTCCGGCGCCGTTCTCGTCGCGGGCCGGCCGGCGAAGGCGAGCCAGGCCGTCGACGCCGGCGAGCGGATCACCATCCGCTACCCGCGACGGACGCTGGAGATCGAGCTCGGCGCGCTGCCCCCGAAGTCCACATCGAAGAAGGCCGCGCGCGAGATGTACCGCGTGCTCCGCGACGAGACCAACCCCGTATTGTGACCATGCGCCCGCGAATCGCGATCACGCTCGGAGACCCCCGCGGCATCGGCCCGGAGATCGTGGAGAAGGCGCTCCGCCTCCCGGAGGTCGCCGGCTCGGCGGAGTTCCTCCTGGTGGGGCCGGAAGGGACCGGCGTGCCGGGTGCGCTCCATCCCGTCGGCGCGTGGGACCCGGCCACCGGCGAGGCCGGGGCCGGTCGCGTGGCAGGCGAGGCCATCCGGGCCGCCGTCGACCTGGCGATTCGCGGCGAGGTGGACGCGCTCGTCACCGCGCCGATCGACAAGCACGCCTTCCGCCTGGGCGGCTGGGACTTCCCCGGACACACCGAGATGCTGCGCGAACTCGCCGGCGTCCCCGCCGTGGGAATGATGATGGCGGCGGAGCGCACCCGCTCCGGGGGCGGTCTGCGGATCGTGCTCGCCACGACCCACCTGCCGTTGCGCGACGTTCCCGGCGTGCTCACGCCGCAGCTCCTGGTCGAGCAGTCGCTCCTCACGGAGGCCGCGCTCCGCGACTGGTGGGGATTGAGAGCGCCGACGCTCGCGCTCTGCGCCTTCAACCCCCACGCCTCGGATGGCGGCCTCTTCGGCGACGAGGAGGAGCGGATCTACGGCCCCGCGCTCGAGGAGCTGCGCGCGCGCGGCGTCGACGCGGCGGGCCCGGTGCCGGCCGACACCGTCTTCGGTCGCGCCCTCCGTGGCGAGTTCGACGCCGTCATCGCCCCCTACCACGACGTCGGAATGGCGGCGTTCAAGACCGTGGCGTTCGGCAGCGGCGTGAACGTGACGCTCGGGCTGCCCTTCCCGCGCACCTCGCCCGACCACGGCACCGCGCTCGACATCGCGGGCCTCGGCCGGGCGGACCCGGGCTCGATGGTCGAGGCGATCCGCCTCGCCGCGCGGCTCGCCGGGCGCTTTGACAGCCCCGCCGGCGCGCGCTAGCTTTCGCGGTTCCGCTCCACCACTCCCCCATCGGTTCCCGGCGTGATCAAGCTCTCTTCGGTCCACAAGGAATACCCGCGATCGGCGGTCGCGCTGCGCAACGTCAGCTTTCACGTGCGCAAGGGCGAATTCGCCTTCCTCACCGGCCATTCGGGCTCGGGCAAGAGCACGGTGCTGCGGCTGCTGCAGATGGCCGAGCGTCCGACCTCCGGCGAGGTTCGCGTCTCCGGCTTCTCCACCGCGCACCCGCACCGCGGCGACATCCCGAAGCTGCGGCGCCGCCTCGGCGTCGTCTTCCAGGACTTCCGTCTCCTCGCGGACCGGACGGCCGAGGAGAACGTCGCCTTCGCGCTCGAGGTCACCGGCGCCCGGCGCGACCTCATCCGCCCGCGCGTCTCGAAGCTCCTCGCGCAGGTGGGGCTCGCCGCCAAGGCGAGCTCGCGCCCCGAGCAGCTCTCGGGCGGCGAGCGCCAGCGCGTCGCCATCGCCCGTGCGCTGGCCAACGACCCCGTCGTTCTCCTGGCCGACGAGCCCACGGGCAACCTCGACGGATTCGCCGCGCGCGGGATCTTCGACCTCTTCCGGGAGATCAACGCCTCCGGCACCACGGTGCTCATGGCCACGCACGACCTCGACCTCGTCCGCGCTCACCCGTCGTACCGCGTGCTCGAGCTCAGCCACGGCGAGCTCGTCTTCGACTCCGCCGCCGCGACCGCCACGCCGGAGGCGCACGGATGAGCTACGCCATCCGCGAGGCGCTGAAGGCATTCCGCCGCACCCCGATGCTCTCGCTGCTCTCCGTGGTGGCGATCGGCGTCAGCCTCTTCGTCGTCGGCCTCTTCGCGCTGACCGCCTACAACATCCGCCGCGCGATCGAGGGCATCGAGGCCCGCGTGGAGATCGTGGCCTACCTGCACGACGACGCCGCGGCCGCGCAGGTGAACGACGCCGAGCGCGACGTCGCGAAGCTGCCGGGCGTCGCGAGCATCCGCTACGTCTCGAAGGACGAGGCGCTCGTCACCGCCGTGCAGGAGCTGCGCGAGTTCCGGGAGGTGCTCACCAACCTGGACTCGAACCCGCTCCCGGCCTCGCTCGAGATCCGCATGCGGCCCGGCCACCGCGACCCGACCTCGCTCGAGAGGGTCGCGCAGCGGCTCTCGTCGTACTCGTTCGTCGAGGAGGTGAACTTCGGGCGCGACTGGGTGGGAAAGGTCGTCTCACTGCGCCGCATCGCGGGTGGCGCCACCGCCATCATCGGCGGCGCCTTCGCGGCGGTGGCCGCCATCATCATCGCCACGGCTGTGCGCCTCGCCGTCTTCGCGCGCCGTGAGGAGATCGAGATCATGCGTCTCGTCGGAGCCAGCAACGGCTTCATCCAGGGACCGTTCCTGATCGAGGGGCTCGTCGCCGGCTTCGCGGGCGGAGTGCTCGCGGTGGCCCTGACGCTGATCGCCTTCGAGGTGGTGAACGACAACCTCCTGCGGCTGGCGTGGCTGCCCGGGAGCTGGGCGCTGCTGGGCATCGGCGCGGGCGCGGTCTACGGGCTGCTCTCGAGCGCCGTCGCGGTGCGTCGGCACCTGCGCGGCGCGTGAAGCTCCGCCGCCGCGCGCTCGCGCTCGGGTTGCTCGTTCCCGGCCTGCTCCTGTGCGCCAGGCCGGCCGCGGCGCAGCAATCGCCCGACGTCCAGATCCGCGAGAGCCAGAAGCGGCTCGAGCAGATCCGGCGCGAGCGCGAGCAGCTGCGCCAGCAGATGGACGAGATGCGCTCGCGTGCACACAGCATCACGAGCGAGCTGCAGAACCTCGGTGCGCAGGTGAGCGCCTCGGCGGACGCGCTCCAGGAGCTCGACTTCCAGCTCGGCAAGCGCCAGGCGGAGATCGAGCAGACCGAGCACTCGCTGGCGGAGACCCGGCAGCGGCTGTCCGACAGCAAAGCGACGCTGGACCGTCGCCTCCGAGACATCTACGAGCGCGGCCCGCTCCACACCGTCCAGGTGCTCCTCACGGCCGAGAGCTTCGGCGACCTCATCAACCGCTACAAGTACCTGTACCTCATCGCGCGCCACGACCGGGAGCTGGTGCGGGAGGTGGCCACGCTGCAGGACGAGCTCAGCGGCCGCGAGCGGGTCCTCCAGCACAGGGTCCAGGAGCTGAAGGAGCTGCAGGGTGAGAAGGCGACGGAATACGCGCGCCTGGAGGATCTCCAGGCCGAGCAGAAGCGGGCGCTCGCGGGCGTCCAGCAGCGCACGCAGGCCGCACAGCGCCGCATCGCCCAGCTCGCGCGGGACGAGCGCGAGGTGAGCTCGCTGATCGCGACGCTGGAGCGCAAGCGCAAGGAGGCCGAGGCGGCGGCCGCGCGGGCGGCCCGTGCCGCGGGCGGCAGGACCGCGGCCTCCGCGCCCGCGTCGAGCTCGATCACGACGAGCGACCTCGGCAACCTGGCCTGGCCGGTGAGCGGGCGTCTCCTCTACCGCTTCGGTCGCGACACCCAGCCGAACGGAACGGTGCTGCGCTGGAACGGTATCGGAATCGGCGCGGCCGCGGGCAGCGACGTGCGCGCGGTCGAGAGCGGGACCGTGGTGAAGGCCGGCCCGCTGGAGGGCTACGGCCCCAGCGTCGTCGTAAGCCACGGGGGCGGCTACTACTCGCTCTATCTCTACCTTCGCAGCATCGCGGTGCACGAGGGCGATCCGGTGAAGAAGAACCAGGTGATCGGCACCGTGGGCGGCGAGGGCACCGTCGAGGGTCCGCACATCGAATTCCAGATCCGGCAGCCGGGTGGCGCGGCGGTCGATCCGCTCGCGTGGCTCCGGCAGGCGGCGAGCCGATGAGCCTGCCGCCGCTGCGGGGCCACCACGAGCTCCGGGAGCGCCTCGCCCGCTCCGCCGCCGCGGGAACGCTGCGGCAATCCGTGCTCCTCCACGGCCCCGCCGGCGTGGGCAAGGAGCGGCTCGCCCTGTGGCTCGCCCAGCGCCTGCTCTGCGAGAGGCCGGGAGAGGTGGAGCCCTGCGGCGTGTGCCGGGCCTGTCGTGCGGTTACCCGTCTCGAGCACCCCGACGTGCACTGGTTCTTCCCCCTGCCCCGCCCCGACGGCGCGGCCGACCGGCTCCGTGAGCGGCTCGAGGACCAGCGCGCCGCCGAGCTCCAGCGTCGCCGGGAGCACCCCCACCAGCCACCGGCGTACGACCGGGCGCCCGCTCACTTCCTCGCCGCGGTTCAGACGCTCCAGCAGCTCGCCGCGGTGCGGCCGTCGGTGGGCAGCCGGAAGGTCTTCGTGGTCGGAGACGCGGAGCTCATGGTGCCGCAGGAGTCGAGTCCCGAAGCGGCGAACGCCTTCCTCAAACTGCTGGAGGAGCCGCCCGCCGATACGACGCTGCTCCTCACCTCCGCGCAGCCGGGCGCGTTGCTGCCGACGATCCGCTCCCGCGTCCTGCCCATCCGCGTCGTCCCGATTCCGGAACGAGAGATCGCCGACTATCTTGAGGTCGAACTGGGCATCGAGCCCGCGGAGGCCGCGCGCGTGGCCCGGGGCTCGCGCGGGGCGATCGGCCGCGCCCTGCGCCAGGTTCCCGGATCCGACGGCGCCGCACCGCTCGTGGAGCTGCGGGCCGCCGGCCGCGACCTCCTCCTCGCCGCCCTCTCGCCCGGCCCGGTCGCGCGGCTCTCCGCGGCCCACGCGAGATCTCCGTCCGGTGGCCGCGGTGAGTTCTCGGACGAGCTCGACGCCCTCTCGGAATGGCTGCGTGACCTCCTCGCCGTGGCGAGCGGCGCCGAGGCCGAGGCGGATCCGGAGACCGCACCGCTGCTGCGACGTGCCGTCTCGGAGCACGACATCCGGCCGATCTCGGTCACCCGCGCGCTGGAGCGGGTCGTTCGCGCCCGTGAGCTCGCGCAGGGGAACGTCAACCCGCAGCTCATCGTCGCGGACCTGCTGCGCGGTCTCCAGGCTGAGCTCCGCCGCGCCGCGCCGCGCCGCCCTTCCGGCCTCCGTTGACCCGCCGCCCTCACATGACCCACGACGCCTTCACTCACCTCGACGATCGCGGCAACCCCCGGATGGTGGACGTGGGGGAGAAGCCCGTCACGCAGCGGCGCGCGGTCGCGGAAGGCCACATCCGCATGAGCGCCGCGACGCTCTCCGCGATCGTCGCGGGAGAGCTCCCCAAGGGCAACGTTCTCGTCGTCGCCCAGATCGCCGGCATTTCAGCCGCCAAGCGAACGGCCGATCTTATACCATTGTGTCACCCGCTCCCGATCACCTCGGTCCGCGTGGAGGTGGAGGCGGACGAGGGGCTCCCGGGAGTACGCGTGCAGGCCGAAGTGCGCGTGACGGGCCGGACCGGAGTGGAGATGGAGGCTCTGACCGCCGTCTCAGCGGCTCTGCTCACCGTGTACGATATGTGCAAGGCGCGGGACCGGGCGATGGAGATCGGAGCGATCCGCCTCCTCCGCAAAGAGGGCGGGAGGAGCGGCACCTGGCGCGTGGAAGGAGATGTGGAACCGTGAACGAGACCACCGAGGGCACACCGGTCGCCATCCGCGACGACGCGGTCCGCTCCGGCAATTACGTACAGTCGCTGATCCAGAAGCTGGAGGCGGACGTCGCGGCGCGTAAGCAGCCACGCCGCGACCTCCGCCCCCTGCTCCACACGGCCGCGGCGCTGGCCGTCCTGCTCGTCAGTTTCGAGCTCGGCGCCCGCTCGGTGGACGGCGCCGGCTGGACCGGCCGCCTGCAGACGAGCGACCAGCTCCGTTCGCTCCAGGGCCGCGCGGAGGCGCTCCAGGGCCAGGTCGACTTCCAGCGCATGCAGCTCGACCGCCTCGAGCGGGTACAGTCTCTCTCCTCGAAGTACGGGATCGGCGCCGACCTCGCGCTCGCGATCGACGAGACCTCCCGCGCCGAGGGCGTGGATCCCTCGCTCGCCTTCGAGATGGTGCGCGTCGAGAGCGACTTCAACGCGCACGCCGTCAGCCCCGTGGGCGCCGTGGGCTACACCCAGCTCATGCCCGCCACGGCCCGGCTCCTCATGCCGGGGATCACCCGCGAGCAGCTCTTCGACCGGGACATCAACCTTCGCCTCGGCTTCCGGTTCCTCCGCACGCTCATCAACCACTACGACGGTGACGTCCGCCTGGCGCTCCTGGCCTACAACCGGGGACCCAACACCGTCGACCACCTGCTCGCCGGCGGGCAGGATCCCGGTAACGGCTACGCGCAGCTGATCCTGGGCAGGGCGCACCCGCTGCTCGACCGCTGAGAGCGGCCCGGGCGCACACGAGGGGGGCGGAGCACGGTGCTCCGCCCCCCTCGCGTGCGTCTCCCGCCCGCGGCCGGCTCAGGTCGTGTTGAGGTAGTTCCCCAGCATCCGGTTCATCGCGTTCAGCACCGCCAGCGAGGCCGCGCGCGGCGCACTGTCGACGACCAGCGACGACCCGACGAGCGAGAGATCCGGCCTCTCCTTGCAGCGCACGAGCGTGGCCACCAGGTCGTGGTCGAAGATCCGCACGGCCTTGATTCCGACGAGCGAGAAGGTCGCCTGGCCGCCGAGGACGGCCTCGAGCGCCTGGAGCGTCGCCTGCCCGCATACGCGCAGCTCCACGGCCAGCCCCGCCGCACCCTCCGCCGTGCCCCGGAAGTACTCGTCCTGCCACTCGAGCTCCACCTCGGCGAGCACGTCGCCCACGCGCGGGTGCTGCACCCGCACGTCCACGAACCGCACGCGGCGTTGAGGTCCCCCGGACGCTGGATAGCTCATCTCGATCGGCGCATCGGGGTTGATCCCCTGTTGCTGCATGATCTCGCGGGCGGCGGCTTCCACCGGGTCCGCGCTCCCGGGATCGCAGACCAGGTGAATGCGTGTGGGCGAGCCCTGCACGAAAGCGGCCTGAACGCCGGGTAGTTCCGCGAGCGCCTCGCGGAGCGCCCGCTTCGTCTGGGTTTTCGACATCGGACCATTCTCGGGTGTACGAGGGCCGCGCCCAGACGGAGGATCGCGGGGTCGTACTTCAGAAGCGCAGAAGCGCGCCCACCCCTCTGAAATCGCTCACCGCCGACGCGTTCACGAACTCGATCTCCGCGCCCTGGGCCTCGGCCATCCGAACGGCTTCTTCCACCACGTCTATCCCGGGGACCGTCTGCGCACCGTCGTACGGGCACGTATCCGTCTCGCGCGCGAAGAGGAACCCGCAACGCGCGCAGCGGGCGCCCTCGCGGTCCTGATCCCGGGCGATAACCAGAGTATCGACCTTTCCCTCCTGAAGTGCAGTCAGAGTGCTCTCGAAGCCCGCGGTCGCCAGGTAATCCTGCTGGACGCGGTCGTGGAGGAGCTCGATGAGTGTCTCGGTCTCGCGCGAATGCTCGGCGTCCAGCTGGGCCTCGATGCCCGCCAGCACCTGGCTCGCCGGCTCGTCGACCCGGGTCGGGCCGCTGTAGGCGACGAGCTCCAGGAGCCGCTCGGGCAGGAACTCCCGGAACCGCGCGAGGTTCTCCTCCGTTCCCAGCAGGACGAGGTCGTCCGGCTGATAGCGGCGGACGAATTCCTCGACCTCCTTCGCGAACTCCCGGAAGAAGTGCCGCATCTCCTCGCGCTTCCGCCGCTGGTAGCGCGGCGCCGCGTAGCCGCCCGCCTGGACGTCGTGCGGCGCCGGGAACGGCTTGCCCTGCACCTCGATCTCGTCGAGCAGCGTCCCCAGGTAAACGCTCAGGATGCGCACGTGCTCCCGGTCCACCAGGACCACGCCGTGGTGCTGATAGCTCTCCAGGACCTGCGCCAGCGGAGCGATGTACGGGCGGTCGTTGATCACCATCCGGTTCTGCACCGACACGGGAAACTGCAGCGCCTCGAACCAGTCGCCGCCGATCTCGGTGAAGACGACGACCGCTCGGTTCTCCTCGTCGAAGTCGCGCTCGATCCAGTCGCGCACCCGGTCGAACGCCACCCCGAGCGCCTCGACGGGGTAGCCGGCGCGATGGCTGTCGAACTCGGCGAACTGCGACTCCTTCTGGGCCAGGAAGACTCCGAAAGTCCGCTTGTTGTCCGAGTTCACCGACATGTCCAGGTAGAGGGAGAGCACGGGAGCCTCGCCGCCGTCGCGGGCCAGAAGCCGCTCGAGATCCTGTTTGGAGATCATGGCTCTTCTTGGGGAGTTGAAGGGAAACGTCCACCCGCGCCCAGCCGCGGGTGGAAGGGAGCGGACCGCAAGGAGCTTGCCCGCACGTCGCCGGCCGGTGCCGCTCGAAACCGTTGCGCCGTGCGCACCTGCACGACACATTGCGTAGAGAAGGACGTCCTGCGACCTTCTCCCTCCGCACCCCGGGGTGGCATCATGCGATTCGCCGCTTTCGCCGCCGCTCTCCCGCTGCTGGTCACGGCACCGCTCCTGCGCGCGCAGGTCGTCGCCGGTCGACTGGTCGACGCCGGCACACGCGCTCCCATCGCCGCCGGGAGCATCGAGCTCCTCGACTCCACCGATGCCGCGGTGGCCACGGCATCGACCGACACCGCCGGCGCCTTCCGCTTCGACGGCCCCGGTGAGGGCTCCTATCGCCTCCGAGCCACCAGCGACGGCTATCGCGGCGCGACCTCCTCGTCGCTCGACCTCTCGGGCACGGACACGGTCGACGTCGAATTCCGCATCTCCCGGCGGGTCATCCTCCTCGACCCCCTCGTGGTCGGGGCTCCCGCGCGGCGACACAACGCATACCTCCAGGGCTTCTACGATCGCATGGCCAACATGCCGGTCGGGCGCTTCCTCACCCGGGAGGACGTCCTCGCGCATCACAGCGTCCGAACCTCCGATCTGCTGCGCCTGGTACCGGGCGTCCAGCTCGTGCCCGATCAGTGGGGACACGAGCACGTACTCTTCCGCGGCTGCGCACCGAAGCTCTTCATCGACGGGATCCAGGTCCACCTCACCCCGATGGAGACCGTGGACGGCCTCGTCTTCCCCGACGAGATCGAGGGCGTGGAGATCTACCGGGACATCTCCGAGACCCCGGCCGAGTTCAGCGGGCTGGGCTCGCAGTGCGGAGCGCTGGCCATCTGGACGCGGCGCGGGTGAAGAAGCATCCGTCGCGATCGCGGACGACAAAAAGCCCCACCGCCTAAGTGACGGTGGGGCTTCGTGTTCCGCAGTGCGCCCGGCGCGATTCGAACGCGCGACCTTTGGCTCCGGAGGCCAACGCTCTATCCAGCTGAGCTACGAGCGCGTACGGGGAGGCGACGTAAGCCGAGTTCTGTTCCCGCTCGCGCGGGGAGGACCATTTCTCTGGGGGTACCGTCGCCGGTACCCTCGTGCAGCCTACCCGGGACTGATGACGGAGCGGGCCGCTCCTCGTCCCCTATTTGGCCTTGCTCCGGGTGGGGTTTACCGTGCCGCTTCCGTTACCGGTCGCGCGGTGCGCTCTTACCGCACCGTTTCACCCTTGCCTGATCCCCTCGCGGGGCCATCGGCGGTCTGCTCTCTGTTGCACTTTCCGTCGCCTCGCGGCGCCCGGGCGTTACCCGGCACCCTGCCCTGCGGAGCTCGGACTTTCCTCGACCCCTCGCAGGGGCCGCGATCCTCGCTCGCCTCCCGAATTGTCAAGCAGTGCCCAGGAGAGGACTCGAACCTCCACGCCGTTTCCGGCACCAGATCCTTAGTCTGGCCTGTCTACCAGTTTCAGCACCTGGGCAACCGACCCATCCCGCGATCCGACAGTGCTCCCGAGAGGACTCGAACCTCCACGGGCTTGCGCCCACTAGATCCTGAATCTAGCGCGTCTACCAGTTCCGCCACAGGAGCAGGGACCCTCTCACAGCCGTGGCGTGGACCGCGGCCCACGCCACTCAGGTGCGCCCGGAGAGATTCGAACTCCCGGCCTTCTGATCCGTAGTCAGACGCTCTATCCAGCTGAGCTACGGGCGCACAACCCACCGCCTGAACTGCAGTGCACCGAGAAGGAATCGAACCTTCAACCTTGGGATTAAGAGTCCCCTGCTCTGCCAGTTGAGCTATCGGTGCGTCTCCGGCGAAGAGCACGAAATGTAGCCCGCAGGCGGGGACGTGTCAACCCCGGGAGTGTCGTCAGAACGCCGCATACCCGGTCACGTCCTGCCCCAGGATCAGGGTATGGACGTCGTACGTGCCCTCGTAGGTGTAGACGCTCTCGAGGTTCGCCATGTGGCGCATGGCGGCGTACTCCGCGAGGATGCCGTTGGCCCCGAGAAGGCGCCGGGCCTCGCGGGCGACGTCCGTGGCCATGCTCACGGTCGTCCGCTTGGCGAGCGAGACCTGCTGTGGCGTCATCGTCCCGCGGTCCTTCAGGCGCCCGAGCTGGAGGACGAGGAGCTGGGCCTGCGTGATGGCGGCGAGCATGTCGACGAGGCGGGCCTGCTGCAGCTGTTTGGCGGCGATCGGCTCACCGAACTGGACGCGCGAGCGGGCATACGAGAGCGCCTCGTCGTAGCAAGCCATCGCGGCGCCCACCGCGCCCCAGGCGATGCCGTAGCGCGCCTGGGTGAGGCACTTCAGCGGGCTCTTGAGGCCGCCCGAGCCGGGCAGCAGCGCCGACTCCGGCACATGGACGTCCTGGAGGGAGATCTCCGCGGTGTCGGAGGCCAGGAGGGAGAGCTTCCCCCGCTGGTCGCGCGCCCGGAAGCCGGGTGTATCCGTCGGAACGAGGAAGCCGCGGATGGAGCCCGGGTCGTCCGGCTCGCCCGTCTTCGCCCACACGACCGCGACGTCGGCGGTGGACCCGTTGGTGATCCACATCTTCGCGCCGTCGATCACCCAGCCGTCGCCGATGCGCCGGGCCCGGGTGAGCATCCCCGCGGGGTTGGAGCCGAAGTCGGGCTCGGTGAGGCCGAAGCAGCCGATCACCTCTCCGGCGGCCATGCGCGGCAGGTACTCGCGCTTCTGCTCCTCCGAACCGAAAGCGTGGATCGGGTACATGCAGAGCGCGCCCTGCACGGAGGCGAAGGAGCGGAGCCCCGAGTCGCCGCGCTCCAGCTCCTGCATGATGAGCCCGTACGCAACGTTGTTCAGCCCCGCGCAGCCGTGCTCCTCGGGCAGGTTCGCGCCGAAGAGGCCGAGCCGGGCCATCTCCGGCACGAGCTCCCGGGGGAAACGGCGCTCGACGTAGGCCTCGCCGATGATCGGCGTCACCCGGTCGTCGACCCACGCGCGCACCACCTCCCGGACCCGCCGCTCCTCCTCGTCGAGCAGTGAGTCGACGTCGTAGTAGTCCACGCCGCGGAAGCGAGTCATCGCGGGACCTATTCGATGTCGCGGCCGCCGCGGATCTCGCTCTCCGGCGTGCGCCGGCCGAAGCGCCGCGCGCTGAAGATCGCCCAGCCGAGGACGAGGAAGCCGAGAACGGACCAGAAGACCCCGGCGGCGCTCACGCCGAAGTAGAGTCGGCCGAGGCCGAAGCCGAGCGCGATTCCGCCGACGCACGCCGCGACGACGTGGACCCAGGTCCTGCGGCCGCTACGCATCACGACTCCGCCGGGCGGCGTGCGAGCGAATCACGGAGAACGCGACCCGGCGCACCAGACGGAAGAGGAACCAGTACAGGAGCGCCGCCAGG
The DNA here is from genome assembly GCA_035707865.1 of Longimicrobiaceae bacterium. Classification (GTDB taxonomy): domain Bacteria; phylum Gemmatimonadota; class Gemmatimonadetes; order Longimicrobiales; family Longimicrobiaceae; genus DASSTO01. The sequence goes on along the minus strand of DASSTO010000216.1, from coordinate 17,651 downwards.
ACGAGCCAGACGATCAGGTACCCTGGTCGTGCCCGGACGACGAGGAAGAGCAGGACGAGAAGGCCGATGGCACCCAGGGCGCCGCCGACGTGGCCCACCGGGGTGGCGCGGGAGATCACCCAGGCCCGGCAGTCGGCACACCAGTGCTCCGGGTCGAGGCGCGCCTCGGCGACGAGGCGCCCGCATCGGCGGCAGCGTGCCTGCGCCGGGCCGCTCACAGGCGCCGGAGGACCGCGTCCGTGAACTCCGTCGTGGTCGAGCTCCCGCCCAGGTCCGGCGTGAGCGAGTCGCCCTCCCGGATCGCGCTCTCGAGCGCCCGGACGATCCGGTCGGCCGGCTCGTGCTGCGAGAGGTGACGGAGCATCATCACGCCCGCGAGCATCAGCGCGGAGGGATTCGCGATGTTCTTCCCCACGATGTCCGGCGCGGAGCCGTGGACGGCTTCGAAGATGGCCGCGTCCTTCCCGATGTTCCCGCCCGGCGCCAGGCCCAGCCCGCCCACCAGGCCCGCGATCTGGTCCGAGAGGATGTCGCCGAACATGTTCTCGGTGACGATCACGTCGAAGCGGTACGGGTCCATCACCAGGAGCATGGCGGTGGCGTCGATGATCCGGTCCTCGAACTCGACACGTCCCGCGTACTCCCCGGCGATCTCGCGCGAGACGTCCAGGAAGAGGCCCTGCGTGTACTTCAGGATGTTGGCCTTGTGCGCGAGCGTGACCTTCTTCCGCCCGTTGGCCACGGCGTACTCGAAGGCATAGCGTACGATGCGCTCCGCGCCGAAGCGGGTGACGATCATCACCGACTCCGCGGCCGCCCGCGGGTCGTCGCCGATGCCGACGTAGTGCTCGACGCCGCTGTAGAGCCCCTCCGTGTTCTCGCGGATGAGCACCAGGTCGATGCCCTGGTAGCGGTAGCCCGGCAGGAGCGTGTGCACCGGCCGGATGTTGGCGAAGAGGTCGAACTCCTTGCGGAGCGCGACGTTGATGGAGCGGAAGCCGACCCCGACCGGCGTCGTGAGCGGCCCCTTGAGCGCGACGCGATTGGCGCGGATGGAGGCGAGCGTGTCGTCGGGCAGCGGGGTGTTCTTGCTCTCGATGGCCGCCACGCCGGCCACGTGCTCGTCCCACTCGATCTGCGCGCCGGAGGCTTCGATGACGCGAACGGTCGCTTCGGTGATCGACGGCCCGATGCCGTCGCCGGGAATCAAAGTTACGGTAGGCACGATAGTGAGTAGCGGGTATCGGGTGGCGGATGATGGGCCGCAACACGCAGGACGGATGCCCCCGCGGCGCGTCTCCGCCTCAGTTTACCACCCGTCACCCGCCAGCCGCTACCCGCGTCTACAGCATGTAGCCGCCGTCGACCGGGATACAGGCGCCGGTGACGTGACGGGCGTACTCGGAGCAGAGGAAGAGGACGACGTTCGCGACGTCCTGCGGATCGCCGAGACGGCCGAGCACGGAGCGCTCGCGGGCCCTGTCGAGGGTCTCGGCGGAGACCTCGCTCGCGAGGCGCGTCGTCCGGATGTAGCCCGGCGCCACGGCGTTGACGTTGACGTTGTTGGGCCCCAGCTCGACGGCCGCGGAGCGCGTGAGCGCGAGCAGCCCCGCCTTCGAGGCGCTGTAGTTCGCCAGTCCGAACTCGCTCCGCAGCGCGTGGACGGAGGCGACGTTGACGATCTTCCCCTCGTTCTGCCTGCGGAAGGTGGGCGCGACGGAGCGGATCATGTAGAAGGCGCCGCTCAGGTTGGTCTCGACCACGTTCGTCCACTGGTCGTCCGTGAGCCGCCAGAGGGCGCGATCGTGCGCGGTTCCCGCATTGTTGACGAGGATGTACGCGTCGCCGAGCTGGTCGGTGGACCGGCGCACGAACCGATCGACCGCCGCCGCGTCGCGGACGTCGCACTCCTCGGCGTAGACGTGGACCTCGAGCTGCGTGATCTCGCGCGCCGTGCGATCCGCCTCCTCGCGCATCTCGTCGCGGCGCTCGGGCGAGAAGTAGTTGAACGCCACGTGCACTCCGTGGCGCGCCAGCTCGAGCGCCACCGCCCGCCCGATCCCCGTAGCGCCGCCGGTGACGACGGCGCAGCGGCCGCGGAGGGGGTTCCCGATGCCGAGCGGCTGCGGCTCCTCGGCCACCTGGACGAGAAGCTGCTCCACGGGGTCCGCGATCGGGGGTACGGATTCGATCGGCAGCGCTGGAATCGCCGTACGGGGCGCCGGCCCGGTCGCGGCTCGGGGCCCGGAAGTGGAGCGCTCGGGATCTTGCATCTCTGAAAGTGTTCGGGGCGGAGAGCCAGATCGCGATGGAGCCGCATTGTAGGTGCCACCGGGGGCGGCGGCAACCGTCGCGGGCTCACCGGATTCCGGGCGGGCGACCCCGCGGCTCTATCGGAACCGCCGTCGCGCGTGTAGCTTTGCCACCGCTCCGCCGGCCCCGAGGGTGCGGCGGAGCGGCGTGTGCAGCGGTCGCGGCCTCCCGTCGCGCTCCGCTCCTCCACCCAAGCCGGCGTACGGGCATGGCGCTATTCCCACGCGACGAGAAGTTCTTCGACCTCTTCGACGGGCTCGCCAAGCGGCTCGCGGAGTCGGCGCAGATCCTCGACCGGCTCTTCTCCGACCCCCAGCACCTCGTCGAGCACGTCACCGCGATCAAGCAGCTGGAGCACCAGGCGGACCAGCTCACGCGCTCGGTCGTCGGGCGGATCGATCGCAGCTTCATCACCCCCATCGATCGCGAGGACATCCATCTCCTGACGACGCACCTCGACGACGTCATCGACCTGGTGGACGGCACGGCGAGGCGCGCGCTGCTCTTCCGCATCAGCGAGGTGCGCCAGCCCGCTCGCCGCCTCTGCGCCATCCTCGTGAAGGCGACCGCGACGATCGAGACCGCGGTCGCCAACATGAAGAAGCCGACGGACGTGGCGATGCACGCGCGGGCGCTGAAGGAGCTCGAGGAACAGGGCGACTCGGTCTACCAGGAAGCGATCGGCGGGCTCTTCGAGGGGACGCCCGACCCGCTGGAGGTCATCAAGTGGAAGGAGCTCTACGACAAGCTCGAAGACACTCTCGACCAGTGCGAGGACGTGGGTAACGTCCTGGAGAGCATCTCCATCAAGAACAGCTGAACGTGGTCACGTACATCCTCGTCATCATACTGATCGCGTTCGTCTTCGACTTCAGTAACGGCTTCCACGACTCGGCGAACTCGATCGCCACCGTGGTGGGGACGCGGGTGCTGAGCCCCTTCGCGGCTGTGGCGTGGGCGGCGATCTTCAACTTCAGCGCGGTTTTCGTGATCGGCACCGCGGTGGCGAAGACGGTGGGCGTCGGGATGATCGACGTCGCCATCGTCACCCCGACCGTCATCCTCGGCGGCCTGCTCGGCGCGATCGCCTGGAACGTGATCACCTGGCTCTACGGGCTGCCCTCCAGCTCGTCGCACGCGCTGATCGGCGGCTACGCGGGCGCGGCGGTGGCGAAGGCGGGCTTCCGCGCGGTGGAGTGGGGCCCCAAGTGGGTGGAGGTCCTCGCCTTCATCGTGCTCTCCCCGATCATCGGCCTGGTGCTCGGCTACGCGCTGATGCTGCTCGTCTCGTGGCTCTTCCACCGCGTCCAGCGCCGCCGCGCGGAGGGGTTTTTCCGCTACGCCCAGCTCGCCAGCTCGGGCTTCTTCTCGCTCTCCCACGGCGGCAACGACGCGCAGAAGACGATGGGCATCATCGTGGGACTGCTCGTCTCCAGCAACTCTCTCTTCGCGCACGAGACGGGTTGGTTGCATCACCTCTACGTGCCCAGCGGCGATCACATTCCCCTCTGGGTGGAGCTGATGGCGTACTCGGCGATCGCGCTGGGGACGCTCTTCGGCGGCTGGCGCATCGTCCACACGATGGGCTCGCGTATCACGAGGTTGAAGCCGGTGGGCGGCTTCAGCGCGGAGACGGGCGGCGCGCTGAGCATCCTGATCGCGACCGCCTTCGGCATTCCGGTGAGCACGACACACACGATCACCGGCGCCATCGTCGGCGTCGGAGCCACCCAGCGCCTCTCGGCGGTGCGCTGGGGAATCGCCGGGCGAATCGTGTGGGCGTGGCTGCTGACGATCCCGCTCGCCGGCCTGCTGGGCGCCCTCGCCTACCATCTCCTCACCCTCTTCCTTCCGGCGTGACGGGCGGGACCGCGCGGGGCTAGAAGACGAGCTCGAACATCAGCTTGAAGCTCCGCCCCGCCTCTCCCCCGTCCGCCGCGGCCCACACGTCGTAGTTCACCATGACGCGGCTCCGCGCGCCCAGGTAGAGGTTGAGGCCGGGCGTGACGAGGGTTCCCCCGCGGCCGGCTAGCGGCGCGTCGAGGTGCCCGTAGCCGACGCGAACGGTCGGCTCCAGCCCCGTTACGGCCGCGCCGAGAGGGCGCGTCCGGTAGGCGAGCCATGCCGCCGCGCCGCCGAAGTCGGTGGCCGTGAACGGCTGCGCGGCCCCCGCGGCCACCTCGCCGAGGGCATGGAAGCCGGGACCGAAGGCTCCGTACTCCGCGTCCACCTCGTACGCGTCGCCCCGCTTCAGCGCCCGCGGCTCGTCGGCCACCGTATCGCCGACGAAGTCCCGGCTGCTCCACGCCGCGCCGACCTGCAACCGCGGCAGGACCACGGCGCTCAGACGCGCGACGTACTGGAAGGAGTTCCGGCCACCCACCCGGTCGAAGACGGGCCCGCGGAAGATCCCCGCGGCATACCGAAGCCCCAGCGGTGCGGCCTCGGGCGCGCCGATCAGCTGGAAGCCGACGTCGCGCTCCGTGTAGGCCAGAGCGCTGACGAAATCCTGCTCCTCCATCGCCTCCAGACCGCGGATCTGCACGCCGCGCTCCACGGGAGGCATCCGCGTGTCGCTGGTCAGCGCCAGTCGGCTGAAGGGGCGGTAGGCGTTGCCGGCGAGCAGCTGGAGAGCGGGGGCGAAGCTGAGTTTCACGTAGGCGTCCTTCAGGCTGGCTTTCTCGCCCGCGAAGTCCACCTGGATCTTCCCGCTCACCAGAGGATCGACCCTCACCACCGCACCGAGGTAGACCCGGCGCAGGCGGAAGTCCGTCGGACGCTCACCGGGGACCGACGTGGTGCTGAGCAGCGTCTCGACCTTGCCCTCGAGCGTGATCGTGGTCGAGTCGAGGTCGACACGGCGACTGGCGGCGTGCTGGGCGCGCGCAGGCGACGCGGCCAGAACGGTCGCGAAGGCGACGAGCAGCGGTGAGGCGGCGAGGTTCCTGGTCACGGAGATCGCGGGGTCGGCGTCGGCCTGAGAAGGAGGATCCCGCGGTCCGGGGCGCAGCGCTCGACGCGAGCGACGGCGCGCGAAACCGGCGATCGCGCACGGAGATCGGTGGCGACATGGTCGGATCCCGGCACGACTCACGCAAGAGGGGCCGAGCGAGATTCGATCCGCTCGGCCCCTCCGCCCGCGGGCGGACCTCCGCGAGGCGCTACTCGGAATCCAGCCGCGCCACGTTGGCCCGCAGGTCCCAGACGATCGTCTGCCCCGAGCCGGCCACGATCGGGTTCGAGACGAGGCTCTGGCCCGAGAGCGTTCGAGCCACGAGCACGAACTGGCCGCTGGCGCCGGTGCTCGAGGTGGTGAGCGTCCGGGTCTGGCCCGGCCCCACCGAGCCCAGCAGCCGGCGCGCGCCCAGTCCCGGCTGGAGATAGATGGAGAGGTCCTCCGACGGCGTGAGATTGTTCACTACCTTCACCTGGAGCTGCTGCGCCGGGTTGTTTGCGTTACGGGCACTCGCGCAGCCGCTGACCACCAGCGCCAGAACCAGCAACAGACCCGCTCCCCTTCCTCGGAATACGACGCCCATGTCCTCTCCTTTGTAATCGTTCGGCCCCCGCGCCCGGCCGCGCCGCGCGACGCGGCGCTCAGTACGCCGGTGTGAGGCTCGGTCGAACGGCGCCGGTTCGGCCCTCCGTCCGCGTCACCCCCCGTCTCGGCAGCAAGCGCGATACCAGCGCAACTCCCTTATTCCGCAAAGTGTTAGGAGTCCATGAACAGTTGCCGCCGCCCAGGGGCGTGTGCTCGGGCGCGAGGGGCATGCTTCTGGCACGGCCGCCGGCCGCGGCCAGGACATCCACCTGCGAAGACGGGAGGGGAGAGGTCGATTGATCACTTACCGGGACCGGACGCGCTCCGCGACCGTCCGCGACGAGCTCGCGCGGCTCCGCCGGCTCGCGCGCGAGGGCGAGCTAACGGACTGCGCGGTCGAGATGGGTGAGCTGGAGCAGGGCCTCGCCGACGCCGAGGCGCCCGCCCGGGACGACTGGGGCGAGCTCGAGCGGTGCCTCCGAAGCGGCAGCGTCGCCGCCGCTTCGGCCCTGCTCGCACGCCGCCGGGACGAGCCGGTGGAGGGCTGCACGGCACGCTTCCGCGGGGCGATCGATGCGCTGGAGGGTCTCGCGCCGCCACCGAAGACGAGCGTCCGGGTACCCGAGGGCTACTCGCACTACGCGCTCGATCCGCTGGCCTACGCCGACGCGGCCGCGGAGTACCACCGAGCCGCCGGCCCGGACGCCCGGCGCGCGGTGGTGGTCGGCATCCGGAGCATCGGGACGAGCCTGTCGGCGATCGTGGCCGCGGCGATCGGCAGCGACCGCTCCTTGACGGTACGGCCGCGGGGCGAGAGCGGCGCGCGGCGCATCGCGACCACGGAGCGACTCGCCTCGACGCTACGCGGCTGGATGGCGGACGCGCCCGACGTGCTCGTGGTGGACGAGGGGCCCGGGGCGACGGGCGAGACCTTCTGGTGCGTGGCGCAGTGGCTCGGGGAGCTGGGGTTCCCACCGGAGCGGATCGCGCTGCTACCGAGTCACACCGGCGGAATGGCGCTCGCGCCGGAAGCGCGCCGCTCCTGGTTCGCCGCGGCGAGGAAGTTCGCCCCCCCGATCGACGATCCGCGCCCCCGGCGCGTCGCGGCCCGCTTCGGGCTGGACGACCTCGTCGACCTCTCAGCCGGCCGGTGGCGAGGCCACGTCGACGGCGGCGCGGGAGCCCCTTCGTGGACCGGCTTCGAGCGGAGGAAGTTCCTCGCCCGCGACCGCGACGGTCGTCTCCACCAGATCCGCTTCGCGGGCCTCGGGCGCGCGGGCGCGGAGACTCTCTCGCGCGCGGAACGCCTGCACGAGCTCGGGACGGGACCGTCGGTCCGGGGCGCGCGCGAGGGGTTCCTCGTCTGCCGCTGGCAGCGAGGGCGCCTGTGCACCGCGCCCGAGCTGACGTCCGGCGAGTTCCTCGTCGCAGTGGGCGCCTACCTCTCCGGCCGCGCCGGCCGCTTCGCCACGGGCGCCGAGGTCAACCGCGCGCCCATCCTGGCCCTGCTCGAAGAGAACGCGACCGAGTCCGCTGGCTCCTCCCGCGGCGTCCGCGCAGCACTCCGCCGCATCGAGGCGCTCCCGCCGCGCGAGGCCCACATCGCCGACGCCCGGCTCGGCGCCCAGGAGTGGCTGCGTAGCGAAGGCGGCTTCCTCAAGACGGACGCCGTCGACCACGGCGACGGTCTCCGCTTCCCCGGCCCCGCGGACCTGGCGTGGGACCTGGCCGGCGTCGCCGTCGAGCTCGCCGTGCCCGCGCCGCTGCTCCGCTCCTGGTCCGCCGCCTGCGCCCGGACCTCGGGGGACGACCCCCACGCCCTCCTCGCGGCGGTCCGGGCCTACCGCCCGGCCTATGCCGCGGCCTCTCTCGGCGACGCTTCCATCGCCGCGCGCGAGGCCGGGTGCGACGCCGATCGCCGGATGCTCGCCATGCTGGCCACCCGCTATCGGCGCGCGCTCGACCGGCTGCTCTGATGCCCCTACCGCCTGCCGGCGCCGGGCGTCGGCCGCCCCTCCCCGCCCATCGAAACCGCCTGAGGTATGAGGCATCAAACCGTTGCGGGCATGTGGCTTGCACTTGTGCAAGTCCACAAACCTTCAACCCCGATACGCGATGCTCTCACGACTTCTGTCCTCCGTTCTCGCGCTCGGTGCGGCACTCGTCACGGCCGGGTTCCGGCCGGCTCCGATCGACAGCGCCCCCCCCGCGCCGGCGGTTCGTCTGGAGGTGAGCCTCTCCCGGCGCACGCTCACGGTATACCGGGGCGGTCGCGCGACAACCACCTTCCCCGTGGCCGTCGGAACGGACGCCCACGCGACGCCCACGGGGGCCTTCCACATCGACGAGATCATCTGGAATCCCGGATGGGTGCCGCCGGCGGCCAGGTGGGCGGACGATGCGACGAGGAAGGCGCCCGACGAGCCGGGCAATCCGATGACCGGCGCAAAGCTGTTCTTCCAGGAGCCCGACTACTACATCCACGGGACCGACGCCCCGGAGTCGATCGGCGACGCGGCGAGCCACGGGTGCATCCGGATGCGAACGGCGGACGTGGTGGCGCTCGCGAGGCTCGTGCAGGAGGCCGGCGGGGCCCACCGGAGCGACGCGTGGTACGCCATCGCGGAGGCGAACGACGACACCAACCACGTCGTCCGGCTACCGGACCCCGTCTCGATCGTCATCCGCGAGTGAGTGGACCGGCGCCGCGTGGCGGAGCGGCGCTAGGCCTCCAGCTGCTCTTCCCGGTGTGCCCACTGGAAGAAGAGCACAGCGATGCTCAGGACGATGATGATGCTCCCGACGATCCACATGATGAGGCCGCCGAAGCGCTGGTCGTTCACGGCCGAGATCCAGTAGACGCGCGGGGCGAACTCGTAGATGGTGAAGAGCGGGTAGGGCGCGTACGTCATGAACGCCGCCGGGACGATCATCGGGGTCGTCGCGAAGAAGAGGTACATCATCGGGAACGGGCCCTCGAAGCCCGGGCGCTCCGGTACGGGAGCGACCACCGGCCACCAGAGGAGGAGACCCGCGCCGAGCCAGAGGAAGTCGAAAGCGAAAGAGCCGAGCTGAGTCGCCATCAGACCGTCCACGACCTGGGGCAGGTGGGTCGCGAGGATGATGGAGTCCGCGATGAGCGCCGCGACGAGCGGCTGGGTCACGAGCCGGAGCAGGGCGTAGGCGCGCGGGTGCCGGCGCGCGCGCTGGAGCGCCGCGACGGGCAGCGAGAGGATCAGCAGCGGTGGCGCGATGTACGCGAGCAGCAGCAGCTGCACCTGGTGGAAGGTGGCCATGTAGCCGGCGGCCAGCGTTCCGATCGGCCAGTCGAGCGCGCCCCAGACCAGGAGGAGAGCTGCGGCGAAGAGCGCCACCCGTTGGCGCGGTGTGAAGCGCTCCGAGCGAGCGTCGCCTCCGGCAGCGGAGCGCTGGACGAGGTAGTACCCGAGCGCGACGAGCGCGACGAAGAGCCAGACGCCCGGGTAGCTCCGCCACTTCCACTCCCAGGCGATGCCCTGCGCGGAGCACCACCACTGGATCGAGGCCAGGACCACGGCGCCCCCCTAGGACTGCTGGGAGGAGGAGCCGCCCGGGGTGCCCCAGGTCTCTTTCAGAAGCCGCGGGAGATCGTCGACCCAGTCCTGCTGCTTGGTGCCGAACGGGTAGGCGAGGTGTGCGCGGTCGTCGCGGGTGAAGACGAGGACCTGCGCTGCGTGCCCCACCGCGTAGTCACCCGCGGAGTTGGACGCCTCCTTGACGGCCACGGGCAGCTGCATCTCGCGCTGGAGGCTGTCCAGAACCGCCTTCGGGCCCGTGAGGCCGATGAAGGTGTGATCGAAGTGGCTCATCCACTGACGCAGGCGCGCAGGCGTGTCGCGCGCGGGATCGGTGGTGATGAAGAGCACGCGTAGCTGATTCCGCGGGATGTTGCCGGCCTGCCGCAGTGCCGCCGTCAGGTTCGCCAGGTGCACCGGACAGACGTCCGGGCAGTTGGTGTAGCCGAAGAGCACGAGCGTCACGTAGCCGTCCGTTCTCGCGCGCAGGTCGAAGGGCCGGCCGCGGGAATCGGTGAGCACGGCGCTCGGCATGGGGATCGGCCGCGAAAGCATGGTCGCGTGGTAGCGAGCGTGCTCCGAGGGCTGCGGCGCCGGCGCCGAGCCACCGGAGCACGCGGCCGCGATCGACAGCATCGCGGCCGCCAGGACGGAGCGCAGCACGAGGGGCTTGGTCACGTCGGTCCTCCAGATGCGGGTATCGTCGATGCCAATCCTAGCGGAACACCGGCTCGTGCACAATCGGCCGCGCACGCAGAACCGGCGGATGGACGGGCCGGATCTTGCACCAGAGGGGGCCGCTGGCGCTCACGTGCACTCGGCGACCGGCCCTCCGCGAAGACGCCAGCACGGAGTTCGGCGACTTCATCAGCACCAAAGGAGGCAGCTATGCCATACGACAGCCACACCGGACAGGTCAAGACCGCGAGTGGAATCAACGTCATCCTCGGTCTCTGGTTCCTGATCTCACCGTGGGTGTACGGATATACCGGCATGCACGCCGGCAGTGTCTGGAACAACGTCATCGTCGGGATCGTCATCGCGATCCTGGCCGCGATCCGCTTCTTCAGCCCCCACTCGGCGACCTGGCTGAGCTGGCTGAACGCGCTTCTCGGCGTCTGGGTGGTGATCTCGCCCTGGATCTACGGCTACTCGGGCAACGGCGGCCGTACGTGGAACAGCGTGATCCTGGGGATCATCGTCATCGTGCTCTCCATCTGGAGCGCGAGCGCGACGAACAGCGAGGAACACGTCGTCCAGGCGTGACGCTGTCGAGCAGGGGTGGGGGACCGCCGACCCCACCCCTGCTCCGCTGCACGTCCAGGCCCTAGGGCTGCACCAGTGCCTGTACCAGCAGCATCGCGACGACGGAGACGACCAGCACCCCCGCCACCTCCCCTCGCGGCGCGTCCTCCAGCGCTTCCGGAACGAGCTCCCGCGCCGACATCCAGAACATCGCGCCCGCGGCGAAGCCCAGCCCGGCACCCAGCAACCGGCCGAAGCTCTCCACCGCCAGGAACGCCGGGATCGCGAGCAGCGGCTGCGGCAGGCTCGAGAAGACACTCCAGAACGCCGCCCGCTTCACCGACGCTCCCCTCGGAACCATCGCCAGGCTGATCGCCAGCCCCTCCGGGATGTTGTGCAGCGCCAGGACCACCGTGATCAGCACCCCCAGCGCCTCACCGCCGCCGAAGGAGACGCCCAGGCCGACACCCTCGGTCACGGAGTGCACGGTCATGATCCCGAGCAGCAGCAGCGCCTTCCGCGCGTCCGCGCCCTTCAGCTCGCCCCACTGCATCCCCTCGTGGTCCCCCAGGAGCCCGCTGGAGAGCCGCACGAAGAGCACCCCCGCGACCAGACCGAGGACCGTCGTCCAGATCCCGTGGATCGCCCCTTCGTAGAGGAGGCCCACGCTCGCCGCGATCATCAGGCCCGCGGCCAGGGCGTTCGCGAGCCCCACCCAGCGCCGCGAGAGCCGTCGCGCGAAGAGCAGCGGCAGCGCACCCAGGCCGGTGGCGAGCGATGTCACCAGCGCCAGCAGACCCACCGTCAGAGCCGTCGCCTGCATGGCGCTCCCGTACACCGGTTGGAGGTCGGACGTAATCAATAATGATTATTGTATCCGCACGCGCCATCGAGCGCCAGCGCCGCCCACGCCGCCGAAGTGCCCGGGCGGCAGCGTGTTGCCGCCCGGCGGCAGCATCTTCCGGCAGGAATTTCCGCGCCTGCGCGTCGGGCGCGGACGGGCCCATCCCGCTAAGCCTATGTCAGAAAGTCGTTTAACGTCATCGGACGAGCGTGCGACATTTTGGCCCATCGGTTGCCTTCTCCCGGGGCGTGCGAGGTGTTCTCGCGCGGCGGTGAGGTGAACGGGTCACCGTGCCGCCGGATTCTGCCTCCCGCGCCCAGTGGCATGGCGCCGCCCGGGCATGAGGCTCTCCTCCGTTGCACAGGTTGGTAGGAATGCAGAACGCAGCATTGTGGTCTCTGTACCGCGAAACGGGTGACGCGAGCGCGCGCGACACACTGATACAGGAGTCGATCGGGCTGGTCCACCACGTCGTGAAGAAGCTGCGGCGGCGCGGCATGGAGCACCACGAGCATGCCGACCTCGTGAGCGCGGGCAGCGTGGGATTGCTGGAAGCGGTCGAGACGTTCGACCCGACACGCGGACTCGCGTTCAGCACCTTCGCGGCGCAGCGCATCCGGGGCGCGATCCTGGACGACCTGCGCGCAACGGATCCGCTGCGCCGGCACGGTCGGGACAAGTGCCGTCGGCTCTCCGCGGCGGAGCGCGCCGTGGAGCGGCGCCAGGGGCGCACGCCCACGGCGCTGGAGGTGGCGGACGAGCTCGGGGTGGACCTCGAGACCTACTGGCAGTGGAAGGAGTACGCGGAATTCGACGCACCGGCGTCGCTGGAAGCGCCAACGCCCGGCGAGACCCCGGTAGAACAACGGCTCGGGACGACCAGCGAGGTACACGAGATGATCGAGCAGGCCGAGCAGATCGACGCGGCGCGCGAGGCGCTGCTCACCCTCCCGGAGCGCGAGCGGACGATCCTCGCCCTGTACTACTACGAGGAGCTGACGCTCAAGGAGATCGCAGCCACGCTCGGACTCTCCGAGGGCCGGGTGTCGCAACTGCGACGGGCCGCGCTCCAGACGCTGCAGATCCAGCTCACCGCGCCGCAGGACCAGGCCGCCTGAGTGACGGTCTCTCACGGATCGACGTGCACGCCTGCGCCGGGAGCGTCCCGGTGCAGGCGTGCACGTCAGCGAATCCCGCACGTGCCGACGCCCGTCCGCGCGCGCCCGTTCAACGTCATCCATAGACACGGTCTCTCACCCACAGACACGGTCTCATGCACCGCAAGTCCGCATCCACTGCTGTCTGCGTCACCACCGCGTTCGTCCTCGTCCTGGCCGGGTGCGAATCCACGCCGACGGGGTCCCGCCCGTGCCGGCTGGTCAGCTTCACGCCGACGCTCGCCGCCACCGGCCTGACTTCGACATCCGTCGTTTCCATCCTCGACGATGCGGCGAACCGAGTAGTCCCGGTCCTGGTGGATGCGGGGGCGGCTCAGCCGCTCGACCGCGCGGTGCGGGCGATCTCGGCCGGCGTCGCCTCGGGGGAGACGGAGTCCACCTGTCGCGCGTTCAACGAGGCCGCTGCCGAGCTGACCGATTTCGCCGCTTCCGCTCCCCGGGCCTCCCTTCCCGACCTGGAGTCCTTTCGCCTGGCCCTCGGCCTTGCTCGTTCCTGGATCCACGGTCCCCGGCAGCCCTCTACCCTACCTGGCGTCTCCTCATCTGGTCCGCGGCGTCGCCCGTAGGGTCTGAACCTCTGCCTCGGCCGCCGGTGGAGTCCGTGCGGTCGTAGCTCCCCTTCGCACCCCGTTCAGGAGAGAATCGCTGTGCCTTCATCGACCCCGAGTCGGCCCTCGCGCCGTCGTGGCGTGACATGCGGCGTGGGCGTGCTGCTCACCGCCGCGCTGGCGCTCATACCCCGACCCCTGCAGGCGCAGGAATCCTCCCCGCCCTCACCCCGGCACCAGCAGGCGGCGGCGGGCGAGGTCCTGCGCGCGTGCTACGTGCCGGCCAGCGGCACCGTTTACCGGATCGGCGTGCCCGGAACGCCCCCGGATTGCTTCTCCCCCGACCACGTGGCCTTCTCGTGGAACGCCGTGGGCCCTGCGGGCCCGCAGGGCGAGCCTGGACCTCCGGGTCCGGCAGGTTCCCAGGGAGCGGCGGGCCCTGCGGGTCCCGCCGGGCCCGAGGGTCCGGCAGGACCACAGGGTCCGGCGGGTCCCGCGGGTGAGGCTGGGCCGCAGGGACCGCAGGGACCCGAGGGACCGCCGGGGGAGGCTGCCTCGGGGACTTCCGACAATACGCCGAACACGCTGGTCACGCGCGATGCCAGCGGGAATTTCGCGGCGGGAACGATCACCGCGAATCTGGACGGGAACGCCAGCACCGCGACCAAAGCGACGACCGCGACGAATTTCTCCGGGACGCTCGCGGGCGACGTGACGGGAACGCAGAGTTCAACGAAGGTGGCGGCCGTGGGCGGCAAGACGGCGGCCGACGTGGCGGCGGCGGTGACCGCGGTGGCTGCGGCCACCAGCGCGAACACGGCGAGCACCCTGGTGGCGCGGGACGCGCAGGGTGACGTGGCCGTGCACGACGCAACCGCGCACGACATCGACCCCAGCGGGAACATCTCCTTCCCCGACGCGAGCTCGACGGCCACGTCGGGGAGCATCTACAAGAACGGGATCCTGTTCATCCACAACACGGGGACGAGCAACACCTTCGTGGGATACCACGCGGGCGAGAGCGTGACGGGGAGCGGCAACAGCGCGATGGGGTCCCGGGCGGGCGGGGACGTCACGACCGGCCAGGGCAATACGCTCATGGGGAGTTCAGCCGGAGGCGCGATCACCACGGGCTACGACAACACCTTCGTCGGAGAGCTCGCCGGGTCGTCACTCACCACGGGACATGACAATACCTTTCTCGGCGAAGTCGCCGGAACGTCACTCACCTCGGGGCACGACAACACCCTCCTCGGACAGATGGCTGGAGGCGCGCTGAGCTCGGGCTCGCACAACATCGTCATCGGATCCGCCGCCGGAAGCTCCCTGTCGACGGGCTCCGACAACATCTACATCGGAAACAGTGGGGCGGCGGAGAGCGGCGTCATCCGGATCGGCGACGGGGACCAGACCAGTGCGTTCGTTTCAGGTATCCGGGGCGTCACCACGGGAGTAGCGGACGCGATCCCCGTGGTGATCGACTCCGACGGCCAGCTCGGGACCGTCAGCTCCTCGGCCCGCTACAAGAAGGACATCGAGTCGATGGGTAGCGCGAGCGACGTGCTCTACTCGCTGCGCCCGGTGACCTTCCACTACCGGGCAAACCGCGAGGGCTCCCGCCTGCAGTACGGGCTGATCGCCGAGGAGGTCGCCAAGGTCGCGCCGGACATGGTGGTCTACGAGAACGGCGTGCCGGAGACGGTCCTCTATCGCTTCCTCGCCCCCATGCTCCTCAACGAGGTGCAGGAGCTGCACGAGACCGTCCAGGCGCAGGGCGCGGAGATCCAGCGGCTGGAGCAGTTGCTGGCGGACAGCGATTAGGAGGCCGATTCTCGGATCTCCGCGCGGGCCGTGCCGGGAACACCCCGGCACGGCCGAATGGCCGCGGTGCACCCGGATCGCCTTGCCCGGCGCGACGAACCGCGTCATACTCCGGCGGACATCACTCCTTCGCAACCATCGTACGGGAGGCGATCCGCCCATGCTCGACCCCGCCCATTCACCCCTCGGAAGTCACCCGAGCGCGCTGCTGCTCGGCATCGCCGTCCTCGCCCTGGCGGGCTGCGCGTCCGCGCCCGCCGCAGTCCCCGCCTCCCCCGCCCCGGCCGCGGCGAAGCCCGCGCTGACGCCCCAACAGGAGCGCATGCTCAACGATTGGGCGCAGCTCGGCCGCTACCGCGAGGCGGACGCCGCGCTGGGGCCGCCGGCGGCCGGCGAGCACCGGGTGGTCTTCATGGGCAATTCGATCACCGACGCGTGGGCGAAGTACTTCCCCGACGAGTTCCCAGGCAAACCGTACGTCGGGCGCGGCATCAGCGGCCAGACGACCCCGCAGATGCTCGTGCGCTTCCGCCAGGACGTCATCGACCTCGAGCCGGACGTGGTGGTGATCCTCGCGGGGACCAACGACATCGCGGGGAATACGGGCCCCTCCACGCTCGGGATGATCGAGGACAACCTGAAGTCGATGGTGGAGCTCGCGCGGGCGAACCACATCCGGGTGGTGCTCTGCTCCGTACTCCCCGCCTACGACTTCCCGTGGCGGCCCGGGCAGCAGCCCGCGCAGAAGATCGTGGCGCTCAACGAGTGGATCCGGGACTATGCCGCCCGCAACGGGATCGTCTACGTGGATTATCACTCCGCGATGGCCGACGCGCGCCAGGGGCTCCGCAGCGATCTCACCACGGACGGCGTCCACCCCAACGAGGCCGGCTACCGGATCATGGCCGCGCTCGTGGAGCCGGCCATCGAGGAGACGCTCCGCAGGCCGTAGGGGGCGGCGGCTACGACCTCGTCAGCTCCCCCGCCATCCCGAGGTTCGCCAGCAGCTCGTCCTCGGTCAGGTCGAGCGCCAGTTCTTCCGGGATCGAGCGGGGAGGAGCGATCAACAGAGCGCAGCGCGAGCCGTGCACGAGCTTGCCGGAAACGCTTCCCAGGACGATGCGGCCGAAGTAGCCGGCGCCGTGGCTCCCGGCGGCGATCAGGTCGGCGTCGACCTGGTCGGCGAGCCGCAGGATCGCTGTTCCGGGGTCCCCGGCGAGGACCTGCACCTCGGCGCTGACGTCGTCCGGAAGCCCGAGCTTCGCGGTGAACTCCTCCAGGCGGCGCTCCACGCCGGCACGATAGCTCCTCTCCCACTCCGTCCACCCGGCGTGATCGGCGCTCCCATCCTCCCGGACGGGCGTCCAGGTCGCGTGGGCGACGTACAGCCGCGCGCCGGGCGCGAGGGTATCGATCACCCGGCGCGCGGCGCGCTGGCTGAACTCGCTGAAGTCGACGGCGAGTACCGCCCGGCGCGGGAGGCCGGCCGCGCGCTCCGGCACGGCGAGGACCGGCGCGTCGGCGAGGTGGACGAGCCGGAGCAGGGTTTCCCGCGCGAGCCAGCGCTCCACCGCGTTCGGCTGCCGCAGACCCAGCACGATCAGCCCCGCGCCCTGTCTGACGGCGGCGCGGGCGATCGTCGCCGCCGCGGAGCCCTTCTCGACGCTGATCGGCCAGTCGGCCGCTCCGGAGCCGAGCTCGGCGAGCTGGGCGTGCACCCGCGAGCGGAGGGCCTCGAGGGCCGCGGCCGCATCGTACGGAGGAGGAACGGGAACGGCGTACGGGGAGCCCGGAGGGTAGAGACCGGTCGGCTCGCAGGCCGCGATCACCGCGACGCCGCTCCCGCGCCGCTGGGCGAGGAGCCGCGCCACGCGGAGCGCCCCGAGGGCACCGGGTCTGCCGTCGGTCGCTACCAGGATCCCGGAGGACATACGCGCCTACCCTGTTGATCGACGTTGCGCACGCGGCCCGGCGTCGCGGGCCCAAGGTGTTTCCACCGGCAACGTGGGGCGCGCGCGACGGCCGGAGAGTCGGGAGGACGTGGGAACGGCTGTAGGGATTGCTTCGATGGCCGCGCGGCCGGGCATGCCCGGGCGGCGCCGGGCTCACGAATGTCCCCACAGGACCCTCGGTGTCCTCCCGACCGGTGAGCGCGACGCCGGAGCGATCTTGGGAAGGGAGCCGCGAAGGGCGGCGGAGGACCGCGGCAATGGCGCGATGACGCCCCCCGGTTCGGAGAGGCCTCCACGAGCGCGAGGGGTGCGATGGGCGTCTGGGCGACCAGCCTTCTGAGCGTGAGCCTCGTCAGCGCCGTGCCGCTGCTCGGGCTCCTCGCCGCCTCCCGGGGAGAGGAGCGGGTGAGGGCGGCGGTGCCCTACCTCGTGAGCTTCGCGGTGGGCGCCATGCTGGGTGCCGCGGTCTTCCACGTCCTGCCCGAGGCCGCGGAGCGCCTTGGTGCGGGGCCCCGTCTCTCGGCCCTGTTCCTCGCCGGCTTCGTCGGCTTCTTCCTCCTGGAGAAGTCGCTCTGGCTGCACGACCACGAGCCGCGCGCGGACGGCCGACCGCGCCGCTACCCGGTGGTCGCGCTCAACCTGATCGGTGACGGCG
>DASSTO010000215.1:0-7196 GCA_035707865.1 Longimicrobiaceae bacterium | reverse complement strand
AGGTGTAGACCACCTGCGCCTCCGGCCACCGGACGCGGAGCTCCTCGATCACCGCCCGGGCCTGCAGCCCCTCGCCCACGCTCGGGGCGTGGAACCACACCAGTGGCCGCGCAGGGTCGCGCTCCGCCCGCGCCCACGCCTCCAGCCGCTCCACCACCCCGCGCCGCCCCCGGATTCCGCGCGCCAGCTTCCCCTCGCCGCGCGCGAGCAGCGGCAGCGCCGCGCGCGCGGCGACGAGCGCGCCGGTGTAGAATCTCTCCAGGATCGGCATGGGCGGGAAGGTAGAGCGGCGCTCCGCAGGACGCCAGCCGGAACGGTCGTCGGCCCCCGGTCGCTGGTCGTCGGCCACGAGCCTTCGGACGGAGAGTCGGCGACCGGCCGGGGCGGGCGTGGGGTGGTGGAGCGGCTCCGGTTTCGGTAGATTTTCGGCCAGGAGCCGGAGCGCATCTTGCGCCCGCGTCCCCTCTCGCGGGGACCGACGACCGGAGACCGACGACCGACGACCGCAGTGAAAGACCAGATCATCGTCCGCGGTGCGCGGCAGCACAACCTGAAGGGCTTCGATCTGGAGCTCCCGCGCCGCGCGTTCGTGGTGGTCACGGGGCCGTCGGGCTCGGGGAAGAGCTCGCTCGCCTTCGACACGATCTACGCCGAGGGCCAGCGCCGCTACGTCGAGAGCCTCTCCACCTACGCGAAGCAGTTCCTCGACCGGATGCAGAAGCCGGACGTGGAGCGCGTGGAGGGCATCTCGCCGGCGGTGGCGATCGAGCAGCGCAACCCGACGAAGACGAGCCGCTCGACGGTGGGCACCGCGACGGAGGTGTACGACTACCTGCGACTTCTCTGGGCGCGCGTGGGCCGCACCCACTGCCCGGAGTGCGGCCGCGTCGTTCGCCCGGACACGGTGCAGAGCGCGACCGACGCCATCCTCGCCCTGGATGCGGGCGCGCGGGTGATGGTCTGCTTCCCGCTGCCGCTCTCCGCGCGCGTGACGCACGCGCTCGTGGTGGACAACCTGCGCGCGCTCGGTTACGTGCGCGTCCTCGCGGACGGGCGGGAGCTGCACCTCGACGAGCTGCCCGAGGGCGAGGACCTCACGCGTGCCTCGGAGCTGCTCGTCGTCGTCGACCGCCTGCGGGTCGACGCGGAGGAGTCGGGCCGGCTCGCCGACTCGCTGCAGATGGCCTTCGCCGAGGGGGAAGGGGAGGCAGTCGCCGTCCCGGTGGGGGCGCCGCCGCTGCGCTTCACGGAGAGCTTCCGCTGCCCCGAGCACCCGGAGATCGTCTTCGCGGCGCCCACGCCGCAGCTCTTTTCCTTCAACAATCCCTATGGCTCCTGTCCCGAGTGCACCGGCTTCGGCGCGGTGCTGCGCTACGACGCGGCGCTCGTGGTGCCGAACCCGGCGCGCTCGCTCGCGGAGGGCGCCGTCGACCCGTGGAGCAAGCCGCGCTACGAGAGCCGCCGCAAGCGCCTCGCGGAGTTCGCCCGCCGCGAAGGCGTCTCGATGGACGCGCCCTGGGAGACCCTCCCCGAGGGCTTCCGCCAGCGCGTGCTCCACGGCGCGCCCGGCTTCCAGGGCGTCCTCCCGTTCCTCGAGGCGCTCGAGGAAAAGCGATACAAGCAGTACATCCGCGTCTTCCTGCGTCAGTACCAGAGCGCGCAGACGTGCCCCGTCTGCCTCGGCTCCAAGCTGCGGCCCGAGGCGCTCCGCGTGCGCGTCGCCGGCCGCGACATCGGCGACGTCTCGCTGCTGCCGCTGTCCCGACTGCGGGAGTGGGTGGAGGGGCTGCAGGATTCAGGATCCGGGATTCGGGATTCAGGGGGAGAGCCCTCCCTGAATCCCGAATCCCGGCTCCTGAATCCCACCGAGCTGGAGATCGCTTCGACGATCCTCAAGGAGCTCACGGCCCGCATCGGCTTCCTGAACGACGTGGGGCTGGGGTACCTGACGCTCGAGCGGCAGATGCGCACGCTCTCGGGTGGGGAGGCGCAGCGCGTCTCGCTGGCGAACGCGCTCGGCAGCAAGCTGGTGGACACCCTCTACGTCCTCGACGAGCCCACCATCGGGCTGCACCCGGCGGACAACGACCGGCTCCTCGCGCTGCTGCTGCGCCTGCGGGAGGCGGGGAACACCGTCCTGGTGGTGGAGCACGACCCGGAGGCCATGCGCGCGGCCGACTACCTGGTGGAGCTGGGGCCGGGGAGCGGCGAGCGGGGCGGGGAGGTCGTCTTCCAGGGAACGCTCGACGAGCTGCTCCACTCGGAGACGCTCACGGGTCGGTATCTCTCGGGCGCCGAACAGATCGTGGTGCCCGCGCGGCGCCGGCCGGTGAACGGGCCGCGGCTGAGGCTGGAGGGCGCGCGCGAGCACAACCTCCGGGGCGTCGACGTCGAGATCCCGCTCCGGGCCCTCACGGTGGTCACGGGCGTGTCGGGATCGGGCAAGTCGACGCTCGTGCACGACGTCCTCTACCGCGCGCTGGAGCGCGAGATCTCGGGGGGCGAGACGACGGCGAAGCGGCATCTCGGCGAGACGGTCGGAGAGGTCGAGCGCCTGAGTGGCGCGCGCGGCATCAAGGAGGTGGTGCTCGTGGACCAGTCGCCGATCGGGCGCACGCCGCGCTCGAACCCGGTCACCTACATCAAGGCGTACGACGAGGTGCGGCGCGTCTTCGCTTCGCTGCCGGAGTCGAAGAAGCGCGGCTACTCCGCCGGGTACTTCTCGTTCAACGTCGCGGGCGGGCGCTGCGAGGCGTGCAAGGGCGAGGGCCAGGTGCAGGTGGAGATGGTCTTCATGGCGGACATCTTCGTGCCCTGCGAGGTCTGCGGCGGGAAGCGCTTCAGGCCCGAGGTGCTGGAGGTGAAGTACCACGGCAGGTCGATCGCCGACGTGCTGGAGCTGACGGTGGACGAGGCGATCCGCTTCTTCCTGCACGAGGATCGCCTCGGCCAGGCGCTCTGGCAGCTGCAGCAGGTGGGGCTCGGCTACCTGCGCCTGGGCCAGCCCGCGCCCACGCTCTCGGGCGGCGAGGCGCAGCGGATCAAGATCGCGCGTGAGCTCGCGCTCGGCGCGCGACGGGGCGGCAACAAGCTCTACATCCTCGACGAGCCCACGACCGGGCTGCACCTCGACGACATCCGCCAGCTCCTGCGCGTCCTGGACGACCTGGTGGACGCGGGCAATACCGTCCTCCTCATCGAGCACAACCTCGACGTGATCAAGACGGCCGACTGGGTGATCGACCTGGGGCCCGGCGCGGGGCCGGAGGGAGGGCGCGTGGTGGCGACGGGCACGCCCGAGCAGGTCGCGGAGGTACCCGGGAGCCTCACCGGCCGCTATCTCACCTCGGTGCTGGAGGGGGCGGGGATCGGGTGAGGCGGGCCGCTGGAGCGTGACCGGGGATCCCCGCATTAGGCTCCGTGGCCCCCGCGGCCCGAGCGCGGCGTCGCGGTCCTTGTGCGCCGCTCGCCGTCCCCCCAGACTGTCTGAAAACCGGGCCGCGGCCGCAGGGCGCCGGGCCGGAGCATTCCCCACTTCAGCGGAGGTCGATCCATGCGACTCAGCCGTACTGGACCCCTCCTCGCCGCCCTCCTCCTGATCGCCGCGCCGCCCGCGTGGGCCCAGGGGAGCAGCCCCATCGGCGAGGTCCCGTTCGAGCAGTACCGGCTCGACAACGGTCTGCAGGTCATCCTTTCTCCCGACCACTCCGTCCCCGTGGTCGCCGTGGACGTTTGGTACCACGTCGGCTCGGCGAACGAGCGGCCCGGCCGCACCGGCTTCGCTCACCTCTTCGAGCACATGATGTTCCAGGGCTCGCAGAACGTCGCCAAGGGCGAGCACATGCAGCTCGTCCAGCGCGCCGGCGGGAGCATGAACGGCTCGACCACCGACGACCGCACCAACTACTTCGAGACTCTCCCCGCCAACCGCGTCAACCTCGGGCTCTGGCTCGAGGCCGACCGGATGCGCTCGCTCGCCGTCAACCAGACGAACCTGGACAACCAGCGCGAGGTGGTGAAGGAGGAGAAGCGCATGCGGATCGACAACCAGCCGTACGCCGCGGCGGTCAACGCCGCCCTCTCGGAGATCCCGTACGACACGGCGACGTGCTTCTCCTACGGCCACACCACGATCGGCTCGATGGCCGACCTGAACGCCGCGCAGGTCCAGGACGTCAAGCAGTTCTTCGCCACCTACTACGCGCCGGACAACGCCACGCTCACCGTCACGGGCGACTTCGACCCGGCGCAGGTGAAGCAGATGATCGAGCAGTACTACGGGAGCATCCCGCGCGGCGGCCCCGTCCCGGCGGTGAGCTGCGATCAGCCGTTCACGGGCCTGCCCGTGACCGACACGATCGCGGACAAGAACGCGAACCTGCCCGCCGTCCTCTATTCCTACGGCATGCCGGCGGCTGGCAGCTCCGACGTCTACCCGCTGCAGCTCCTCGCCTCGATCCTCGCGGGCGGTGAGAGCTCGCGACTGCACGAGCGGCTGGTGCGGCAGGAGAAGGCCGCGCTGGAGAGCTTCAGCTTCCCCGATTTCCGTCGCGGCCCCGGGATCTTCGTGATCGGGGCCGTCGCGAACCAGGGTGTCGGCATCGACCGCATCCAGGCGCTCCTGGACGACGAGATCGCGAAGGTACGCAAGGACGGCGTGACGGCGGCGGAGCTGGAGAAGGCGAAGAACCAGGCGCGCGCGGAGACCGTGCGGGGTTTGCAGACGGCGTTCGGGAAGGCGGAGGCGCTGCAGGAGGCCAACCTCTTCTACGGCGATCCCGGCGCGATCCGCACCAACCTCGAGAAGACGATGGCCGTCACGCTGGACGACATCAAGCGCGTAGCCGACCAGTACCTGGCGCCGCAGAACCGGGCGACCATCATCGATCAGCCGCCGGCGGCGGCCGGGAAGGAGTAGAGCGATGAAGCTGAGACAGATTCTCGCGAGCCTGCCGGTGGCCCTCCTGGGTGCGGCGGCCGCCTGCGGCGGCGGTGCCCCGCCCGCCGCCGCCCCCGAGCCGCAGGCCGCGGCGGCTACCCCGGCTACCCCGGCTGTCGCGGCTGTCGCCGCCGACACCACGACGCCTGCGCGGCAGAGCCCGCCACCCCCGTTGCCCGCGAAGCCGCTGAGCTTCCCGCCCTTCGAGGAGACCGTGCTGCCGAACGGGCTGCGGCTCATCGTGGTGCAGAAGCACGACGCGCCGGTGGCGAACGTCAACCTCTACGTCGAGACCGGCTCGGCCGCCGACCCAACCGCCAAGCTGGGGCTCGCCTCGATGGAGGCCGCCGTGCTCACGCAGGGCACGACCACCCGCACGGCGAAGCAGATCGCGACGACGATCGAAGGCGTCGGCGGCGACCTCAGCGCCTCCGCCACCAACGACTACCTGGCGATCACCTCCGGCGTGCTGGCGGACCAGCTCCCGCTCGCGCTCACGCTCGTCAGCGACGTCGCCCTCCACCCGACCTTCCCGGCGTCGGAGATCGAGATCGCGCGGACGCAGGCGCTCTCCGCGTTGCAGGCGTCGATGGCGCAGCCGGCGGACGTGGCGCACCGCCGCTTCATCCGGGAGATCTACGGCGAGGCCAACCCGTACAGCCGCGAGCCGCTCCCGGCCACCCTGAAGGCGATCGGCCGCTCCGACCTCACGAACTTCCACGACCGGTACTTCAAGGCCGGCAACGCGCTCCTGGTCGTCTCGGGCGACGTGGACCCCTCGGCGGTCCGCTCGCTCGTCGAGAAGGAGTTCGGCGCGTGGAAGGGCAGCGGCGTGCCGGACGCGGCGTTCGTTCAGCCACCGGCCCAGGCGGGCACCCATCTCTACCTCGTGAACCGCCCGGGCTCGGTGCAGTCGAACATCCTCGTCGGCGACGTGGCGATCCGCCCCGACAATCCGGACTACTATCCGCTCGAGGTGATGAACCAGATCCTGGGCGGAGGCACGGACTCGCGACTCTTCTCCATCCTCCGCGAGCAGCACGGCTGGACGTACGGGGCCTACTCGGACGTCACCCGCCCCGAGCACCTCGGGTACTTCGTCGCCAACACGGAGGTGCGCACGGCGGCCACCGACAGCGCGCTCGTCGAGCTGATCCACCAGCTCCATCGCCTCGGCCAGGAGCCGGTCTCCGCGCAGGAGCTGAGCGCGGCGAAGAGCTACCTGATCGGCTCCTTCCCGCTGCGGATCCAGACGGCGGGGCAGATCGCGTCCCAGGTCGCGCAGACCCGTCTGCTGGGCCTGCCCGTCTCCGCGCTCACGGGCTACCGTGACAGCATCCAGGCGGTGACCGTCGCGGACGTGCAGCGCGTCGCCCGCGAGTACGTGCGGCCCGACTCCGCGGTGATCGTCGTCGTGGGCGATGCGACGGCGCTCTACCCGAAGCTCCAGGGGATCGCCCCCATCGTCCTCTCCGACGTCGAGGGCAACCCCATCCAGCCGTCGGATCTCGAGGTGAAGGCGTCGACCGAGAGCTTCAGCGCGGCGGACCTCCAGCCGTCGACGCGCACCTACCAGGTGCTGGTGAACGGGAACGCGATGGGGACGGCGACGGGCTCGCTCGCGCGCGAGGGGTCCGGCTGGGTGTCCACGAGCGACGTCCAGGTGGGCCCGGTGAAGCAGCACTCCGAGGTCCACTTCACCAACGACCTCACCCCGGTCTCCGCCACCACCTCGGTGCAGCAGGGGGCCATGCAGATGGGCTCCCAACTGCAGTACGCCGACGGGAAGGTGACGGGCACGGTCAAGATGCCCGCGCAGATGGGCGGAGAGAAGACGATCGACGCCACGGTGCCGAAGGGCACGCTCTTCAACGGCATGGACGAGATCGCCCTCGCCGTCGCCGACCTCGCGCCGGGCAAGACGATCTCGATCCCCGTCTTCAGCCCCCAGAGCGGCTCTCCCATGACCGCCAGCTTCAAGGTCACCGGTACCGAGTCGGTCACGGTTCCGGCCGGGACCTTTCAGGCTTACAGGGTGGAGATGGCCGCGGGCCCGCAGAGCGGGACGCTGTGGGTGAGGCGGGACGCGCCGCACGTCGTCGTGAAGCAGGACATCGCCGGCCAGCCGGTGAGCATCGTGCTTCAATCCATGAAGTAGAGCCGGGCCGGTGGATGTCCGGGTGCGAGAGGGGGCCGAGTGCGCGCACTCGGCCCCCTGTTCATTCGTCTGTGCTCGCCGTCACCGGCGCTGGCGCTC
>DASSTO010000214.1:0-15515 GCA_035707865.1 Longimicrobiaceae bacterium | reverse complement strand
GCGCATCAACAAGGACGGCAGCATCCCGCACGACAACCCCTTCTTCGGGCAGCCGGGCGTGCGCTGGGAGATCTGGGCGTACGGGCTGCGCAACCCCTACCGCATCAAGTGGGACGCACCGACGAAGCGCCTCTTCATCGGTATCGTCGGCCCCGACGAGCAGACCACCTACGACTGGTACGACGTCTCGCAGGGCGGGGAGAACTTCGGGTGGCCGCGCGCCAACGGGCGGCTCTTCTACAACGAGTGGACGCCGGCGATGATCCCGAACTACCGGCCGCCCACCTGGGGGTACACCTACGCCACCGGCAGCCGCTCGGCGCTCGGCGGGCCGTTCTACCGCTCCACCGGCAAGTACGCCTTCCCGCAACTGCAGGGCAAGCTGGTGATCGGCGACTGGTCGCGGCACTGGATCAAGTACGCGGACGTGACGAACGGCGTCTTCGAGAGCGACACGGCGTCGAGCGTGCGTACCGACGGGAGGCAGTTCAAGATCGACGCGACGCGGCTCGCGAACATCAAGACCTTCGACCTGCTCGACAACACCGAGCCCATCTCGATGACCGTGGGCCCGCAGGGGTGCATCATCGTCGCCGAGTTCGACGGCTTCTGGCGCCCCGCCGACCCGAGCAACGCCAAGGTCACGCGATACTGCTGGGTTCAGGATTCAGGATCCGGCGCCCAGGGGTCGGCGGCGCCGGTGGCGAAGCAGTGATGGAACGACCGGCGGGGTAGTGGGGTGACAGGAACAGCAGCTATCAGCTATCAGTTACCGCTTTGACTGGTAGCCGATAGCCGATGGCCGATAGCCGATAGCCGATAGCTTTCCACAGGAGGACCCGCAGTGAAGCAGAGCATCATCCTCTCGTGCGCCCTCGCCGCCGCGGTGCTCCTGGCGATTCCCGCCACCGGGGCGGCGCAGGATGCGGGGAAGGAAGTCTTCTCCA
This sequence comes from Longimicrobiaceae bacterium, assembly GCA_035707865.1. GTDB lineage: Bacteria > Gemmatimonadota > Gemmatimonadetes > Longimicrobiales > Longimicrobiaceae > DASSTO01. Next base: position 14,568 of record DASSTO010000214.1, on the reverse strand, counting down.
CGCGCTGCAGCGCCTGCCACCAGGCGAACGCGCAGGGAGTGCCGGGAATGTACCCGCCGCTCGCGGGGAGCGAATGGGTGAATGGCGACAAGGACCAGGTCATCCGTATCGTCCTGCACGGTCTGGAGGGCGACCTGGAGGTGAAGGGCGATTACTTCTCGGGGACGATGCCGCCGTGGGGCCAGGCGCTGAGCGACTCCGAGATCGCCGCGGTGCTCACCTACGTGCGCAGCAACTTCGGCAACAGCGCCTCGGCGGTGACGGAGGCGGACGTGGCGAAGATCCGCGCCGCCACGGCGTCGCGCACGAAGCCATGGAGCGCGGACGAGCTGAAGGCGCTCGCGAAGAAGGACGGGGGGAAGAAGCCGGCGAAGTAGAGAACTGAGGCGCCGAGAGGCGCCTCAGTCGTAGCTCACTCCCAGCTTCGCCAGCGCCTCCGGCGGGCAGCCGGTCCAGACCGGGACGACCGTGTTGCCGCGGTAGCGCAGGTCCTCCACGCCCGTCCTGCTGGACCAGAAGCCCGACGCCACCATGTCGCGGAAGCGGCTGAAGAAGGCCACGCCCTGGCTCAGCCTCGGGTCCGCCTTGTCGGGCCACGCGATGTCGTCGAGAATGGCCGCCTGCTGTGCACCGGTCACCGCGGTGAACGCCGCTCCGTGGCGCCTGCGGCTCTCGGCGTCCAGCCACGCCAGGCCGCCGCGCATCTCGGTCTGCGCGCGCTCGTCGCCGGAGTCGTGGAGCATGTAGTCGACGTATTCCGGCACCCCGGCCTGACTGGCGCTCCCCGAGCGTTCGTCGGCCGGAATCACCAGGTCGGCCAGTACGGTGACCGTGGCGAGCTCCTGCGGCGTGAAGAAGAGGGGGCCCGCCGCCGGTGCGCGGCGCGGCGCGGCGATCGGCGGCGCGGGAACGGCCGCGCCGGTCCGGCCCACGGCCAGGGTGCCCAGCGGGGCGAGGGCCAGCAGCGCCAGCGCTTCCCGACGGTTCATCTCGCTCACAGGGCCCCCTTCTTCTGCTGGTCGGTGATGTAGTCCGCCGTCCTCCAGGCGAGCGCCAGGATCGTCCAGGTGGGGTTCTTGTTGGCCTGGGAGACGAACGGCCCGCCGTCGGCGACGAAGAGGTTCTTCACGTCGTGCGCCTGGCAGTTGGCGTTCAGCACCGAGCGCGAGGGGTCGCTCCCCATGCGCGTCGTCCCCAGTTCGTGGATGATCCTCCCGCCCGGCGCCAGCGCGTATCCCTCCTCCTTCGTCGGCATCGGCGAGAAGGGCTCCCCGCCCATCTCGTGGATCAGCGCCCGGAAGGTCTCCTGCATGTGCTTCGACTGGTTGTACTCGTGGTCGCTCCACTTCCAGTGGAAGCGCAGCACCGGGATGCCCCACTGGTCCACCACGTCGGGGTCGATCTCGCAGTAGGAGTCCTCGTTCGGGATCATCTCCCCGCGCCCGGAGAAGCCCACGGTCGCCCCGTAGTAGCGGCGATACTCGTCCTTGAGCTGCTTCCCGTACCCCCCGCCGCCCGGGTACCGCTGGATTCCCCCCATGAAGCCGTAGGCCGGCACCCCCAGGCCGCCCCACGGCTCGATGTGGTAGCCGCGCGGGAAGTCCAGCTTGGCGTTGTCCAGCCACCAGGGCATGTAGAGGTGCATCCCCCCGACCCCGTCCTCGTTGTGCGGCACGTGGTCCATCATCTTCGGGATGAAGCCCATCACGTCCGTACCCGTGGTGTCGGTGAGGTACTTCCCCACCACCCCGCTGGAGTTCGCCAGCCCCTGCGGGAAGCGCGACGACCTGGAGTTCAGGAGGATGCGCGCCGAGGAGCAGGCGCTCGCCGCCAGGACCACCACCCGCGCCCGCACCGCCTCCTCGCGCCCCGTGCTCTTGTCCACGTAGCTCACCCCGGTCGCCCGCCCGTCCGGGCCCACCGTCACCTCCCGGACCATCGCGTTCGTCCGCAGCGTCAGCTTGCCCGTCTGCAGCGCCGGCGCGATTAGCACCCCCGGGCTGGAGAAGTTGGCGTTCACTCCGCACCCGCGCCCGCACTGCCCGCAGTAGTGGCACGAGGTGCGACCGTTCAGCGGCTTCGTGAGGATCGAGAGCCGCGAGGGGATCATCGTCACCCCCAGCCGGTCCGCCGCCTGTTTCATCAGTAGCTCGTAGCAGCGCGGCCGCGGCGGCGGAAGGAAGATCCCGTTCGGCTCGTTCGGGAGGTTCTCCTGGCTCCCGAAGAGCCCGATGAGCCGGTCGATCCGGTCGTAGTACGGCTTCACGTCGTCGTAGCCGATCGGCCAGTCGTCGCCCAGACCGTCGATGCTCTTCCGCCGGAAGTCGTCGGGGCCGAAGCGCAGCGAGATCCGCCCCCAGTGGTTCGTCCGCCCTCCGAGCATCCGCCCGCGCCACCAGTCGAAGCGCTGCCCCTCCGCCACCGTGTACGGCTCCCCCTCGATGTCCCATCCGCCGATGCACCCGTCGAACTCCCCGAAGGGCCGCTCCCGCGTCGGCGCCCCCCGCCGCGGCGATTGGTACGGCCACTTCAGCATCGCCGAGTCGCGCGTGCTGTACCACTCCGGCCCCGCCTCCAGCATCACCACCCGCGCCCCCGCCTGCGTCAGCGCGTAGGCGGTCATTCCGCCGCCCGCGCCGGAGCCCACGATGCAGACGTCGAACGCCTCCGCCCGGGTATGCTCTGGCATCGTGACTCCTCTACTGCCCGGCGTCGAGCCGCTTCACCCGGATGTTCCGGAAAGCGACGACCGCCCCGTGGTTCTGCAGCACGATGTGCCCCCGCGGCCTGGTGGCGAAGGCGGGCATCTTGATGAACTTGCTCTTCGCCAGCATCTGCTTCCACGCGGGGCTGCCGATCACCACGTCGGCCGTCTTCACCCCGTTGAGCCACTGCTGGATATGGTGACCCTGCACGCGGATGCGCGCGCGGTTCCACTCACCCGCGGGATGCGCGATGCTCGCCGAGACCGGCACGAGGTCGTAGAGGGCGCCGGCGAGGTGACTGGGCAGCTTGTTGTCCTCTGCCCGGGCGTTGTCCAGCACCTGCATCTCCGGCCCGGTGAGCCAGGGGTACTGCTGGTCCTCCGTGGAGCGATAGATGATGCCGCTGTTCCCCCCCGGCGCGATCTTCCACTCCAGCTCCAGGTCGAAGTCCCCGTACTCCTCGCGGGTGATCAGATCGGTGGCGTCCGCCTTGGTGGGATCGAGGGTGATCGCGCCGTCCTTCACGCTCCAGGCGCTCGGCACGGCGCTGCGCTGGAAGCCGCGCCAGTGGCTCAGACCCCCTCCGTCGAAGAGCACCTCCCATCCGCCGGTCGACGGCTGGCTGGACGATTGGGCGTGCGCCGGGCCCGCGGCGCAGAGGCCCGCGGCGACGAGCGCGGCGCAGAGGATGGGGGGCAGGGAGTGAGCGGTCGGGACGGGAGAGCGGCTGTGCATGGGAGCCTCGGAACGGGTGGGGGGGTGGGCCGAGGGCGCGTCAGGCGACGATCGGCGCGGCGAAGACGGGCGCGACGACGAGCGCGGCGGCGCCGCGCAGGCGCGGGTGGATTCCGCCGGTTTCCAGGATCACGGGAGTGTTGGCGGCTTCGACGGTGAGGGTGTGCGCGGCGAGGGCGCGGCGCATGGGCGGCTCCACCAGGTCCCAGCCGGTAGCGATCTGGCCGTCGAGGATCACGCGCGCCGGGTTGATGGCGTTGATCACCAGCGAGAGGCCGATCCCGAGGTAGTGGCCGGTGGCCTCCAGGGTCTCGAGCGCACGGGTGTCGCCGCCGCGGGCGCGCTGCACGAGCCCGGCGACGGTGAGCTGGCTGGCGCGCAGCTGCTCGCGCGCGGTGGGGTCGGCGAGCTCCAGGCCGGTGTAGCGGGCGAGCGTCGCCAGGTCGGAGGCGTACGCCTCCCAGCAGCCGCGCGCGCCGCAGAGGCAGCGCGGGCCCTCGAAGTTGAGCGGGACATGGCCGAACTCGCCCGCCATGTCGCCGTGGCCGCGCACGACCTCGCCGTTCACCATGATGCCCGAGCCGACGCCTTCCGCCACCGTGAGATAGACGAAGCTCTCGACGGTGTTGCTGCGGTGCGGGTTGAGCCACACCTCCGCCAGCGCGCAGGCGGTCGAGTCGTTCTCGATGTAGACGGGAAGCCCCGTCGCGGCCTCCAGCGCGGCGCGCACGTCGATGTCGTGCCAACCCATCTGCGGCGCGTGCAGCACGCGGCCCGTCCCGCGCGCGACCGGCCCCGGCACCACCAGCCCGATCCCCTCGCAGCTGCACCCCGCGCCGTGTACCCGCAGCAGGCGCTCGATCCGCTCGGCGAGCTCGGGCACCAGCGTGCCGGGGTCGAAGTCCGTCTCCAGCGACTCGACGGCGTGCTCCCGGCCGTCGAAGTCGCAGAGCATCAGGTAGGTGCGCGTGAAGCGGATGTCGACCGCGAAGACCAGACGGTCGTGCGAGCGGATGTGCAGGAGTTTGGGCTTCCGGCCGCGCGGCACGTTGGCGGTCTCGCCCTCCCGCAGCTCCCCTTCGGCCAGCAGCTCGTTCACGAGCGACGTCACCATGCCGCGACCCACGTCCATCCGCCGCGCCAGGTCGGCGCGCGAGATCGGCTGGTGGTCGCGCACCAGGTTCAGGACGATCTGGCGATTGATCTCGCGGGGCGTCGTGCGCGTCGCACGGTGGAAGTGCCGTGTGTTGATCTTCCGCACGGGCTCTGTCGTTGGGGAGGGGCCGCGCCGACGGGGACCGGCGGGCGGAAGCTCGGCGCGCGGCCCGGGCTGGCGCCTGTCGCGTTTGTCCTCGGTCTGAGCAAACTGCCGCGCGCGCGCGGGAAGGTCAAGGGGCCAGGTACGATCGCAGCCGCTCCAGCGCCGTCCGAGCGGCCTCCGGCGCCGCATGGGAGTGGCGCGAGAGCTCGACGGAAGCGACTCCCTCGAAGCGCGCGTCCCGGAGCGCGGCGAGCGTCGCTCCCCAGTCGATCTCGCCCTCGCCGATCTGCAGGTGGTCGTGGACGCCGCCGCGCACGTCGTCCAGGTGGACGTTGAGCAGCTCGGAGCCGTGGCGGCGGATGGCCTCGGCGGGCGGGATCGACTCGGTGCACGGCACGTGACCCACGTCGAGAGTCAGGCCGAGCGCGGGGCTGTCGACGGCGGCGCGGAGCCGGGCCCACTGTTCCAGGCTCTCGACGAACATGCCCGGCTCGGGCTCGAAGGCCACGCGCACCCCGAGCGCCGCCGCGCGGCGGCAGAGCTCGGCCACGCCGTCCGTCAGGTGGGTCCACGCGTCGGCCTCCGGCGTGTCGGGCGGCAGCACGCCGGCCCAGATGGAGACGAGGGGCGCGCCGATCCCGGCGGCGATCTCCGCGCAGCGGGTGAGGAAGTCCAGGCGGACACGCCGCGCCGCGGCGTCGGCGTCGAGGAGGTTGGGCCGGTGCTTCCGGCGGGGGTCGAGGACGAAGCGGGCGCCGGTCTCCACGACCGGGGCGAGGTCGAGCTCCTCCAGCCGCCGGCGCACCGCGCGGAGCCGCGTCGCCGGGGTGGAGGGCGGGAGGTGGTGGACGTCCGGCGTGATGGCGGCCGCGCGGTAGCCCAGCTCGGCCAGGATGACGAGCGCGTCGTCGAGCGAGTGGTGGGCGAAGCCGTTGGTGTTGTAGCCGAGGCGCATGTCAGGAGATGGGGATGAGCTTGCGGCCCCAGCGCACGAGCGCGAGGAGCGGGAGCGCGACGGCGGCTGCGCGCAGCGGGGAGCGGGGCGCGGCGAGCGCCGCGTCCAGCGCGGGAATGGCGCGGATCATCGAGCCCACCGCGGCGCCCGTGCTCGCGGGCGAGGGGTCGCGCGCGGCGCGCAGGGCCGCCGGTCCGGCGAGCGCGGCGACGGCCGCGACCCACGGGAGCGCCCGGCGGCCGCCCAGCGCCGCCGCCCCGAGAAGCGCCGCGGCCGCGATCTCCAGTCCGGGCGCCGCGTGCTCGCGGCCGCCCTCCGCCGTCTCGCCGCGCGCCACCACCGTGAGCCCCGCCACGTAGGCGCCGAGCGCGAGCGCGCCGGGGAGCGCCCGCGCCACGCCCCCGCGCCCCGCGCCGGCCCGCGCGCCCATCAGCAGCGAGAGAGAGCGGCACGCCCCCATCGCCGCCGGCCCGAGCGCCGTGCGCTTGAGCGGGGAATCGTACGCCAGCACGCTCCCGGCGAGCGCGGCGCCCACCGCGCCCGCCCCCGCCCCGCGCGCCGCGAGCACCCCGGCCGCGAGCAGCGCCGAGCCCACTCCGGCCGCTGCCGTCACGCTCACCGCGCCCGAGGGGATGGGCCGCCCGGGTCGCTCGCGCGCGTCCTCCGCCCTGTCGGCCACGTCGTTGAGCGCCATCCCCGCCAGATAGAGCGACGCCGCCGACGCCGCCACGGCCGCCGCGCGCGCGGGCGCCAGTCCGCCGCGCGCGATCAGCATCCCCGCCAGCGGGTCCGCGAGCGCGGAGAAGACCGCGGGCGCGCGGACCAGGCGGAGATAGGCACGAATGGAGAATGGAGAAGGGAGAATGGAAAACGGAAGGCCGTCGTTCTCCATCCTCAATTCTCCATTCTCCCTTGCAGGTAACGCATGCTCTCCTCCGCCGCTTCCGCCGGTGCGTCGGCGCGGGGGTAGACCTCGACCGTCACCCAGCCGTCGTAGCCGGTGGTCTCGATGGCGCGCAGAACGGAGGCGATGTCGATGGCGCCCTTGCCGGGGACGAGGTGGTGGTGGAAGCGGTTCTCGTGGATGTCCTCGAGGTGGTAGTGCCCGGTCCAGCGCGCGAGCTCGGGCACGAGAGCGGCGGGGTCCTCGCCGACGCAGAAGAAGTGGCCGACGTCGAAATTGAGGCCCACGCACTCCGGGTCGAGCCGTTCGGCGAAGTCCAGGAACTGCTGCGAGGTCTCGATGAGCAGAAGCGGCTCGGGCTCGACGAGGATCTTCACCCCCGTGCGGCGGCAGTCGGGGTAGAGCGACTCCAGGCCGTGCTGGAAGAGGTCGAGCGACTCCTCGCGGTCCATTCCCTCGTCGAGCGGGCCGCCCGGCGAGGTGGAGACGTGCGGGACGCCCCACTCGCCCGCCAGCTCCAGGGCGCGGCGGGTGTGGTCGATGCGCTTCTGCGCCTCCCCCGGCACGATCCAGCTCGGGTGGTAGGTGTCGCCCATGAACCACGTCGGGAATGCGTTCAGGTTCGAGATCTCCAGCCCCGCCCCGTGGACGGCCTCCGGAATGGCGCGCCTCTGCTCGGGCGAGAGCGTGCCGGGCACCGCGTGCGGGCGGTCGCAGAGGATCTCGATGCCCCCGTACCCCGCCGTCGCGATCGCCTCGACGGCGGCTTCCAGCGTGGTGTTGACGAAGGCGTTGGAGCTGAAGGCCAGACGCATGGCTCAGTCGTGGAAGAGGTGGTCCAGGATCAGGTCCTTGACCCCCGTCGCACGCATGGGGCCAGCGGGGAGCAGCCCGGGCGCGTTCGTCATCAGCAGCGGCCCGGCCTCGGGGCGGTCGGTGAGGCGACCGTGCGAGCCCTTCACGAGCGAGTTGTCGAGCGGGATCACGTCCATGAGATAGCGGAAGCCCATCTTCTTCTTCGCCACCGTCCAGCCGACCTTGAGCAGGGGCGCGCGGATCTCCGGGTCGACGAAGAGCTCCACCGGGTCGTAGCCGGGCTTGCGGTGGATGTCGACGGTGCGCGCGTAGTCGGGCGCCTTCTCGTCGTCGAGCCAGAAATAGTAGGAGAACCAGCGATCGGCGTCCGAGATCGCGACCAGGTCGCCGGCGCGGGGGTGGTCGAGCCCGTGCGCGCGCTTGCCCTCCTCGTCGAGCACCCGCTCGATGCCGTCCACCGACTCCAGGAGCAGCTTCACCTCGGCGATGCGCCCGGGGTTCTTCACGTAGACGTGGGCCACCTGGTGGTCGGCGACGGCGAAGGCCTCGGAGGCGCCCGCGTCCAGCATCTCACGACCCAGCTCCGGCTTGATGCGGACCAGCCCCGCGCGCCGCAGCACGCGGTTGATCTCCACCGCGCCCGAGACCGGCGTGATCCCGTACTCGGAGAGGACGATCACCCGGGCGCCGTCCTTCTCGAAGCGCTCGATCAGCTCGCCACAGACGGCGTCGATCTCCCGCAGGTCCCGCGCGATCGCCGGGTCGTGGGGGCCGAGCCGCTGCAGGTCGTAGTCCATGTGCGGCAGGTAGACGAGCGTGAGCTGCGGCTTGCGGGTGTTGTAGACGTGCAGCGCGCTGTCGGCGATCCACCGGCTGGACTTCAGGTTGGCGTTCGGACCCCAGAAGTTGAAGAGCGGGAAGGGCCCGAGCCGCCCGGTCAGCTCGTCGTGCAGCTCGGGCGGCTCGGCATAGATGTCCGGCAGCTTGCGGCCGTCGGCGGGGTAGAGCGGCCGCGGCGTGGCGGAGTAATCCACCGAGGCGTACATGTTGTACCACCAGAAGAGCTGCGCGCTGGTGAAATCGGGGTCGCGCTTCTTCGCCGCCTCCCAGACCTTCTCGCCCTGCACCAGGTGGTTGGACTGCCGCCAGAGCCAGACCTCCGAGAGGTCGCGGAAGTACCAGCCGTTGGCCACCGCCCCGTGGCCGCCGGGGGTGAGCCCCGTGGTGAAGGTGGCGTGCACCGAGCAGGTGACGGCGGGCAGCACCGTCTCCAGCGGCCGCATCGCGCCGCGCTTCGCGAACGCCTGCAGGTTGGGCGTGTGCTCCCCGATCAGCTCGGGCGTGAGCCCGACGACGTTCAGGACGACGGTCCTCCGCGTCATGCGGCGCCCAGCCGGAAGTTTGGCGACTGGCCGAGGAAGGCCGCGGGGTTCTCGAAGACGACGCGGCGGATGAGCGCCTCGTCGTGCCCGCGCCTGCGCATCGCCAGGGCGAACTGCGGCACGGCCGTCGGTACGCTCGGGCCCCAGTCGCACGCGCTCGCCACGCAGATCCGCTCCGGCCCGTGCACCTCGATCATGTCGATCGCTCTCTCGGGCGAGACCTTGGTCTGCGGGTAGAGCGTCAGGCCCGTCCAGAAGCCGTGCTCCAGGATCATCGGCAGCGTGTGCTCCTCCGCGTGGTCGATCATCACCCGCCCCGGGTCCAGCTCGGGGTACTGGAGCAGTGCATCCACGATCAGCTTCGTCCCCTTGTACTTGTCCTCCAGGTGGGGCGTGTGGATGTGGATGAGCGTGCCGTGCTCCAGAGCGAGCCGGACGTGGTCGTGGAAGGTCGCGAGCTCGTTCCGCGTGTTGCGGTTGGTGCCGATCTCGCCGATCCCCAGCACGTTCGGCGCACCCAGGTACTTGGGGATGCGCGCGAGCACCTCCTTCGCCAGCGCCCGGTCCTCACCCTCCTTCGGGTTCAGGCAGAGCCAGCAGTAGTGCTGGACGCCGTACTGCGCCGCGCGCTTCGGCTCGAAGTCGGTGAGCTGGCGGAAATAGTCGTCGAAGCCGTCCGCGCTGCTGCGGTCCCACCCCGGCCAGAACGCGGGCTCGGTCACGGCGCGGCAGCCGGTGAGCGCCATCTGCTGGTAGTCGTCCGTCGTGCGCGACACCATGTGCGCGTGCAGGTCGATGTACTCCATCGCTCTCTACTTCTCCTTCCAGCGGTCGTACGCCCCGCGCGCGCTCTTCTGGTCGAGCTCGGCCAGCGGCTCGGTGGTGGGGTCGCTGAAGATCATCTGGATGCGCCGCAGCCGCTCCGGCTCGTCGCCGGCGAGCACCTGGAGCGCCTCGCCGAAGGCGCGCATCCGGAAGTCCGCGCACGCCCCGCCCGCCCGGTCCAGCCGGTCGAGGTACGCCGCGATCTCCAGCAGCCGCGTGCGGTTCTCGATGAAGTACTCGTCGACCAGGCCGGGGGCGGCCCGGGGGGAAGGGATGGTGTTCATTGGCATAGCAGTACGGAAGTCGGAAGCCGGTAGTCGGAAGCCAGAACAACGGCTTCTGGCTACTTCCGTTCGAACGCCGCGTCGAACGCCAGCGTCGACGGCGGGAAATCCACCGCGCGGATGAACTCGCACGCCTCGGCGGCGCCGTGCTCGCGGTCCATGCCGATGTCCTCCCACTCGATGGAGAGCGGGCCCTGGTAGCCGACGCGGTTGAGGGCGCGGATGATCTCCTCGAAGTCGACGCGGCCGCGGCCGAGCGAGCGGAAGTCCCAGTAGCGGTCGCGGTGACCGAACTCGAGGTGCCCGCCGAAGACCCCCGAGGGGCGCGGGACGTCGGACCACCAGACGTCCTTCATGTGCGCGTGGTAGATCCGGTCGGCGAAGCGCTCGATGAAGCCGACGTAGTCCACCCCCTGGTAGCCGAGGTGGCTGGGGTCGTAGTTGAAGCCGAAGGCCTCCCTGCGGCCGACGGCGTCGAGCGCGCGCTCGGCCGAGGAGAGATCGAAGGCGATCTCCGTGGGGTGCACCTCGAGGGCGAAGCGTACGCCCACCTCGTCGAAGACGTCGAGGATGGGGTTGAAGCGCCGGGCGAAGTCCTCGTAGCCCCGGTCGATCCACCCGGGCGGGACCGGCGGGAAGCTGTAGAGCAGGTGCCAGATGGAGGAGCCCGTGAAGCCGTTCACCACCGACACGCCGAGGCGGGCCGCGGCGCGGGCGGTCTTCTTCATCTCCTCGGCGGCGCGCTGGCGCACGCCCTCCGGCTCGCCGTCGCCCCACACGCGCGGCGGGACGATGCTCTGGTGGCGCGCGTCGATCGGGTCGCAGACGGCCTGCCCGACCAGATGGTTGCTGATCGCCCAGACGCCCAGCCCGTGGCGCGCGAGCAACTCGCGGCGGCCCTCGCAGTAGCCGTCCTCCGACAGGGCGCGCTCGACGTCGAAGTGGTCGCCCCAGCACGCGAGCTCGAGGCCGTCGAAGCCCCACGCGGCGGCCTTCTCGGCGAGCACCTCCAGGGGCAGGTCGGCCCACTGGCCGGTGAAGAGCGTGATCGGTCTAGCCACGGCGGACCTCCGGGTTCGCGATGAGAGTGAACTCCTCGGGCGCCGCCTCCGCGACGTCCACCCACGCCTGGCGCGCGTGGCTGCGCAGGACGGCCTCGACGATCCGCACCTCCCAGTGGCCGTCCTCGAAGGTGGGGAAGTCGGCGGCGTCGCGGCCCGGGCGCTTCCCCTCGCGGATGTAGCGGTAGAAGTTGCGGAAGAGGTTCCGCGGCCCGTCGGGATAACCCTCCGGGTGGCCGCCCGGGTAGTGGGCGTAGCCACGGGCGTTGGCGTCGAGGAGCGAGGGGTCCTTGATCAGGGTCTGGTTGGGGCCGTCGCGGTGGCCGAGCCAGAGCTGGTTGGGCTCCTCCTGGTCCCACGAGAGCGCGCTCCGGCTGCCGTCCACCTCGAACCACTGGCGATTCTTCCGGCCGGCGCTCACCTGCGAGATCACCAGGCTACCGCGAACTCCGTTCTCGAACTCCAGCAGGACGAAGCCGCCGTCCTCCGTGTCGATCGGCACCTCCTCGAACTGCTGCGGCGCGCCGGTCTCCTTGCCCCGGTACGTCTCCACCTCCACGGCCGGCTTCTTCCGCGTCTCGTGGATGGTGTAGAGGTTGGCGAAGACGCGGCGGATGCGGGAGCCGAGGACGAACTGGACGAGGTCGAACCAGTGCGAGCCGATGTCCGCCACTGCGCGCGACGCGCCGCCGATGCCCGATTCCAGGCGCCAGTTGTAGTCGGTGTCGTAGAGCAGCCAGTCCTGCAGGTAATGGCCGTGGACGAGGAAGGGACGGCCGAGCTCGCCGCGCTGCACCATCCCGCGCGCCTGCTGGACGAGCGGGTAGCCGCGGTAGTTGAAGTTGATCGCCGTCGCGAGCCCCTTTTCCCGGGCCAGCCGCACCAGCTCCGCCGACTCCGCGGAGGTGCGCGTCAGCGGCTTCTCCGAGAGCACGTGCTTCCCGGCCGCGAGCAGCGCCCGGTTCACCTCGAAGTGCAGGTCGTTCGGGGTACAGTCGTGCACCGCCGCGATCTCGGGGTGGGTCAGGATCTCGCGCCAGTCGTCGAAGAGGATCGGGATGGCGTAGTGGTCCGCCAGCTCCTGCGCGCGGGGCCGGTCCGCGGAGGCGATGGCGATGACGCTCACGCCCGGGACGCGGCGCAGCGCGTCGATGTGCGCCGCGCCCATGAAGCCGGAGCCGATCACGGCTACGTGGATGGGTTGCATGTCGTCGCTCGGGTTGGAGGAGTGAAGAAGGAGGTCAGCGCCCCGGCGGGTCGTAGCGCGCGTCCACCCAGGCCCGCTGCCGACCGCTCTCCAGCGCCGTCTGGATGAAGTGCACGCCGATCGCCCCGTCCTGCACGGTGGGGAAGTCGAGGTCGAGCGGGTCCGGATCCTCCCCCGCGATCCGGGCCGCGATGGTGCGCATCGCGTTCGCGTAGACGTTGGCGAACGCTTCGATGAAGGCCTCCGGGTGGCCGGCCGGCAGGCGGCTCGCGCGCAGCGCCTCCGGGGCGAGATAGGGCGTCGCGGGCTGCATCACCCGCTCGGGCGCGTCGTTGCGCCGCACGACGAGGTGGTTCGGCTCCTGCTGGTGCCACTCGAGACCCGCCTGCTCGCCGTACACGCGCAGCGTCAGCCGGTTCGCCTCGCCCACGGAGATCTGCGAGCAGATCAACACCCCCCGCGCCCCACCGTCGTAGCGCAGCAGCAGGTTCGAGTCGTCGTCGAGCCGCCGGCCCTGCACCACGATCGCCACGTCCGCCAGCAGGCTCTCGAGCGACAGCCCGGTGACGTAGCGCGCGAGGTTCTCCGCGTGCGTGCCGATGTCGCCCAGGCCACCCGCCCCGGCGCGCACCGGGTCCGTCCTCCACTCCGCCTGCTTGTTGCCGGTCTCCTCCAGCAGCGCCGCCAGCCACCCCTGCGAGTATTCCACGACCACCTTCCGCACGGCGCCGAGCTCGCCCGCCGCCACCATCGCCCGCGCCTGCTTCACCATCGGATAGCCGGTGTAGTTGTGCGTCACGGCGAAGACCACGCCGCTCTCCTCCACCAGCCGGCAGAGCGCTTCCGCGTCCGCGAGCGTCGTCGTCAGCGGCTTGTCGCAGATCACGTGGAAGCCCCGCTCGATGAACGCGCGCGCCACGTCGTGGTGCAGGTGGTTCGGCGTGACGATCGAGACGAAGTCGATGCGCTCGCCGACGGGGAGCGCGGCCTCGCGCTCCGCCATCTCCCGGTAGCTGGCATACACCCGTGCCGGGTCCAGGTGCAGCTCCTCCCCGCGCGCGCGGGACTTCGCCGGGTCGGAGGAGAAGGCGCCCGCCACCAGCTCGGCGAGGCCGTCCAGCTCGGCGGCGCGGCGGTGCACCTCGCCGATGAAGGCGCCCGGCCCTCCGCCCACCATTCCGAAGCGCAACTTCCTGTGGAGTGTCATGAGCAGCGGAGTTCAGCGTTGGATGGAGGTGGCACGTCGGCTGGTTCGCATCTCGAACGAGTACAAACAGTTGCGGTGTTCGGTGCGAAGTGTGGACGGCGACCGGCGCGCGGGAGAACAGGCGTAGGATGGGCAATCTCCCGCGGTCTCGCCAGGGGCGCCCGGCCGCCGCGCCCCCGGCGGCCGGGCGGAGCGTCGGCCCCGGCCCCGGATCGTGGCGCCATAACCCGTGTACGGACTGTCGATTGCAGAAATGGATCAGGCCGCCAGACAGGCGACCCTGACTCGTGGATCCGGTGATGATGGAGGCAGAGATGATCCGTCGGTCATACATTCCCGCGCTGCGCGTCGCGTGCGCGATCGGCATCGCCGCGGCGCTCGCCGCGTGCTCCTCCGGGCGCCCCGTGCCGGGACCGACGCCCGCGCAGAAGGTGGACATCGGCTACGGGACCGCGGCGAAGGCGGACCTGACCGGCTCGGTCGACCAGGTCGGGGCCGACGAGATCGAGGCGTCGCACGCGGTGCGGCTCGAGGACGCCCTGGAGGGCCGGGTGGCGGGCGTGCGGGTGATCCGGACGGCGAGCGGCGGGATCTCGGTGCAGATCCGCGGCCAGTCGTCCATCTACGGCCCGAGCGACCCGCTCTACGTGGTCGACGGCGTGCCGGTCCGCACGATGCCGGGCCAGGGGCTGATCGGCCTCAACCCCGGCGACATCGCGAGCGTCACGGTGCTCAAGGACGCGGGCGCGACGGCGATCTACGGCAGCCGCGGCGGCAACGGAGTGGTGCTGATCACCACGAAGCGGGGCCACTGATCGGCCCGCCGGGCCGGTAGCTCCGGCGGGCCGGGAGCCGGCGGCTCGGCCGCGCGGGCGGTGCGTGGGACCGACCGGGTGAGCCTTCGACCCGGGGTCACGGACCGTGTCCGTCGCCGAAGCAGATGCCCAGGCGCCGCGCGGCCCGCATGAGCTCCCCGTCCACCGGTACACGCTTCAGTTTCCGTACGGCGTCCCCCAGCGGTACGGTGCGGATGCTCTTGCCCTGCAGCGCGACCATGCTCCCGAAGTCCCCGCACTCGATCGCCTGCACGGCGGCGGCGCCGAGGCGCAGGGCGAGGTTGCGATCGTAGGCGATGGGGGAGCCCCCGCGCTGGATGTGCCCCAGCACGAGGGTGCGGGTCTCCTTCCCGCTCCTCTCCTCGATCTCGTGCGCCAGGCGCTCGGCGA
>DASSTO010000213.1:0-20394 GCA_035707865.1 Longimicrobiaceae bacterium | reverse complement strand
TGGTGCCGCCCGACGCTGCAGAGGAGGAGCGCGTCGGGCGGGAGCGGGGGCTCGCCGGAGGCGGCGAGGGCGGCGAGCAGCTCCCGGCGCGCGGCGCCGCGGTCGGCGACGGGCGGGAAGCGCTCGACGTCCACGCCGCAGGGGACGATGCGCATCCGCTCCGGGCTCAGCCCGCGCGCGAGGCACTCCTCTCCCGTCGCCCGGCTGATGGGGAGCACCAGGTCGAGCGCGCGCAGGACGTGCGGCACCAGCCGCTGGTGGAGCGGGTTGGGCAGGGTGAGGTCGCGACCCACCGGCGTCGCGGCGAGGAGCGCGCCGGTGCCCGCCAGCCGCGGCCGCAGCACGGGCGCGAGCGACGCGGTGACGATCGACGAGAAGAGCACCACGTCGATGGAGTCCTCGCGCACCTTCCGGGGGAGCCGCCAGAGGAGCCGTGCCAGGAACGGCGCCGTGCGCGCGCCCGTCCACCGCGCCGAGCTCTCGAGCACGAGCTCGCCGAGCTGCACCCCGGGGTGCGCGGCGAGCGAGGCGCGGGTCTCCAGCGCCAGCCGCTGCATCCCGCCGAGGTTGGAGAGCGGCTGGTCCGGCAGCGGTAGGGAATGGGAGACGAAGAGGATGCGCAGCGGTCGATTCACTCCAGCTACGTCCGGTTCCGGCGCATGCCGCACGGGGGTTCTCACCCGGCGGCCAGAGGAGCGCCGCCCTCCGCGATCGGGAGAAGGTCAGGCGTGCCGCCGTGTTGCGGGTCCGGCGCGGGGCTCGGGTGCGCGGTCCCCGAAGGCGGACTTCCCGCGGTTCCAGCCGCGACTTCAGCCGCCTGGCCGCGAGCCCGGCGCGAAGGCCGCTCCAGCACGTCCACCACCCGCTCCACCTCCACCGCGTTGTCGTAGAAGACGGGGCCGCCGCCCATGTCGGTCTCGCGCTGCGAGGTGGTGTCGTTCACCGTGTGGCCGTCCTCCGAGAGGCGGACCCAGCGCACGCCGTAAGAGGCCGCCACCCCCGGCCGCACCGCCTCCGTCACCTCGGCCGGCGCGGTGAACTCGCCGCGCCGGTTGTGGATGCGCACCCGGTCGCCGCTCTCGATCCCGCGCGCGGCCGCGTCGTCCGGGTGGATCAGCAGCCGCACCTCGCCGGCCGACCTCCGCAGCGCGGGCACGTTCACGAAGGTCGAGTTCAGGAACCAGTGCTCGGGCGGTGAGACCAGCATCAGCGGGAAGTCGGCCGTCTCCTCCTCCTCGGGCAGCTCCGCGGGCGGGGTGTACGCCGGTAGCGGGTCGAGCCCCAGTCGCTCCATCTCCGGCGCCTCGATCTGGATGCGGCCCGTGGGCGTCCCGAGCCGGTGCGGCTCGGCGTGCGGCGCGAACGGCTGCGGGATGTTGAGCCGCGCGTATCCCTCGGCGAGCAGCCGCTCCAGGGTGATGCCCTCCAGCCGCGGGTCGTCGCTGCGCAGCGCCTGGGCGATGAGGTCGAGGTCGCTGTCACGGAAGGCCGGGTCGTCGAGCCCCATGCGCGCGGCGAGCCGCCGGAAGATCTCGCTGTTGGGGAGGCTCTCGCCGACCGGCGCGATCGCGGGGCGGTTGAGCGTCAGGAAGTGGTGGCCGTACGAGGTGTGCAGGTCCCAGTGCTCGAGCTGGGTCGTCGCGGGGAGCACCCAGTCGGCGTAGTCGGCGGTGTCGGTCTGGAAATGCTCGAGGACGACGGTGAAGAGGTCCTCGCGCCGGAGCCCCTCGCGCACGCGGCCCAGCTCGGGCGCGACGGCGGCGGGGTTCGAGTTGTAGACCACGAGCGCGTGCACCGCGGGGCCGCCCACCCCCGCGTCGGGCCGGGTGAGCGCGTCCCCCAGGCGGATCATGTTGATGGTGCGCGTCCCCGGCGGGATCCAGTCGGGGCGCTGCAGCGCGGCGCGGTCGAGCCCCTCGAACGCCCCCGAGGTGGAGATGGTCGCGCCGCCGCCCACGTCGCGCCATGCGCCCGTGACGGCGGGCAGGAGCGAGAGGACGCGTACCGCCATCCCCCCGCCCGAGTGGCGCTGCATCCCGTAGTTGAGCCGGATGAAGCTGGGGCGGGTGAGGGCGTACTCGCGCGCGAGCGCCTCGATGTCGGCCGCGTCCAGGCCCGTGACGCGCGCGGTGCGCTCCGGCGTCCACCCCGCGACGCGCCCCGGGAGCTTCTCCCGGCCGTGGGTGAAGCGCTCCAGGTAGTCGCGGTCCTCGAGGCCGTCGCGGAGGATGACGTGCATCATCCCGAGCGCCAGTGCGGCGTCGGTGCCGGGCAGCGGGGCGAGGTGCGCATCGCACTGCGCGGCGGTGCGGGTGCGGATGGGGTCGATGGCGACGATCCGCGCCCCGCGCTCCCGCGCGCGCAGGAGCGCCGGCCACAGGTGCGGGTTCGAGGTGAGGGTGTTCGTCCCCCAGAGCAGGACCAGGCGCGCGTGCTCCGCCTCCTCGGGCGAGGGGCCGAGGCGCGCGCCGTAGGTGTGGCGCCACCCCTCCGTTCCCGCCGCCGAGCAGATCGTGCGCGCCAGCAGGCTCGCGCCCAGCCGGTGGAAGAAGCGCCGGTCCATCGAGCCGCCCTGCACCAGCCCCATCGTCCCCGCGTAGGAGTACGGGAGCACGGACTCGCGCCCGTGCGTCTCGATCACCCCGCGCAGCCGCCGCGCGATGTCGCCGAGCGCCTCGTCCCACGTCGCCGGCTCGAAGCGACCCTCGCCCTTCCGCCCCACGCGCCGCAGCGGCGTGCGCAGCCGGTCCGCGTGGTAGGTGCGCTCGACGTAGCGGTTGACCTTCGTGCAGAGGAAGCCCTGCGTCACCGGGTGCGCGGGGTCGCCCTGCACCCGCACGGCGCGCCCGTCCTCCACGTGCACCAGCATCGCGCACGTGTCCGGGCAGTCGTGCGGGCACGCCCCGCGGACGACGCCATCGCGCAGAAGTGGCAGCTCGGTCGACATTCGGCTCCCGCTCGGGACAGGGGTGAGCGGGAAATGTACAGCGTGGGCGGGATGCGGGCCACGGGGAAGGGGAGTCCGGGCCCCGGCGCACCCCAGGCGGGCCCCGCGCCGGGCGGTTGAAACCGCTGCAAGAACTACACGAAGTCCGCCTTCGCGGACTGCACACCCGAGCCTCGCTCCGAACCCGCCGTACTGCGCCACACCCGTCCCCTCGCCCGCTTGCGGGAGAGGGTGGCGGCTCTCAGGCCGCCGGGTGAGGGCCCGCACGCACGGGCCCGGAGCATCGGCGCGATGCCCGGGGCCCCTCGCACTCAGTACCCGGCACCCGGCACGTCCCTCACCCGTTCACCCCATCACCCGTTCAAAACCTCCCCCCGCCGAACTGGCGCGGCGGGGTCTTCGCATCCGCCGGCAGGGCCTTCCACTGCTCCGGCGTCAGGATCTGCTGCGCCTGCTTCAGCGCGGCCTGCACGTTCTTCCGCGACTGCTCCATCTTCGGGAAGATCGTCTGGAAGAAGCTCCCGCCCCCGCGCCCGCCGCCGTTGCCCGCCGCCTGGACGTCGGCGGAGAGCGAGTCCTGCTGCAGCTGGAGCGTGGCGGAGAGCGCCTTGAGCGAGTCCGTCTGCGCGGCCGAGAGGTGCAGCGAGTCGGCGAGCTCCACGATGCGCGCGATGGGGTTCGGGAAGGCGCGCGCCACCAGCGCCTCCATGCCGCCGCCCTGCCCACCGCCTCCGCCCTCTCCGCCGCCGAAGCGCCCGCGCCCGCGCCGGCCGCCCCCGAAGCCGCCGAATCCCCCGAAGCCACCGCGCTGCGAGCCGACGGCGATGGAGGCCTGGATCTGGATCTGGAACGGGTTGCGGATCACCGCCGTGCTGGAGCGGTTCGAGCCGAACCGCTCGTTCACCTCGTAGACGTAGCTCTCACTCGCCGGGTCGAAGCCGCGCGGGTAGAGGAGGATGGGATCGGGTCGCGACGACTGCCCCCAGCCGTGCAGGTTGCTCGACCCGTGGAGCGCCTGGTCCAGGCCGGTGAGCGCGTTGACGGCCTGCACCGAGATCGTCAGGCGCCGCCCGAGGCTGGGAAGCTGCGGGTGCACGTTGAACTGCATGTCGAGCGAGTACGACCACGGACTGCGGCAGCTGTTGCGCCCCGCGAGCTGCCCGAGCTGCTCCTCCAGGCAATCCTTCACCCCGCCCGGCACGGTGCTCAGTAGTCGGGTCATCGCGGCCGCGACGGCCGGGTCCGTCGCGCTCGCCGGGTCGAAGATGAACGCCGCGTCGTTGCGCGCGCCGTCCCCGTTGATGTCGCTCCCCACCAGTGGAGTGAACGGGTTCCCGCTCGTCGCCCGCCCGATGAGCGTGGCGTCGAGCCAGGAAGCGATCGAGCGGCCGAGCGTGGCGGTGAAGGAGTGGCGCCGCTCGAAGTCGCTGGTGCCCCACTCCGGCTGGTCGGGGTCGCCGGAGGTGACGGGCAGCGAGCCGAGGCCGATGCCCCCGAAGCCGCCGCGCCCGAAGCCCCACCCGCCGCCCGAGCCCTGGTCGCGCGAGCGCATCAGCGTGTAGTTCAGGGAGAAGAAGGTGCGCCACTGCGGCACGAAGCCGTTCAGCCCCAGCGTCACCTGCGCGGTGCGAGAGCGCCGGTCGGAGTTCACCTCCACCACCTGGCCGAACTCGGGATGGAGGCGCGAGGCCAGGAAGCTCGTCTCGCCCGTGCCCGGCACGATGGCGTCGGCGGGCACGTAGATGGGCCGGCCGTCCTCCTGCGGGAGCGTGAACCGCGCGTCCCGCACGCGGTTCAGGTCCACCACACCCTGCTGGTAAACGCCCTCGGCGTAGGTGGCGTCGACGGAGGCGGCGAGGAAGCGGTCGATGCGGCGCTGGAAGCCCAGTGACGCGCGCCACGACTGCGATGCGCGGTAGTCCGGGTCGAAGACGGCTACGCTCGTTCCCCGCCCGGAGACCGGCCCGCCGGTCGATTCACCCTCGCAGCCGCTCGGGATGCTCGCCGGGTCGGACAGGTAGGCGGCCCACTCGGGTGCGGGGACCGCCGTGCCCACGCACGAGATCTGCTCCTGCGCCCCCGGCAGCCCGGTCAGGTCGCGTGCCGCGGCGAAGAGCGACCACGGCGGCGTGGCGCGGAAGGCCCCGAGACCGCCGCGCAGCACGCCGATCGGCTCGTCCCCGCCGCCCCCGCCGATGGTGTAGGAGAAGCCCGCCCGCGGCGTCAGCGCCACCTCCGTGGGGATGCGGTCGGTGCGCAGACCGAAGACCTGCTCCACCGCGGGGTTGTACTCCGGCCGCGTCCCCACGCGCGAGCTCTCCAGCCGCGTGCCGTAGTTCAGCTGCAGGTGGTCGCTCGCGCGCCAGGTGTCGCCGAGGTAGACCGAGCCGTTCATCCCGCCGGACTCGCGCTGGCGCAGCACGAGCATGCGGCTGAAGGAGCTGGGCCGGCCGGCCTCGAAGTCCGCCAGCGAGTTGAAGCCGAAGGTGCCGTAGCGGTTGGCGCCCGTCTCCTGCGTGGTGCTCGTCGAGAGGACGTCGACGCCCAGCTTGATCTGGTGAGAGGTGCCGATCAGCAGCGAGAGCTCGTCGGTCGCCTCCCAGTTCGTGCCGTGGGAGTCGAGCGAGGTGGAGCCGCCGCCGAGCCCGAGCGTCGAGATCCCGGTCGCGCCGTCCTCCAGCTCGGAGGAGACGCGCACCCGCGCCGCCGGGATCGCCTGCGTCGGGTCCATGTTGCGCGTGCTGTGCGAGCCGTAGCCGCGCAGCTCGTTCACCCAGCCGTTGCCGAAACGCGAGGTGAGCGAGAGCATCAGGCCGCCGCTTCGGCTGGTGAGCGTGCCGCCGTTCTGCGGGAGGCTGAGCGCGCCCACGCGCAGCGCGTCCTGGCTGAACCACTGGCCGTCGCCGCGCAGCGTGAGCGTCTGCGAGCTGCTCAGGTTGAAGTCCAGCCGCGCGAGCGCGGTCGTCGAGTTGCCGATCCGGTCGTCGGGTACGGCGGCGTTCGGGTCGTAGAGGTCGTTCGCCTGCGCGAGCGCCAGGAGGCGGGCCACCGAGTCGGGGCTCACGCCCAGCTGCTGCAGCCGCAGCGGATCGGCGCTCAGCAGCGACGGCACGCCCTCGCTCCGGCGCTGATACGAGATCGCACCGAAGTAGAACGCCCTATTCTTCACGATCGGCCCACCCACCCCGCCGCTCAGCCGGTTCAGCCGGTAGCTTCCGCCGAAGGCGCTGTTGCTCCCCGTCCACTCCAGCGACGGGTCGCGCAGCGCGTAGGTGAAGCTCCCCTGCGCCCGGTTGGTGCCGCCACGCGTCGTCGTGGCGATCTGGCCGCCCGAGAACTGGCCGCGCGAGACGTCGTAGGTGTTGGTGATCACCCGCGTCACCCGGATCGCCTCGGAGGGGACTCCCGTCCCGTTCCCGCCGCCGAAGCCCTCGCCGCCGCCGAAGGAGACGCCGTCGAGCGTCATCTGGTTGCCCGCCGGGCCCTGTCCCAGAACGGAGAAGCCGGAGACCGAATCGCCCGAGACGCTGATCACGCCCGGCGTGAGCGCGGCGATCTGGTCGATGTCCGTCGGATCGACCGGCAGACGCTGCAGCGCCTGGCCCGAGAGGACCCTTTCCTGCGTACCCGGCTCGCGACCGTCCGGGTTCGCGCGGCGGCGCTGGCCGACCACCTCGAGGCTCTCCAGCATCACCGGCGCGACGCCCAGGCGGATGTTGCCCACGAGCACGCTCTCGTCCGCCTGCCGCACGAGCTGCGTGCTGACCGGCGTCATCCCCACCGCGGTCACTTCCACCCGGTATTGCCCGCTGCCCTCGGGGAAGGCGAGTGTGTAGCGGCCCTGCGCGTTCGTGATCACATTGCGGCTGATGCCCGTCTCCAGGGAAGTGACCGTCACCTGCGCGCCGGGGATGACGCCGCCGGTCGGACCGGTGATGGTCCCGGTGATGATGTCCGTGGTACTCTGGGCGGCCAGCGGGAGGTGCGCGGCCGCCGCGAGGGCGACGGCGAGCAGCAGGGTGAGGAGGCGCTTCATCAGATGCTCTCGGCTGAATCGCGGATCGGTCGCGCGGGGTCCCGCCGCCCGCATCCGCGCAGGGTCGGAGCGGATACAAGTTCGCGACCCCGCGCGTTGGGGGAGGGTGGTCGTCGGTCTTGCGCTCCGACAGCTCCGACCGACGACCGACGACCGACGACTGACGACCCACAACCCAGGAGGTGAAAATGCAGAAGCGGACCCTCGGCAGTCAGGGCCTTCGGGTATCGGAGCTGGGGCTGGGATGCATGGGGATGAGCGAGTTCTACGGCGCGCACGACGACGCCCAGTCCATCGCCACCATCCATCGCGCGCTGGAGCTGGGGATCGATTTCCTCGACACCGCGGACATGTACGGCCCCTTCACCAACGAGAAGCTGGTGGGCCGCGCCATCCGCGGACGGCGCGGGGAGGTGGTGCTCGCCACCAAGTTCGGGAACGTTCGCGGCGAGCACGGCGAACGCCTGGGGATCAACGGGAGGCCGGAGTACGTGCGCCGGGCGTGCGACGCCTCTCTGCAGCGCCTCGGGGTCGACCACATCGACCTCTACTACCAGCACCGCGTCGACACCGACGTGCCGATCGAGGAGACGGTCGGCGCGATGGCCGAGCTGGTGCGGGCGGGCAAGGTCCTCTACCTGGGTCTCTCCGAGGCCGCCCCGGAGACGATCCGCCGCGCGCACGCCATCCATCCCATCAGCGCGCTGCAGACGGAGTACTCCCTCTGGACGCGCGACGTGGAGGAGAACGGCGTGCTGCGGACGGTGCGCAAGCTCGGGATCGGCTTCGTCGCCTACTCGCCGCTGGGCCGCGGCTTCCTCACCGGCCAGATCCGCAGCGTCGACGACCTCGCCGAGGACGACTTCCGCCGGCACCACCCGCGCTTCACGGGAGAGAACTTCCAGAAGAACCTGGACCTCGTGGCACGCGTGGAGGAGATCGCCGCGGAGAAGGGCGTCACCCCCGCGCAGCTCGCGCTGGCCTGGGTGCTCGCGCAGGGCGAGGACGTCGTCCCGATCCCGGGCACCAAGCGCGTGAAGTACGTCGAGCAGAACGCCGATGCGGTGGAGATCCGGCTGAGTGAAGCCGATCTCCGCCGCATCGACGAGATTGCCCCGGTGGGGGTGGCGGCGGGGGCGCGCTACCCGGATATGAGAACCGTGCACCGGTGAAGGGCTCGGGAAGCCGGGAGCCAGTACACGGACGCTCCCGTTCTGGCTCCCGGCTCCCGACTCCTACCCGCTCCCGCCGCCGGCTTCGTAGTCCAGGGGTTCGGTGGTGTGCAGCCACTTGTCGAAGAACCAGTCGTAGTCCTCGCCCGTGACCTCGTTCACCGCGCGCCGGAGATCGGCCTCGGTGACGTGGTGGAGGACGTTCTCGCCGTAGTAGCGCCGCAGGATCCTCCGCATCGTGTCGTCGCCTACCCTCTCGCGGAGCATGTAGAGGACGATCGCCGTCTTGGTGTACGACATCTCGCCGTACGTCGCCATGTCGCGGAAGTCCTCGGCCGGCTGGGCGATCGGCTGCGTGGCTCCCGCGCGCTCCCAGCGGCGCTCCTGCGCGATGAGCGCCGCCCAGCGGCCCGTCGTCCCGTGATCCTCCAGGTACCAGCTGGCCAGGAAGGAGGCGAGGCCCTCGTCCAGCCACGAGGCGCGCCACTGGTTGTTCGCGAGCATCCCGAACGCCCACTGGTGCGCCGTCTCGTGGGCGATCAGGCTGGTGCTCGCCGAGCCGGTCATGATGAGCATGGGAAACTCGGTGCCGCCGCCCTCGATCCGGTGCAGGATGGTGAACTGCGGCCAGACGTACGGCCCGAGCGTCGCCTGCAGCCACGCGAGCGCGCTGTCCGTGCGTGCCACCGCCACACCGCTCCAGGCCGAATCCCCGGGCTGGTAGAGGACGTGGACGGTGATCGTGCCGCCGTCCGCCCCCGTGCGCGGTGCGGTCCCCTGCTCGTAGATGAACGCCGGGTCGATGCTCCACGCGAAGTCGTGCACGTCCTCCGCGCGCCAGCGCACGCGCTTGCGGCCGGGGGCGGGCGTACCGGTGAGCAGCCCGAGGGACCTCGCCGGCCGCCCTGCGTATGCGTCCCGATCGTAGCGTATGGGGCCGGTGCCGGCCGCTGCCGCACGCGCCCACCCCGGGTCGCCGGCGACCGGCACGCCCGTGGCGCCGATCACCTGGTCCGAGGCGACGTCGAGCGTCACGTCGTACGAGGCGAACTCACCGTAGAACTCGCCCTGCGGCAGCAGTGGGTGCGCCTCCCAGCCCGCGGTGTCGTAGACGGCGATGCGTGGATACCACTGGGCGAAGTCGTAGTGGCGCCCGCGCCGGCCCTGGCGCCTGGGCTCGGTGGAGAGGCGCGCGTTCCAGTCCATCCGCACGACGACGCTGTCGCCGGGGCGCAGCGGGGCGGGGAGGGGGAGCGCCACGACGGTGGAGTCGGGCGCGCCGGGGTAGACGGGCCGCACCACCCGCCCGCCGACCTCCACCCCGGTGAAGCGGCTGTAGGCGTGGTCCTCCGGACCCAGGTCCTGGAAGCGCCGCTCGCCGAAGAGCAGCTCCCGGCGCGCCCAGTCGCTGTTCGGCCGGAACGCGTTCAGGTACTGGTGCAGCCAGAGGGTGTCGAGCGTGGCGGGCGAGTGGTTGACGTAGCGCAGGCGCGCGCGGCCGTGGAGCACGTGCGTCGCCTCGTCGAGGCGAGCTTCGATCCGGTAGTCCACGCCCTGCTGGAACCGCGCCGTGTCCGTGGGCGCGGCCAGCAGGGCGACGAGGAACAACATCGGGGCCATTGAACGTTCGGGTACGGGTTCGCGGACAGTATGGGCGGACGCTCCCGAACGCGGCAAGCCGACATACGCCCGCGCTCCGGCGGGCGTATGTCGATGTCGCTCGTGCCTGGATCGGTCAGACGGCGATGGTCCTGCGCCGGCGGCGCATGGCTCCGAGGCCCGCGAGACCCGTCACCAGCAGGACCGAGCTCACGGGTTCCGGCGTGGTGCTCGTCGGCGGGGTCACCACCGGGCCGCTGCCCACGTCGATCAGGCTGGCGTCGATCCCCTGCGTGAAGTCGTAGAAGTTGTCGCCCGGGCTCAGGTCATCCACCGCGAAGAGCAGTGAATTCGAGGTCAACAGCGAGTCGAAGAGATTGGTGAGGAGCGTGTTGTCGGTCGAGGAGAAGAAGCCGGTGGCGAGCTCACCGTCCGGAAAGCCCATCGCCGACGAGAAGATGTCGCCCGAGCTGTTGGTGATCGAGGTGCCGACGTCCGACCAGTTGCCGAAGTTGAACCCGTTCACCAGCAGCGTGTTCTGATTCTCGTCGAAATCTCCGGGGGCGGAGTCGCCGTCATCGAGACTGAACCGGAAGGATGCCCTGGAGAGCCCGCCGCCCAGCGACGCCAGCAGGGTGGCGTCGAAGCCCGACTGCGTACCGATCGTCAACGGGTTCTGGTATTCCGAGCCGGTCCACGGTGCGAAGCCGACGAAGAGCGCGCTCGCCGGGATCTCGCTCACCACGCGCGTCCCGTTGGTGCCGATCAGATCCGTGACCACTCCGCCGATCACGCTCACCCCCGACGGAAGTGTTCCGCCCGCCGGGGAATCCATCGTCTGCGCCTGGGCCGCGACCGCTCCCATGGCGACGAGGGCGAGCGCGCCGATGGCATGTCTTCCGATCCCGATCATCCGAGCCCCCTTGAGGTGAGGTGGTCCGCGTCCACGTCATCCATTCGGCCGGGGCAGATGATTCCGGATACCCGCGAAATGGACGACTGGACTGGAGGGGGGCCCCCAGGCTCCCGCCTCGAATGATCAGGATAGCCGCGGCCGCGCAACCGGGCGTCAACCGGATCCCCACCATCGTCAACCGGGCGTCAAATCGATCATCCCCGTTGGCGATGGAGGAGATCCGGCTCAACCGGCGCGCGGCGCGGGCGCGAGGAGCTCCGAGATCCGGAAGATCGTGTGCACCGGGTAGCCCCGTGCCTCGATCGCCTCCCGGCCTCCCGCCTCGCGATCGAGCACCGCCAGCACCGCCAGCACCCGCCCGCCCTCCGCCGCGACCGCGTCGCACGCCTGCAGTGCGCTCCCGCCGCTGGTGATGACGTCCTCGATCACCACCACCCGGTCGCCGGCCGCGAAGCAGCCCTCGATGCGCCGGCCCGTGCCGTGCGCCTTGGGCTGCTTGCGCACGGAGAAGGCGTTCACCGGCTCCCCCGCGCCCCAGCTCGAGTGGGCGATGGCATAGGCAACGGGGTCCGCGCCCATCGTCAGGCCGCCCACCGCCACGGGCGCCAGGCCCGCGTCGCGAATCAGCCGCAGCGCCAGCTCGCCCACCAGGTGCTGGCCCTCCGCGGCGGTCGTGGTGGTGCGGCAGTCCACGTAGTAGTCGCTCCGCGCCCCCGAGGCGAGCACGAAGTCGCCCCGCTTCACCGAGCGCTCCAGCAGTACCTCCCTCAACCTCTCCCGGTCGGTCATCGTGTCTCGTCCTGTGAGTAGAAATGGTACGCGGCGGGGACGGCCTGCTCACCCCTTCGCCTCGTCATCTGTTCACCCCGTCACTTCGGCTCCCCCCACTCCTCCACCGCCGATGCGCCCACGCGCGCGTCCAGGAGCCGGAGCGCGTTCCTCACCGCCGGGTCCGCGCGCGGGTCGGCGTCGGTCCTGAACTCGATGAACTCCAGGTACGCGCACGGGTCGGTGGAGGAGACGAAGCGCCACGCGTGGGCGCCGAGGGCGGTGGCGGCGACGTGGAGGTCGGCCCAGCGCTGCTCGTAGAGCGGGAGCCGTTCGGCCGGCACCGTCCGCCGCTGGCTGACCAGGTGCCTATCCGCCACGCTCGGAGCTCCTGGCGGAGTTCGGCTGGTCGCCGCCCGGCCTCGCGGCGCGCTCGCCGTTGCGGCGCATCACCTGGCCGAGCACGAAGGCGCCGATGCGCGTCAGCGTGGAGGGGCGATAGAGGCGGGCGCGCCGCTGCGGCGGGCGGATCAGGTAGTCCACCGTCGTGGGCTTCAGGCGCTGGTGCCGCACGGCGAAGGTCAGGCGGTCCATCTCCGAGCGCAGCTCCGGCTCGTTCTCGTCGCCGGCCTCCCAGAGCATCCGGTCGGCCGCTTCCCTGGCGCGCGCGAGCAGCGTCTGGGCGCGCAGGTATTCACGCTCCCGCACCTCGCCCGAGGGCTTCACCGCGGCGTGGTACTCGTCGGCCAGCTCCGCGAGCAGCTCGTCGAGCACCACCGCCCAGGTGGACGCCTGCTTCAGCTCGCGCGGGTCCATGCCGCGCTCGCTGATGCGGTCCACGGCGCGGCGGAAGCGGAGCGCCGTGTCGATGATTCCCTCCTCGTCCTCGGGTAGCTGGGAGAGGAAGTCGACGATCGCGTCGTATGTCCGCGCGGCCGCGACCGCGTCGAGCGCATCGATCTCGTCGACGAGATCGCTGATGCGCGCGACGAGGCCCTCGCGGAAGCTGTCCATCGGCGCCGGCCGGTGCTCCAGCAGGTGGCCGACCTCGGCGTCGATGACGGTCTCCAGCACGACCAACTTGGCAAACGTGTCTGCCTTCATTGCGGATCCACGGCGCGGGAAAGCGGTGCGGGAAAGCTCTCGGGGGCGTTCGCGGGCGTCAAGTACGCACGCGCTCGCCGGTCTCCGCCCCCGCGCCGCGCGAGAGCCGCCCTCAGCTGCCCGCGATCGAGTAGACCACCGAGACGCTCGCCGTGACGGTCTGCTCGCCCGGCTGGATGGGCGTCGGAGGCGCCGGCGGGGCCTCGTAACGGACCTTGGCGGAGTACATCGGCACCGGCGGCGGAGCGGCTCCCGAGGTGCTCGCGTCCAGCACCGGCCCGAGCGTCACGCCGAGGGACCTCGCCATCACCTCCGCGTCCGCGCGCGCGCGCCGCACGGCCTCGGCCAGCGCGGCGGCCTGCGCCTGCTCCGGGTTACGTAGCTGGAAGCCGATCCCCTCCATCCGGTTCGCGCCCGCGCCGAGCGCGGTGTCGATGATGCCGCCCACCCGCTCGGTACGCCCGGTCGTCACCACGATCTGGTTCGTCGCCCGGTAGTTGCTGATGCGCGGCGCTTGCCCCTTCTCGTCGCTGGTGTACTGCGGGAAGAGCTGGTACCCCGTCGTCTCGACCGAATCCTTGGGGATCCCCGACTTCACGAGCGCATCGATCACCTGCTGCATCGTCCGGGCGTTCGCCTCGCCCGCCTGCCGCGCCGTCTGCCCGGTGGTCTCCACCGAGAGCGTCACCCGCGCGACATCCGGCGTTACCTGTACCTCCCCCGTGCCAGCCACGCGGATCGTGCGCTCGGGCGTCGGTGTCTGCGCCGCGGCGGGCTGCTGCAGAGTCGCGCAGGCCGCGAGCGCCAGCGTCAGCATCGGGAGACCCATCACGCGTCCGTCTCGCATCGTCCCTCTCTCCGTTCGGGTAGTTCTCTTACTCGGACCGGGGATCCTACCCGCTTCCGGCCGCCGGGTTGCGGGTGCAGGCCCTGTGCCGACGGCCGCGGGCCTTGGGAGCGGGACGCCCGGGACTTAGATTTCCCGCGCGGCATCCAGCCGTAATGCACCCCGGAAGTATCGCAATGGCAAACACGTACGCCATCCGAGAGGTCTTCGCTACCCTCCAGGGCGAGGGCGCCCAGGCGGGCACCCCCGCCATCTTCCTCCGTTTCGCCGGCTGTAACCTCGGCTACTCGGTCTGCCCGTGGTGTGACACCGACTGGGTGAAGGCCCGCCTGGTAGCCGACCTCGAGGGGACGCTGCGCGCCGTCGGTGAGGCGGCGGAGGCGGGCTTCGGCGGCGAGCGGCCCGGCCTCCTCCTCGTCGCCACCGGCGGGGAGCCCAGCCTGCAGCTCGATCGGCCTCTCTCCGACGCCCTCCGCGCGCACGGCTACCGCATCGCGATGGAGTCCAACGGCTCGCGCCCCATCGACCGCTCGCTCGTCGACTGGCTGACCATCTCCCCCAAGCAGCCGGACTTCGTGCAGCGCTCGGGCGACGAGCTCAAGCTCCTCTTCAGCGGCGCCTCCGCCCCCGGCATCACGCCGGACGTCGACGCCGTGCGCGCGCTCGCCGCCGGCACGGACTTCCGCCGCTACTTCCTCCAGCCCATCGACGTCCCGGAGAACGGCGGCCCCAACTACGAGGAGACGATCGCCGCGGTGATGGCGCTCGGCCCCCCGTGGCGGCTCTCGGTACAGACGCACAAGGTGGTGGGGATTCCGTGAGGAGCGAGGCTGTCAGTCATCGGTTATCCGTGAACTGATAGCTGATAGCTGATAACCGGGGCGGCAGTGCAGGGAGGCGCTAGAACGGCACCTCCACCACGCGCCCCTCCGCCCCCTCCGCCGCCCCCAGCCGGACGGTGTCGCCGGGGGCGACCTCGCGGCGCAGGTAGGCGAGGGCGATCGTCTGAGCGCGCAGGGGCGAAGCGGCGGCGCTCGTGGTCCAGCCCACTTCCTTGCCGCTCTCGGGATGGAAGAGGGGCGTGCGGGGCGCGGGCGTGGGGACGTCGCCGAGGAGGAGGCCGCGCAGGTGGCGGTTGACGTGGCCGCGGTGGGCGATCCGGACGATCACCTCCTGGCCCGTGTAGCAGCCCTTGGTGAAGGAGATCGCCCGCTTCATCTGCCCGGTCGACTCGTAGGCCTCCGTCGGGATCGTCTCCTCCGTCAGCTCGGCCCCGTAGCGTGGTCGGCCGGCCTCGATTCGGAGCGTTTCCAGCGTCCCGAAGCCCACGGACCGTACGCCCAGGTCGGCGCCCTCGGCGAGCAGGGAGTCCCACAGGGCGGGCAGTACCGTGGATGCGGCGGTGAGGTCGAAGCCGGGCTCGCCGGTGTACCGCGAGCCCGCCGTCAGCACGCGCTCGCTTCCGAAGCTCGCCTCCAGGAAGGCGTCCTCGTCCAGCGCGGGGACCTCGGCGTCGAGGACGCGGGTCAGCAGCTCTCGGGCGCGCGGGCCGTAGCAGCCGACGGTGCCCACCTCTTCGGAGACGTCCGCCCAGCGGGCGAACATCGGCGGGACGAACTTCTTCAGGTGCGCGACGGTCCCGTCGAGCGCCTCGCGCGGCAGCTCGACCAGGACCTCGGTGCCCCCGGCGCGGGGCAGGACGAAGGCGCGCAGCTCGGCGATCATGCGGCCCTTGGGCGTGAGCATCGCCGCGTAGACACCGCGCCCCGAGGGCGCCCCCAGGAGATCGTTGGTGATGAGCCCGTGGAGCATGCGCGCCGGCTCCTTGCCCCACAGGCGCACGTGCGCGAGGTCCGACCGGTCGGCCACACCGACCGCCTCCCGCGCCGCGTGGTACTCGGCGGGCGGATCGCCGTAGTGACGCGGGAGCCGCGCGCCGGCCACCTCCCCGAAGACCGCCCCGAGCGCGGCCTCGCTCTCGCGCAGCGGCGTCTCGATCAAGCCCGTGCGCCCTGGAAGAGCTCGCGCAGGCGCGCCTCCGCGCCCTCCAGCTCCCGCACCGTCCGCCGGACGTCCGCGGTCGAGGCGGCGTTCGGCAGCTCCACGTCGCGCTCGGCGCCGCCCTCGCGCGGTAGATAGACGAGCGTCATCCTCCAGCCCTCGACGCCCGTGGCCTTGCGCGCCACGAGATCGACGCTGTACTCCGCCCCCTCACATTCCAGTCGGTTGACCAGCCGGTGCTCCTTCCACGAGGAGCTGCGCGACATCGCCATTTCCGTACGTCTCCTTGTCCCCGGAGTCTATGCGCTTCGCCGGCCGGCGAGGCGGAGTTGCCTGCCGGCGCCCGTGCTTACATCTTCATGGTCCGTCGGTCCGGACGAGGTCCGGAACGGTGCAAGATACGCTCGCCCGGGCATTCCACCAACCCGAGGGAAGGAAGCATGCCGCCGCACCTGCC
This sequence comes from Longimicrobiaceae bacterium, assembly GCA_035707865.1. Classification (GTDB taxonomy): domain Bacteria; phylum Gemmatimonadota; class Gemmatimonadetes; order Longimicrobiales; family Longimicrobiaceae; genus DASSTO01. Next base: position 4,547 of record DASSTO010000213.1, on the reverse strand, counting down.
GCTCTGGATCCAGCGGCTTCCCGCCGACCTGCGCCGCCGGCTCGAGCTCACCGAGGCCGCGGCCCGCGAGGCGCGTTCGGACACCCACGCGCAGCAGGCGATCAACCTCGTGGCCGTGCTCGCCCCGCGCATGCCGTTCGACGAGGCGGTGGACCGCTACATCGAGATGATGGGCCTCGGCGGCGAGGAGGCGGAGACGGTGCACACCCGCACGCTCGTCGCGCTCAGTGACAGCGACATCGGCACGGAGCTCGCCCGCGAGCGGCACCGCACCGGCTGGGGCCTGAACTGGCGCTACGCCACTCCGCTCGGAGCGGTACGCTTCGTCCGCCGCCAGATGCGTCGCAACGCCGAGGAGGATCTCTGGCTCGAGCTCTCCGCGGCACGCGCGGAGGAGGCGCTCATCCGCGTCCACATCAAGCACGCCCTGCAGTTCGTCGAGATCCTCGAGGACGCGGCGCCGCCCACGCGCGCGGTGACGCTCTTCATCGAGCAGCTGGAGGTTCCCGCCGCACGTGCCCGCTCCGTCTACCAGCGCGTCCTCGCCCGCGTCGCCGACAGCGAGCTGCCCCGCCTGCTCGGCGCCTCGACGGAAGACCCCCTTCCCGAGCGCCGCGGCCGGTAGCGCCGACGGCCCGTGCCGCGCATGGCTCTTGCACCCCGGACCTTCCGGTCGCGCTCGGGGCGACGTTCTCCCTGTCCGCGTTTCCCTACACCCGAATTGCGCCGCACCCCGATGGATCACGCTCGTTTCGCCCCCCGCCGGCTCGCCGCGCGGGGGCTGGTCCCGGCCCTCCTCGCCGGGGCCGCTCTGCTTCTCTCCGCCTGCTCCGGCAAGGAGGCGCCCGCCAGGGAGCGCACCGCGTCCACCCTGGATTCCACGGCCGCCGCGCCGGCTCCCGCGCCCCGCGACTCCGCCGCGCCGGAGCAGCCCGTCGGCCCGGCCACCAACCTGCCGCCCAACGAGCTCGGCCGCTTCATGGTCCTGGAATACCACCGCCTCGGCGACAACGAGGGCGAGTGGTACCGCTCGGAGCAGCACTACCGGGAGGATCTCCAGAAGCTCTACCAGAACGGCTACCGGCCGGTCACCATGCGGCAGATCCTGAGCGGAGACATCGACATCCCCAGGGGCACCACCCCCGTCGTCTTCGTCATGGACGACTCCTCGCTCGGGCAGTTCTACTTCCTTCCCGACGGCGACGTCGATCCCCACACCATGATGGGGATCTGGACCGCGTTCCAGAAGCGGACGGGATGGAAGAACGGGGGGGTCTGGTGCGTGCTGCCCGGCGCGGAGTACCCCTCCAACTTCTGGGGCGCGAAGAAGAGCAAGGAGGTGCCGAAGGCGCAGCGCGAGGCGGAGATCCAGAAGAAGGTCACCTACGCGATCCAGCACGGCCACGAGATCTGCAACCACACGATGTGGCACGCGAATCTCGGCAAGTACCCCGACGCCTTCGTGCAGGACCAGATCGGCAGCGGGCAGGACTCCATCATGCATTATCTGCCCGCCGACTATAGGATCGTGACCTTCGCACTCCCGCTGGGGGTCTGGCCGAAGAACAAGCCGCTGGCCTGGCACGGGACGTATCGGAACGGGAAGACCTACGACTACGAGGCGGTGCTCGAGGTCTCGGGCGGCCCCAACCACTCGCCCTTCGACTCCCGCTTCGACCCGCACCACGTGACGCGGATCATCTCCCAGCCCGGCGCGCTCGACCGCGAGATAGAGTACTTCGAGCAGCACCCCGACGAGCGATATGTCTCCGACGGGGCTCCGAACGTGATCTCGGTGCCGAAGGCGATGGCCGGCCAGGTGGACCGGGGCAGGTGGAAGGGCAAGGAGGTGCGGGTGACGGGGTGAACGGAAGTGCCGGGCACCGGGTGCAACGAGGGGGCCCGGACATCACGCCGATGTCCGGGCCCCCTCGTTCACCCCGTCACCCCGCGTCCCGGTCAGCCGTCACTGCTCGGCGGGCTTCACCTCCGCCGGGGCCGCGGTGGCCTGGACCTGCGGCGCGGCGGGGGCCGCCGCGGGCGCGACCTGCTGGGCGGGGGCCTGGCCCGCCTGGAGCGACTCGTCGTCCACGCCGTTCAGCGCACGCTTGAAGTCGCGGATGCCCTTGCCCATTCCCGACGCCACCTCGGGGAGCCGCTTGGCGCCGAAGAGCATGAGAAGGACGGCGAAGATGAGCAGCAGCTCGCCGAATCCGAGTCCGAATGGCATGAGAATCTCCTTGGTACAGGGTGACCGGAACCACCCCGTCGCCTCTACGACGTGGCTCCACGACGATCCTATTACTCCGCGTGCACGAGATGGTTGCTCGCGGACGCGAATCCGCGGCGGAAAGCTTCGAAGCGCCCCCTCCGCTCAGCCTTCGAGGCCCGCGATCGCCCGGCGCACCGCCGCGGGCAGGGGCGCCTTCGCGTTCGAGTCGTAGTCGTAGCACACGACCACCGCGCCGCCCTCCGCCGCCACCGTCTCCTGCGCCGTGCTCACCACGCGGTACTCCATCACGAATCGGTCTTCGCGAACCTCGGCGGTGCGCGCCCCGACGCGCAGCCGGTCCGGGTAGACGACCGGGCGGCGGAAGCGGCAATGCGTCGACGCCAGAATGGGGCCGAGCCCACCCGGCCCCGGGTCCGCGCCGAGACCGATCCGGACGAGGTACTCCACGCGTGCGTCCTCGAAGTAACGGAAGAAGACGGCGTTGTTCACGTGGCGGAAGGCGTCCATCTCGGCCCACGAGACCGACTCCTCCACGACGATCGGAAAACCGGCCAGCAACACGTCTGTCGTTTCACGATCGTTCATCGCTCCCTCCGCTCCGCGGCCGCGCCCGCACCGGCTGCCCGCCCCGTCGCCCAGGCCCACGCGAAGTTGTAGCCGCCGATCGGTCCGAAGGCGTCGAGCATCTCGCCGCAGAGGTGCAGACGTGGCAACAGCCGGCTCTCCAATGTACGCGGATCGACCTCCGAGAGCGATACGCCACCCCCCGTCACCTCCGCCTTCTTGTATCCTTCGTCTCCGGTCCAGGGGAGGGGATAGCGCGCCAGCGCGTCGACGAGCGCCGCCCTCTCTTCCCGCCGGAGCTGCGAGAGGCTGCGCCGCGGGTCCACGGAGGCCTCCTCCAGGAGACGGTGCGCCAACCGATCGGGCAGCCGCTCGCGGAGCACGCCGCCGAGCGTTCCCACCGACCGCTCCCGGAGCAGCGCGTCCCAGCCGTCGCCGTCGAGTGCCGTCCACTGCACGAGGATCGGTTGGTGCCGGCCCTCCATGCGCGAGCGCACCGCGAGGTGCGAGACGTTCAGCACCGACGGGCCGCTGTAGCCACGGTGCGTGAAGAGGAACCCGCCCTCCGTGTCGAAGCCGCCGCGCTCCAGCGGCGCGCGGAGCTTCACGGCGAGCGAGACGCCCGCCAGCTCCGCATGCACGGGAGGGTCGGCCGTGAGCGGAGTCAACGCCGGGTAGAGAGGGTGCACGGTGTGCCCCAGCGCCTCCACGATCCGCAGGCCCGCTCCGTCGCTTCCGGTCCGGGGAACCGAGAGCCCCCCGGTGGCCATCACTACAGCGTCCGCTTCGACCGGGCCGGCGCCCTCCAGCGCCACGCGCCAGCGTCCCTCCCCGTCCGGCGGGATGAGCGCGCCCACGCGCGAGTCGAAGCGGATCTCCACACCGCCGGCCCGGCACGCGTCCACCAGGCGGTCCCTCACCTCGCGCGCACGGTTGCCCTCCGGAAAGAGCTTTCCACTCTCCGCCTCCAGCACCAACCAGACGCCCAGCTCCTCCTCGAAGAACCGTCTCTGCTCCGCGAGCGGCCACGAGAGCAGGATCTTCCGGAGCGCGTTCCGCGACGACGCCGTCACGTACTGGTCGGGGCTCAACCGCGAGGGCAGTACGTTGCATCGCCCGCCCCCGCTGATCAGGATCTTGCGGCCACCGTCGGCCGTGCGCTCCAGCAGCGTCACCCGAGCGTCCCGGCGCGCGGCGAAGAGCGCCGCCATCAGCCCCGCCGCACCGGCCCCGATCACCACCACCGACTTCCGCTCCACGGCTCCTCCCGGTGTGCTGCGCCACCCGCGGCTCGCCCGAAGAGTATGCGCCGCCGCGCCGCGCCGCTACCGTCCCGACACGGGGTTGACACCCGTCCGGGCGCCCACTATCCTTGGGGCCCTTCCGGAAACGGGTGGCGACACCGAGTCGCCGCGGGGGTTGACGGGAGCGCCGGGAGAGAGTAGAATCTTCGGCTCCCACGGGTCCGGTGCACCGGGGGAGAAGTAGAAAAAAGCAGTTTCCGGCCGTGGTTGACTCTCTGCCGGAAAGTTGTTAAGATCCAAGGCTCGCATCGGCCTCTAGGTTTTCTGGACGATAAGGGAAATCGAGAGGATTCGGTGAGCTTGGTGCCTCCTGCGCGGGTGAGACTGCGGGGTGGGGCATGGGGGCGAGGGAGCGGAAGGCTTCTGGCCCTGGGAGGAGTAGGGATTGACACGACCGGGTCTTGGGGGGATGCGTTTTTGGAAGGAGGGGGTGGCCCCCGCCGGCG
>DASSTO010000212.1:0-10306 GCA_035707865.1 Longimicrobiaceae bacterium | reverse complement strand
CCTCCGCGCGGGTGACCGGATGTTGATCGCGGACCATCTCAACCTGACATGGCGCAACCCGCTCATCGGACCGCTGGTCGCCGGTGAGACACGCTTTCCGGACATGTCGGCTCCGTACGACCCGGACCTGCGGCGGATCGCCGTGGAAACGGCGCTGGAGCGCGGTGTCCCGCTGGAGGCAGGCGTCTACGCGGCGGTGCTCGGGCCGAGCTACGAGACACCGGCGGAGATCCGCATGCTGCGGGCGCTGGGTGCCGACGCGGTGGGAATGTCCACCGTCCCGGAGGTGGTCGCGGCGCGCGCTCTCGGGCTGCGTTGCCTGGGCGTCTCCTGCATCACGAACCTGGCGGCGGGCCTCGGCGCAGGGAAGCTGTCGCACGACGAGGTCCTGGCGGCTGGAGAGATCGGCGGCCACCGTCTCGCCGGGCTGCTCCGCGCCGTGCTGCCGCGGGTCGCCCCGTCCAACCTCCCGAGCGAGGCGGCGTCGTAACGGCACGCCGCTACGTGGTGCGTGGGGCCGCGCCGACGAGGTGGTTCAGGGGACCGTGGCCGCGGCCCAGCCCCGGCGCAGCGACGATGGCCCGGTGCACGTAGTCGAGTGCGTCCTCCACGGCCGCCTCGAGCGGTCTGCCGTGGGCGAGCCCGGCCGCGATGGCGGCCGAGAGCGTGCAGCCGGTGCCATGGGTGCTGGTCGTCTGCACCCTCGCGTGCGTCCACTCGCGCCAGTGCCGGCCGTCGTAGAGGACGTCGACCAGCTCGTGCGCGGCCAGGTGCCCACCCTTCAGCAATACCGCGCCTGCCCCGGCGGAGACGAGCACTTCGGCGGCCCGCCGCATCTCGTCCACCGTACGAACCGGGAAGCCGGCGAGGATGGCGGCCTCGTCGAGGTTCGGCGTCACGACGGCCGCGAGCGGGAGAAGCTCGGCACGGATGCTCTCCTCCGCGTCGGGCGCCAGCAGGGGATCGCCGCTCGTGGCGACCATGACCGGATCGAGCACGTAGTTCGGCAGCCCGTGCTCCCGGATGGCCGCGGCGACCACCGTGACGAGCTCGGCGGTCGCGAGCATCCCCGATTTCACCGCGCGCGGGGGCAGGTCCTCCGCGACGGCCGCGATCTGCGCCCGGACGATCTCCGCGGGAATCGCGTGGAAACCGCGAACCCCCATCGTGTTCTGTACCGTCACGGCCGTGATCGCCGTGGTGCCGAAGGTACCGAAAGCGGCGAAGGTCTTGAGGTCGGCCTGGATTCCGGCTCCGCCCCCCGAGTCGGAGCCGGCGATCGATAGCGCGATGGGAAGCATGAACCCCTACGGTCCGGTGGCGTCTGGCGGCGGCGGAAGCTCCTCGATCCGCTGCAGGAACAACGGGTAAGATGCCAGGTGGACGCGCGCGACGGGAGGGGCGGCCTTCAGGTCCCCCTGGATCTCGCGCTTCGCCACGTCGATCCGCTCGGAGGTGAGCGGGTGTGAAGAGAACCAGCTGTTCGCCCGCGGGACGCCGTCGCTCCGCTCTTCCTGCAGGAGCGTCTGCAGGATCGTCACCATGGCATCGGGGTCGAAGCCCGCCTTGATCAGGTACCTCACGGCGAGCCGATCCGCCTGTGCCTCGTCCTCCCGCGAGTGGCGCGCCGACCAGAGTGCGCCGGCCATCTCCAGGGCGTTGTCGCGGAGGAGCTGGGGCTCGCCGCCGAGGAAGAGCGTGTAGAGGAGGTCCACCACGGAGCCGGTCCGGAGCTGTCTCTCCAGTTTCTCGACGCCGTGGCGCGCCGCCACGTGGCCGATCTCGTGCGCGAGGACCGCCGCGAGCTCCGCGCCGTTCCTCGTCTGCTCGATGAGGCCGCGAGTCACGTAGACGTAGCCGCCCGGGAGCGCAAAGGCGTTCACGACGGAACTGTCGATGATGTAGAAGTGGTAGTCCAGCCCGGGGCGGCTGCTCACCGAGGCGAGCAGACGACCGAGACTCGTCACGTATGCGTCGAGGATCGGGTCGCTCACGAGGGGCAGGTGCGCGTTGATGTCGGTCGCCATCACGCGACCGATCTCGTTCTCGCGGGCCTCGGTCACGCACCCGCCGAGGAGGCACACGAGCAGGAGGACGAGGGCCGCGCGCCCTGCATCGAGGACGCGCGGCCCGGACCCTCGCCACGGCGGCCGCCGGGGGCCTGCCACCGCGCTACTGCCGCGACGGGGGTGCGGGCGGCAGCTGCGCGAGTCGTTGCTTCATCCGCTCGTACGCCTGAGATTGGACCGAAAGTCCACGCAGCTGGCTCGCGGAGTACTGGTTGATCGCGCTCTGCACGTAAGTGATCCGGTCCTGGGTCGTGGGGTGGGTGGCGAACCACTGTGCCACCGCGCCGGGGTTCGATTGCTCCTCCTGCAGCAGCGTCTGGAACATCGTCACCAGCCCGTGCGGGTCGATACCGGAGTGGATGAGGTAGCGAACGGCGTCCAGATCGGCCTCCTCCTCGTCCTGTCGGGAGTACTTGGCCAGCACCGCCGTGCCTCCCACCTGCCCGAGGGTCTGGGTCGCCTGCGCCGCCCCCTGGCCGAGAAGCACGTCGGCGATCAGCGTGCCGAGCCCCAGAGCTGTGTTCGCGTTCTGTGCGTTCGCCATCTGCTCGATGCCGTGACGCTCCACCACGTGGCCGATCTCGTGCGCGAGCACCCCGGCGAGCTCGGACATGTTCTTCGTGTGCGAGATCAGGCCGCGATCCACGTAGACGTAGCCACCGGGGATCGAGAAGGCGTTCACGACGTCCGAGTTGACGACGCGGAAGGTGTACGGGATGCCGCGCGGATCGGCCCGCTGGGCGATGCTCCTGCCCAGCTGGTTGATGTAGGAGTTGATCGCGGCATCCTGGACGAGCGGGATCTGCTGGTTGATCTGCGCGGCCTCCTGGGCCCCGATCTGCTCCTCCTGCTGCGTCGAGACCTGGCCGGCGCTGGCACAGCCGCCGACCACCGCCAGGGCGGTGGCGAAGCCGAGAATACCGGACGGGCGGAACAGTCGCATCTTCTTCACATTCATTTACGTGCTCCTGCGAGGGCGGTTCGCTGGCGTGCGCCGTCGCGAGGAGCAAGACTCGGACCAGCGGCCGAATGAGCCTAAGCACGCGCGAGCAGAAGCAGTTGCGGGCACTCCACCGCAGGAAGCAGCGCGAGGAGAGCGGCCTGTTCCTGGCCGAGGGTGTGCGGGTAGTCGAGGACCTCCTCGCGTCTCCGCTGCGCGTCCAGTGGGTTGCGACCGCGACCTCTCTGGGGGACACCGAGCGCGGTCGTGCGCTGGTCACGTCGCTCGACCGAGCCGGCGCGGTCCGCCGAGAGCTGGCCGACGAGGAGTTCTCCGCGCTCGCCGCCACCGAGCACCCGCAGGGCGTGATCGCGGTCGCCGAGACCCCCGGGTGGTCGTTCGCCGACCTGCTTCGTGCCGAGACTCCGGTAGTGGTCCTCGTCCTCGACGCCGTTCAGGACCCGGGCAACTTCGGGACGCTGGTGCGCTCCGCCGAGGCGCTCGGCGCGGCCGGCGTGGTGGCCCTGCCGGGCACCGTCGACCCGTGGAACCCCAAGGCCGTGCGCAGCGCGGCGGGCTCTTCGTTCCGGCTGCCGATCGTCGCCGGAGACTGGGAGGACGGCTCGACGTGGCTGCGCACCCACGGCTTCCGGCTGCTCGCAGCGGCGGTCGGTGGCGAGGGCCCCCCCCGCGGGCTGGATCGCGCCGCGCTCGTGGTCGGCAACGAGGGCGCGGGCATCTCCGCCGAGGTTCTCGCTTCGGTCGACCGGGTCGTCGGCATTCCACTGCGCGGCCGAGCGGAGTCGCTCAACGTGACCGCCGCCGCAGCCATTCTCCTCCACGAATTACTGACGTGATGACTCTGCTTCCCGAGTGGTTCCTCTGGGTCGCGGCCGGCCTGGTCGGCGCGTGCCTCGGCTCGTTTCTCAATGTCTGCATCTATCGACTCCCCGCCGGCGAATCGGTGGTCGCACCGCGCTCCCGCTGCCCGGAGTGCGGGCTGCAGATCGCCTGGTACGACAACGTCCCGGTCCTGAGCTACCTCTTGCTGCGCGGGCGGTGCCGCGGCTGTGGCACCCGGATCTCGCCGCAGTATCCGATCGTGGAGCTCGTGACGGCGCTCGTGTGGGTGGCGGCGGTCGTGCGCAACGGGCCGACGTGGCAGGCCCTCTCGGTGGCCGTCTTCGTGACGCTCCTGCTCGGAATCGCGCTCACCGATGCACGGACCTACATCATCCCGAACGAGTTCTCGGTCGGCGGCGCGGTGCTCGGGCTGCTCCTCGCCCTCGCGCCGGGGGGCGTGACGATCCGGCAGGCCGTCATCGGCGCGGTCCTCGGCTTCGCGGTGCTCTGGCTCGCCGCGGTCCTCGGCGAATGGTGGCTGAAGAAGCCGGCGATGGGCGGCGGGGACATCAAGATGATGGCGATGATCGGCGCTTTCCTCGGTCCGCTCGGCGCCCTGCTCAGCATCTTCCTGGGCGCGCTCGCGGGCACGCTGATCTTCCTGCCGATCAGTCTAAAAACGAGGAAGCTCGTGCCTTTCGGTATCTTTCTCGCCTTCGGCGCCGCGATCGCGCAGGGGTGGGGAGGCGAGATCCTGCACTGGTACCAGAGTACCTTCCTCGTCTAGGGTACGGCCACCCGCTCAGAAGCGCAGGATCGAGTACGGCGCGAGGTCCCGGTCCGAGGCGCCGCGCAGGACGAGGTCGCGGATGATCTCGGCGGTGATGGGCGTGAGCAGGATTCCGTTGCGGAAGTGCCCGGCCGCGTAGAAGAGGCCGTCGAGCCCCGGGTCCGGACCGAGGATCGGCAGCCCGTCCGGGGTGCCGGGCCGCAGCCCGGACCAGTGTTCCACGATCGGCGCGTCGCGCAGACCCGGGGCGATCTCCAGCGCGCCCGCGAGCAACGCCAGCACGCCGGCGGCGGTCACGGCCCTCCTGAAGCCCGTGCTCTCCATCGTCGCGCCCACTAGAATGCGTCCGTCGCTCCTCGGAACGAGGTAGGCGCGCTCGGAGTCGACGACGTGGCGGAGCGAGCCCGGAGCCTCGATCGCCACCAGCTGGCCGTGCACCGGCTCGACCGGCGGCGGGCTCGGCAGCCCGCCCAGCCGGCCCGCCCAGCACCCCGCCGCCACCACCACCGCGTCCGCCTCCACGCGCTCACCGCTCGCCAGCGCCACTCCGCGCACCCGACCGCCCGCGCCGACGATCTCTCGCACCTCGGCCCCCGTCCGCACCTCCGCGCCCGCCCGAACCGCCGCGAGCCAGAGCGCCCGGGCCAGCAGCCGGTTCTCCACCTGGTGGTCCTCGGGGAAGCGCAGCGCCCACCGGACCGCCGAGCTCAGCGCCGGCTCCAGTGCACGTGTCTCCGAGGCGCTCAGTCGCTCGACCGGGAGCCCGGCGGCCGTCTGCCAGCGGTATCTCTCCTCGAGGTCCGCGTCGTCAGCCTCGCGGAGCGAGACGAGGAGCGTTCCCTCGTCCCGGTACTCCACGCCCATGCCCGCCTCCGCCTCCAGCTCCTCCACGAATCGGGGGTAGAGACGGCGGCTCTCCCGCAGCAGGCGCAGGAAGGGCCCGGCCCCGTCCGCCTCGGCGAGTGGAGAGAGCATGCCCGCGGCGGCCCACGAAGCGTGCGTCCCCGGCTCGTCGCGCTCCAGCACCATCGCGCCGACTCCCGCTCGGGCGAGCGCCCGCGCCACCGCGCAGCCGATCACTCCACCCCCGACGACCACCACGTCGGCCCTGCTCATCCGTCCGCTTCCGAGCGCGGCCGTTCCGCGAGGGAACGGAGCGTCGACCGGTAGTGACCGCCCGCCTCCACGTAGTGTTCGGCACCTTCGGCGATGGCGCGGAGGGCTTCGTCGGGGAGGGGCTTCTTCACCTTCGCTGGTGCGCCGGCCGCGAGGTGTCGCGCCGGGATCCGCGAGCCGCCCGCCACGACCGCGCCGGCGGCGACCAGGGCACCCGCCTCGACGACGGCGCCCTGCAGCACGACCGCGTTCATGCCGATCAGCGCGCCGTCCTCCACCCGGCAGCTCTCCAGCACCGCTCCGTGGCCCAGCGTCACCCCTTCGCCGACCACCGTCGGGCCGGCGGCGCTGACGTGGAGGACGCAGTTGTCCTGCACGCTCGTGCGCGCGCCGACCCGGATCTCCCGCTCGGGATCGTCGCCTCGCAGTACCGCGCCGAACCAGACCGTCGCGTCGGCACCGATCACCACGTTTCCGATGATCGTGGCCGTCGGTGCCACCCACGCCGTGGGGTGGACCCGTGGCCGGAGCCCGTCCAGCTCGAAGATCGTCGCCATCCGCTCCGCCGTTCAGAGGATCGAGAAAGCCACCCGGGACGATCTTATCGATCCCGCCGGAGCCGCGCGAGGGCCCGGTGCGCGGACCCCCTCACTCCAGATCGAACTGGAGCGCCTGCGCGACGCGGGGCCGAGCCGTGAGAATGCCTTCGACGACGACGCGCCCGCGAACGCCCGGAGCGGGCGCCCAGGCGGCCGTGTAACTCTTCGTCTCGCCGGCACCCCATCGCTCCCTGCGGACCGCCTGCGTGAAGGCGCGTCCCGCCGACGATCGCCACAGCTCACGCCCGTCCTGTTTCACCACGAAATCGTAGCTCTGGCTCGTCGGGAAGACGAGGTCCACGGGCGCTCGCGCCGTATCGGTCACCTGCAGGACGAAGCGCACCGTGTCGCCGAGCGTCGATGCCTGGACGCTCGCGAGCAGCGGGGCGGAGGCTTCCGGCGCGGGGCGCGTCGCGGCGCGCGGAGCGCACGCGCCGAGTACGATCCAGGTGAGCAGGAGCGTTCGCCTCACGTCATCCCTCCTCTTCGGGTCCGGTTCCAGGCGTTCCGGTCGTCCCTCAGGATGCCCGGCCGCAGCCCGAAAACGCAAGAGCGAGGCCGGTAAACGCTCCGCTTCGTCGGGCGCTGAGGGGGCGGGCGGGTGCGCTTGCGAAAAATTTCACAAGCGAGTATATTGGCGGCCTGTCTACTTCCAGGCTCCGGCTCGCAGCGCATGGTCGAGAAGCACACCGATCCCGATTCGCAGCGATCCCAGGCGAGCCAGATGGGCGAGGCCCTGGGGGTCGGGCTGCAGTTCGCGCTGGCGGTACTGCTCTTCCTGTTCGTGGGGAAGTGGCTGGATGCGCGCCTGCACACGGCTCCGTGGCTTCTGTTGACGGGTGTGTTCGTGGGTGCCGTGGGAGGCTTCACCTCGATCTACCGGCACCTGGTGGTCGCACCGCGCGAGCGGGAGCGACGCCGCAAGGAGAGAGAAGAGGAGGGGCGGTCATGAGGAGCGGGATCCGGTACACGGCGGTCGCGGCGGGCGTCGCGGTCCTGGTGGCCCTGGCCGGAGGGGCGCTCGTCCACGGGGCGGGGCGGGCGGGCGTGTGGGCCGGCGTGGCGATCGCGCTGGCGGCCCAGGTCGCTTTCTTCTGGCTGCTCTTCGTGTGGATCTTTCCGAACCGCATGTTCCTCGCGCACGTCGCCGGGGTCCTCCTGCGGTTCGTCGTGTTGGGGGCGGTGGCGTTCGTAGGGCTCCCGCTTCTGGGGACGCCGGCGGCGCCGACGCTCTTCGCGCTGGTCACGGTACTCTTCGTGACCACGCTCTGTGAGCCGCTGTTCCTGCAAATCGATACCAGGACGAGACGCTGAATGTTCGCCACGATCGCGCTCCTGGCGGCCCTTGTGGCCGCCCCGCAGCCGGCCCCCGCACAGACCGGGTCCACTCCCGTCGTCGACCGGGCGGTCGAGGTCACGCACGGTGTGCCGGCCGAGCAGGTCAAAGAGGACAAGCTCGATCTCATCGAGCACATCTCGGATTCGCACGAGATCGCGACCCCCTGGGGCGCCATCCACCTGCCGCCCGCGGGCTCCTGGCAGGTGGGGCCGGTCGACATGACGCCGACGCGTCACGTCGTCTTCCTGGGCCTCGCCGGGATCATCGTCCTGCTGCTGATCATTCCGGCGGCCCAGTCGGCCAAGCGGACCGGGCACGGTACTCCGCGAAAGGGGCACAACGTCATCGAGTCGTTGATCCTCTTCTTCCGTGACCAGGTGGTGATGCCGACGATCGGCCACGGCGGCGAGCGGTACGTGCCCTACATCATCACGCTCTTCTTCTTCATCGTCGTCGCGAACCTGATGGGGCTGCTCCCGTGGGGCGTCACCCCGACCGCCAACGTCTCGGTGACCGGGGCGCTCGCGATCCTCTCGCTGATCGTGATCGAGATCTCCGGGATGATCGCGCTCGGGCCGATGGGCTATCTCAAGACGATCGTCTACATCCCGCACGGGCTGCCGAAGTTCATGATTCCGATCATGGTGCCCATCATGATCCCGGTGGAGGTGCTCGGCAAGCTGGCGAAGCCCTTCGCGCTGGCGATCCGTCTCTTCGCGAACATGACGGCGGGCCACGTGGTGCTGCTGGTGCTGATCGGGCTGATCTTCGTCTTCGGGAGCTTCGTGATCGCGGTGGGTCCCGTGCTGATGGCGGTGGCGCTGAGCTTCCTCGAGATCTTCGTCGCCTTCTTGCAGGCGTACATCTTCGCGCTGCTGACGGCGGTCTTCATCGGCCTGATCCGGCACGCGCACTGAAGGCCAGCTGCTAGCCGCTGGCGTGGGCAGCGCGGGGCCCGGAATCCCGCGCCGGCGCGGGTCGACTCCTCCCGCGTCGCACAGTACCCGGGGGATGGGCGCCCGGGGAGGGCGCGTGACTTCGGTCTGGTAGCGCCCCCGGCCCTCGAGGCCGGATGGAGAGGTGCCCGAATTCGTTTCTATCGGAACCGGAGAGGCTCTGATGCAGGCAGTGGAAGCAGTCAACGCATTCCTGAACAACGGCCTTCTGGGTGCGGGCCTCGGTGCGGGCCTCGCCGTCATCGGCGCGGGTCTCGGCATCGGTCTCATCGGCGGCCGTACCTCGGAGGCGATGGCTCGCCAGCCCGAGATCTCGGGCAGCATCCAGACGGCGGCCATCATCCTGGCCGCGCTCATCGAGGGCGTGGCGTTCTTCGGGCTGGTGATCACGTTCCTGATTCAGTCGGGAATCCTCAACGCCGTGAAGTAGTGTTGCCGTTCTCCGGGGGCGGGGCGTGCCCGCCCCCGGTTTCACCAACGTCCGGTCTGTACTGACGATGCCTAGATCTCTGCGCCTGGCCGTGCTGATGTCGCTGCTCCTCGCCTCTCCCGCGGTCGCGCAGGAGGGAAAGCCGGGGCTGCTGACGCTCAACACGGGGCTGATGGTCTGGACGATCTTCATCTTCCTGATCGTCCTCTTCTTCCTCTACCGCTTCGCCTACCCGCACATCCTGGGCGCGGTGGAGGCTCGCGAGCAGCACATCCGTGAGCTCCTGGCCGCCGCCAAGCAGGACCGTGAGGAGGCTCGCGCGCTGCTCGAGGAGCAGCAGAAGCAGATGGAGGAGGTCCGCGCGCGGGCGCAGGAGCTCGTCGCCGAGGGCCGGACCGCCGGCGAGCGCCTCCGCGAGGAGATCGTCTCGCAGGCACGCCGCGAGCAGGAGGCGCTCATGGAGCGCACGCGCCGCGACATCCAGGCGGAGACGGAGCGCGCCCTCGCCGAGGTCCGCAGCCAGGCGGTGGAGGTGGCGATCGCCGCGGCGGGCAAGCTGATCGAGCGGAACCTCGACGAGGACGACAACCGCCGGCTCGTCCGCGAATACCTCGGCCGGCTCGAAGCCGGCGTGCCGGCCGTCCCGGTGGGAGTCTGAGATGGGCCCTTCGATCATCGCGCGCAACTACGCCGAAACGCTCCTCGCGCTCGCCCGGAAGCACGGAGGCGAACCGACGGCCGAGGCCTACGCGCGCGCCATCGACGAGGTCGCCAGGCTGATCCGCCGCGAGCCCCGCGTCCACGAGTTCCTGGCGACGCCACGCATCGACGCCGCCGCGAAGCAGAAGGTGCTGCGCGACGCCCTCTCGGAGCGGGTGCCGGAGCTCTTCCTCCGCTTCGTCCTCGTAGTGGTGGACAAGCGGCGGCAGATGTTGATCCCGGAGATCGCCGATGAGTTCCGCGCCCTCCTCGACGAGGTGCACAACCGCGTGCGGGCGGAGATCGTCCTCGCCCGCGAGCCCGATGCCGACCTGCAGCAGGAGATCGTCGACGCCCTCGCGCAGCGCCTCGGCAAGACGATCGTTCCCAGCTTCCGGGTCGATCCGTCGCTGATGGGTGGGGTCCTGGTCCGCATCGGAGACCAGATCTTCGATGGGTCGCTGCGCCGCCGCATGCGCGACCTGCGCCGTAGCCTCCTCGCGGTGCGGCTGCCGGAGCCGGCCG
>DASSTO010000211.1:0-2967 GCA_035707865.1 Longimicrobiaceae bacterium | reverse complement strand
GGTGCTGCTGTGCGAGGCGGATCCCCTCGGCGCCGTCGATGGCTTCCAGGACCAGGTAGCCATGATAGCGTAGCATCGATCGGTAGACGGTCCGGCTGTCTTCGTCGTCTTCGACGAGGAGAATGGTACGAGGCGGCATCGCGTCTGCATCCGGGAGGGGGGCTGCATTGGTGGTGGGAACCTCCACGAAGAAGGTAACAGCGCCGTAGTCACCTGCCAAGTGTCTTCATCCGGAAGCATCCCGCTCTTTCCCTCTCCTCGCTGCCGCGGTCCCCGACTCCCGAGTGCGGCCCGTGCCACGGGAACACCCGTATGCCGCGGCGCGCCTGACGCATCGGCTCGCGGTCCCGTGCTCGCCTCCACCGACGGAAGCACCCTGCAGCGGTGCCGGAGGGCCGCGCCGCGATCGACACACCGCCTTGACACCACCGTCTCGCGACTTATCTTAGTACTGAGTTTGTTGGCGGCGTGGCGGCATGTGCTGTGCGACGCGTCAACGGCTCGGCAGTGGGCTGTGCACGGACGAGCGGGCACACACGGCCACGGCCGCGAGGGTGCCAGAACCCGAAGAATGGGAGGTAGAGATGAGCACGGAGACGATGACGCAGGGGCGGACGACGTGGGCCATCGACCCGACGCACACGACGGTGGAGTTCTCCGCCAAGCACATGATGATCACCACGGTGAAGGGCCGTTTCGGGCAGGTGAAGGGTGAGATCACGCTCGACGCGGACAACCCGAACGAGTCGTCGGTGGAGGCGGAGATCGATGCGGCGAGCATCGACACACGGACGGAGCAGCGGGATGCGCACCTGCGCTCGGCCGACTTCCTGGACGTGGGGAACTACCCGACGATCACCTTCAAGAGCACGCGGGTGGAGGGCGCGACGCGCCAGCAGGGCGAGGAGTTCGAGGTGACGGGGAACCTGACGATCCGGGGGACGACGCGCGAGGTGGTGCTGAACGCCGTCTACGACGGGATGGGGAAGGACCCGTGGGGCGGGGAGCGGGCGAGCTTCAGCGCGAGCACGAAGATCGACCGTCGCGATTTCGGGCTCACCTGGAACCAGGCGCTGGAAGCGGGCGGCATCCTGGTGGGCAACGACATCAAGATCAGCATCGAGGTGCAGGTGGTGAAGCAGTAGGGGAGAGATCTTCCGAGCGGCGCCGTAGGTGCGTACCTTGAAGGCTTCCATCGAGTGGACGACGGATCGGAGCGACATGGACGCACCTACGAGCGTGGTCATCTTCGGGGCCTCGGGCGACCTGACCAGCCGCAAGCTGGTCCCGGCGATCTTCAGTCTATGGGAGGCCGGCGCGCTCCCGGGGGAGTGGGAGGCGGTGGGCTTCGGGCGCCGGCCGCTCTCGGACGACGAGTTCCGGCGGTCGGTCCGCCCGGAGGCCGTCCCGGAGGGCTGGGCGGAGTTCGCCGCGCACCTGCACTACCGACACGGCGGGTACGACGACCCCGCGAGCTACGAGGCGCTCGCCGAGCAGCTGGACGCGTTCGACGCCTCACACGGCGCGGAGCCGGGGGCGGGCAACCGCCTGTACTATCTCGCCACGCCGCCGGACGTCTTCCCGGTGGTCGTCGACCGGCTGGAGGAGGCCGGGCTCCATCGCGGCACCATCGGGTGGCGGCGGGTGATCGTCGAGAAGCCTTTCGGCCGCGACCTCGAGAGCGCGCGTGCCCTCAACGCCCGCATCCTGCAGACCTTCCGCGAGGACCAGGTCTTCCGGATCGATCACTACCTCGGCAAGGAGACCGTCCAGAACATCCTCGCCTTCCGGCTGGGCAACGGGATCTTCGAGCCGCTCTGGAACCGCAACTACATCGACTACGTGCAGATCCTGGTGGCGGAGAGCCTGGGGGTCGAGGGGCGCGGCGGCTACTACGACCACGCCGGCGCGCTGCGCGACATGGTGCAGAACCATCTCCTCCAGCTGCTCGCTCTGGTGGCGATGGAGCCTCCGGGCACCTTCACCGCCGACGCGGTGCGGAACGAGAAGGTCAAGGTGCTCCAGTGCATCCGGCCGATCGCGCCCGGCGAGGTGGACCGCTACGTGGTGCGCGGCCAGTACGAGGGCTACCGCGACGAGCCGGGCATCGCGCCGGACTCCACCACCGAGACGTACGTGGCGATGCAGCTGGCGATCGACACCTGGCGCTGGTCCGGCGTGCCGTTCTTCCTGCGCACCGGTAAGGCGCTCCCCGAGCGGCGCACCGAGATATGCATCGTCTTCAGGCAGCCGCCGCTGACGCTCTTCGCGAAAGCCACTCCCGCGGAGCAGCCGGAGGGCCCGCCCGGGCAGGTGGAGCCGACGGTCCTCACCCTGCGCATCCAGCCGGACGAGGGGATCTCGCTGCGTCTCGGGCTCAAGCCGCCCGGCGCCGGCATGCGCCTCGCGCCGGTGCAGCTCGGCTTCTCGTACCGCAGCCGCTTCGGCCGCGACGCGCCCGACGCCTACGAGCGACTCCTGCTGGACGCGCTCTCGGGCGATGCGACGCTCTTCATCCGCGGCGACGAGGCAGAGGCGGCCTGGACGGCCGTCACCCCGATCCTCGAGGCGTGGGCGTCGTCGGACCGCGCCCCCGAGCCCTATCCGGAGGGCTCCTGGGGACCGGCGGCCGCGGACGCGCTCGTGAAGGAAGAGCACTGCGAATGGAGGCCGGGGGGCGACGCGGCATAGCACCACCCCGGGCGGCGTGGATCGGCGGAGCGGGTGCTGTCGTGCCCCGATGCCCGAATCAGGAGGGACGGAATGGGAAAGGCAGAGATCTCGGCCGCGCGTAGCGGCAGCTTCCGGATCGGTGGTGAGCTCGAGGTCCACCGGCTCGGTTTCGGCGCGATGCGGATCACGGGGAAGGGTATCTGGGGTCCGCCCGCGGACCGCGAGGAGGCGATCCGGGTCGTGCGCCGGGCGGTGGAGCTCGACATCGACCTGATCGACACGGCCGACTCCTAC
>DASSTO010000210.1:0-2467 GCA_035707865.1 Longimicrobiaceae bacterium | reverse complement strand
TCGTCGACGAGGGTGAGCGTCGCGCCGAGGATGGTGGCGAGCGTCCCCTCCGAGCCGGCGAGGGCGCGCGCGACGTGGAAGCCGTTCTCGGGCAGGAGGTCGTCGAGGTTGTAGCCCGAGACCCGCCGGGGGATCTTCGGGTAGCGCTCGCGGATGAGCGGCGCGTACCGGTCGCGCAGCGCGCGCATCCCGCCGTAGATCTCCCCGCGGCGCCCGCCCTCGCGGATGATGCGATCCAGCTCCTCCTCGCTCGTCGCGCCCACCCGCAGGCGCAGCCCGTCGCAGGTGAGGACCTCCAGCTCCTCGAGGTTGTCCGACGTCCGCGCGCCGGGACCGAAGAGCGCGGACATCACCGAGTGCACGCCGCAGGAGTTGTTGCCGATCATCCCGCCGAGCGTGTTGTGGTCGTGCGTGGCGGGGTCGGGACCGAAGGTGAGGCCGTGCGGACGCGTCGCGTCCCGCAGGGTGTCGAGCACGCAGCCGGGCTCCACGCGGGCGCGCCGGGCCGACGCGTCGACGTCGAGCACCCGGTTCAGGTACTTGGTGAAGTCCATCACCACGGCGGTGTTGCAGCACTGCCCGGCGAGGCTCGTCCCCCCGCCGCGCGGGAGGAGCGGCGCGCCGAAGCCGCGGCAGATGGCGACCGTGCGCTCCACGTCTTCGATCGTGCGCGGCAGCACCACGCCGATCGGGGGCATGCGGTAGTTCGACGCGTCGGTGGAGTAGAGGGCGCGCGCGCCGTCGTCGAAGCGCACCTCGCCCTCGACGTTCTCCTCCAGCGTCCGCGCCAGCTCGCGCGTGCGGACGCCCGCCACCGTACGCGCCCTGCCCAGGCTGTCCGCGATCGGCAGCACGTGCCGCTCCAGGACCGTGTCGGTCATCGGCTCACTCCTCCCCGGGTGCCGCTCGCCGCGGGCGCCGCAGAGAGGTGGCGCCGCGCGTGCCATGGGCGGGTGAGCCGCGCAACCCGCATGCCGGGGGCGGGGAGCGGCCATGGGCGGGGGGTTGCGCGTTGCCGGGCCGTGTCGCGGCACTTTCGCCCACGCGGAGGCGTCGCCGCTCCGCGGCGCCCGTGTCGTCCCGGTCAACGCGAAACCGTAGGATGGGCACGCTACGCTTTGCCCATCCTACGGCTGCACCGGTCCTCGGGGCGTCAGGAGCACCGAATCACTTCGAGCGCGGGGGTGCCGCGGTGGCCATCGGCCCCGTCGGTGACGTATCGTGGTGTGCGGCGGAGCTACGGCATGGCTGGTGACGGAATCGGCGATGACGCGGCGGATCACTCCCTTCCGCGCCCGCCCTCAGATCGCGTAGCGCGCCGCCTCCTCCTCGCGCAGCTCCAGCCCGAGGCCGGGGCGCGAGCGGTCGGGGCGCAGCTTGCCGTCGACGGGGGTGAGCGCGCCGTCGAAGAAGAGGTGCTCGATGCGCGCGTGGTCGTAGAAGTACTCGACGTTGAGCGCGGCGGGAAGCGCGCAGCAGGGGTGGGCGTGGAGGCTGGGGGCGGTGTGGGCGGAGAGCGGGACGTGGAACGCGTCGCAGAGCCCGCCCACGCGCAGGAAGCCGGTGATGCCGCCGCAGCGGGTGGCGTCGGCCTGGAGGACGTCCGCGGCGCCGCCGGCGAGATAGGCGCGGAAGTCGTCGAGACGGTAGCCGTACTCGCCGACGGCGATCGCCATCCCGGCGGGTGCGCGGTCGCGCAGGAGCCGCAGCCCCTCCAAGTCGTCGGCGGGGACGGGCTCCTCGAACCACGAGACGGCCGACTCGTGGCGGAAGGTCTGCGCCAGCGCGAGCGCCTGCT
This sequence comes from Longimicrobiaceae bacterium, assembly GCA_035707865.1. Taxonomy (GTDB): domain Bacteria; phylum Gemmatimonadota; class Gemmatimonadetes; order Longimicrobiales; family Longimicrobiaceae; genus DASSTO01. Next base: position 669 of record DASSTO010000210.1, on the reverse strand, counting down.
TGCGCCGGTAGGCGCCGTTGGCGTCGACGTAGAGATCGGCGGCGGGGCCGATCGCCTCGCGCGCGGCCGCGACGCGCGCCGCGTCCGCGTCGGGGTCGCGGCCGATCTTCATCTTCACGCGCGGGATCCCCGCCTCCACCCACCCTCCGAGCTGCGCCTGCAGCTTCGGAATCGTGTAGGATGTGAAGCCACCGCTCCCGTAGGCGTCCACCGCGTCGCGCACCTCTCCGAGCAGCGCGACGAGCGGAAGATCCAGCAGGCGCGCCTTCAGGTCCCAGAGCGCGACGTCCACCGCGGCGATGGCGGAGGAGACGACGCCGGAGCGGCCGAGATTCCGGACCGCGTGCCACATCGTCTCCCAGCTCCCCGGCACCGCCATCGCGTCGCGGCCGCGGACGACCGCGGCCAGCGCGTCGCGCACGAGCATGCCCGCCGCTTCGTCGGTGTAGCTGTAGCCCAGGCCGCGCACTCCGCCGGCCTCGGCGCGCACGAGCAGCACCGTGGTCGAATCCCACTCCAGCGTGCCGTCCGACTCCGGCCCGTCGGTCGGGACGCGGTGGACCGAGACGTCGACCGCCCCGATCGGTGCCTCCGCTCTCGTCTTCTCTCGTTCCGTCATACCGCCCTACCGGGGCAGAAAGCGTTCCGGGGAGCCGCGCCGCCGAGGCA
>DASSTO010000209.1:0-5853 GCA_035707865.1 Longimicrobiaceae bacterium | reverse complement strand
CTCTACGTGAAGCACCTGGGCTCGAAGGTGAGCCGCCCGAGGGAGGAGTTGAAGGGCTTCCGCCGCATCTCGCTGCAGCCGGGCGAGACGAAGACGGTGCGCCTGGCGCTGCCGGCGAGCGAGCTGGCGTACTGGGACGAGAGCGGGAAGGGCTGGGTGGTGGAGCGGGAGCCGGTGCAGCTGCGGGTGGGGGCGTCCTCGGCGGACATCCGCCTCGAGAGGACGGTGCAGGTGGAGTAGAGGCTATCGGCTATCGGCTATCGGCTATCGGTCAACGGATAACTGATAAACGATAGCCCCAGCGCCCCCGGCGCCGGGCTGCCCGAACTCCACCCGTGCACTCACCAGAGGCGCGTCACCCCGTAGCGGTCGAAGATCTGCTCGTTCGACACCAGCGTGAGCCCCTCCGCGTGTGCCTGCGCGATGAGCATCCGGTCGAAGGGGTCGCGGTGGTGGCCGGGGAGATTCCCCGCCCGCTGGCCGTGCTCGATCGTGATGGGCAGGGGGAGGAAGCCCTGGCGGCGGACTTCGGCGCAGAAGTCCGCCGCCAGAGGGCCTGCAACCAACTTCCCGATCCGCGCCTTCGTGGTGACCTCCCACGCGGACGCCGCGCTCACGTACACCTCGTTCGTGCTTTCGCCGATTGCCGCATCCGCTCCCACTGAGAGCGCCGGGCCGTTCGCAACCCACCACAGCAACGCATGGGTGTCCAGGAGCAGCCGCTGGCCCGTCACTGGCCCCAGGCCTCCAGCTCCTCTTCCGGGAGAGGATCGAAGAAGGAGTCCGGCACGACCACCTGTCCCTCCAGCGAACCCCGCTGGCGCTTCGGCTCCTCTCGCGCCACCGGCACCAGCCGCACCATCGGCTGCGAGTCCCGCGCAATGACGATCTCCTCGCCCGCACAGGCCCGCGCGATCAGCTTCGAGAGGTGCGTCTTGGCCGCGTGCACGTTCACGATCTCCATGGGACCTCCTGGTTAGCTAACCAATATAGCCAATCCGGCGCTCGGTGACCACCAGGGAGGAGGCGATGAAAAGAACGACTCCGGCGATGGCCGCATGGAAGATCAGCCGCTCGCCGGAGTGTCGCTTGGTATGGAACCGCGACCGATTCCAGTGCGTCAGGAAAATGTACGGGGGCCCGGGCATCGGCGCGATGCCCGGACCGCCAGTCCGAGAAGGCGGACTTCCCGTGGTCCTTGCAGCGAATTCAGTCGCCCGGCGCGGCCCTTCCGCGAAGCGCCCCGAGTCTCGGCTCCCCCGCACCTGGCACTCGGCACTCGCCGTCCGGCGCTTCCCTCTACCGCTTCACCACCGTCGCCCCCATTCACACCCCCCCGTACCACTCGTACCCGCGGTCGCTCCAGTACCCGCCGTTGCGGTGGGGGAGGAAGACGATGCGGGTGAGATACTTGGTGCACTTGTAGCCGAGCTTGACCGGGGAGTGGAGCCGGGCCGGCGCTCCATAGGCGGGGGGGAGCTGCACTCCCTCGCGGCCGTACGCCACGAGCGTCTGGCGGTGGAGGGCGCTCTCGCGGTCCCAGCTCTCGTGGTAGCCGCTGTCGAACGAGTCGAAGTCCACGTACTTCGCTTCCGGGAGCACGCCGGCGGCGTCCGCCAGGGTGCTCATCCGCACGCCGGTCCACTCCGTGACCGCGGTCCACCCCTCCACGCAGTAATGGTCCACCCGCTGGGTCACTCGCGGCAGGCGCATCAGCTCGGGGAGCGTGAGCCGCAGCGGCCGGCGGACGAGGCCCGTCACCTCCAGCGTCCACGGTCCCCGGGTCCGCTCGTCCCAGACGGGAACCGCGCGGGAGATGTGGTAGCTGGGGATCGCCGGGCCGGCGAGTACCCGGCTCTCGGGAGTGTCCAGCGAGGAGCGCCGGAAGAGCGCGCGCTCCACCGACTCGTTGCGCCGCTCCGCCCAGCGCAGGAGCCCTTTCGCCTCGCTCGGGCCGCGGGAGTTGCACGCCGCGAGGAGGGCGGCGGCCAGCGAGGAGCCGCCCATGCGCAGGAATGCGCGCCGGTCGAGGGGCGTCATGGCATCTCCGGGGGCTCGATCACGTCCGGCACGGGCGGGGGCGCTTCGGGCGGCGCCGCGTCGGCCGGCCCTCCGGCGGCCGACCCCACTTCTTCCGGCACCACGGGGGCAGGAGCGACGGGGGCCGGTGTCGCCGGCGCGCGCCGCGGCAGCAGGTGATAGAACGGCCGCGCGTCCCGGGCCTCGGGTGACAGCCGCTCGCTGTATCCGCCGGTGATCATGGCCCGGAGGGAGTACGGGTCCACCGTCAGGACCATGAAGACGTGGCCCACCGCGAGGAGGACCAGCGTCAGCATGGCCAGGAAGTGCCAGTATCTCGCCCAGACGTATCCGCCGAAGAAATCGGTGAGCGGCGCGAGCTGCACCGGCTTCCAGATCGCCAGTCCGGTGAGGACGAGGACCACCCCGACGAGCGGCATGGCGAAGTACGCGCCCTTCTGCAGGGCGTTGTGCTTCCCCTGGCGGGGATGGTCCTTCCTCGCGAAGAGGTAGAACCTGGCCATCTCCCAGGCGTCCCGCGCATCGCCGCGCCGGGGCACCAGGTCGCGCCACTCGCCGTGCAGGTAGACGAAGCCCAGGTAGACGAGACCGTTGACCACCAGGAGCCACATCGCGGCGAAGTGCCAGTTGCGCGCGCCGGCGAGCCAGCCGCCGAAGGTGAGGTCACGCGGGACGGGAGTCCGGCCCGCCAGCCAGCAGCAGAACGTCTCGCCGCGACGGGCGAAGGCGGGATATGCGTTGAAGATCCGCAGGCCGGAGCCCACCATCAGCGTGACGGCCAGGACGTTGACCCAGTGGGTCACGCGCACGACGGGATGATGTCGGGAGCGGTTCATGGCAGTCAGTATGTGCCCCCGGGCGCCGGAAATACAAGGAACTCGTAGTCCACGGTCGCCCGCCAATGACGGATGCTGCGCCGATGCCCGGGCTTCTGCTCACGCCTGACCGAATCCCCCTAGATCCCCCTTTGCAGAGGGGGGAGAACCGCCACTCCGCGCCGCCGTGAAAGGGGGATTTGCCGTCCCGTCCACTCCGGCACTCCCGTCTACCGCCGCACCGTCACCGCCGCACCGTCGTATCGCACCGTCCTGTCCGGCGCGCGGCCCATGTCGTACCCCACCGGGCGGTCGCTACCCACCCACACCACCTCGAACGTCCGGCTCTTCAGCATCCCGGGGAAGCTGCCCCTGCGCGCGCCGATGGTGAGGGTGCGCGTGGCCTCGTCGTAGCGCATCGGGATCTCGCTGAAGGCGCCGTGCTCGTAGTCGTAGGTCGTGTCCTGATCCTCGTAGAGGGTGAAGGCGCCGTCCCGGCCGGTGTAGACGTGGAGCCGGACGGGGTCGGCGGGCTTCTGGGCCGCCCACTCGATCGCCGGGCCGAAGGGGACGATCGAGCCCGCGCGGACGAAGAGCGGGAGGTCGGTGTACGGCGCGTCGGCCTGGATCGTCTGGCCGCCCGCGTAGTAGCGGCCCGTGTGGAAGTCGTACCAGCCGCCGCCCGCGGGCAGGTAGACGGGGCGCGAGCGGGCCCTGTACTTCGTCACGGGGCTGACGAGGATCGCGGGGCCGAACATGTACTCGTCGCCGATGTCGCGCACCTTCGGGTCGCCGCCGAAGTCCATCACCAGCGCGCGCATGATGGTGTAGCCGCGCTGCGTGACCATGCCCGTGAGCGAGTAGATGTAGGGCATGAGGCGGTAGCGCAGCCGGTCGTAGGACAGCATCGACCGGTACGCCGGGTGCTCGGGCGGGGCGACGTTGTACATCTCGCGGTACGGGAACTGGCCGTGCACGCGGAAGAGCGGCGAGAAGGCGCCGAACTGGAACCAGCGCGTCATCAGCTCGCGCCACTCGGCGAGGTTCGCGGAGTCCGGGTGCTCGTAGCGCGGCTCGACGGCGAAGCCGCCGATGTCCGTCGTCCAGTAGGGAATGCCGGAGAGGGAGAAGTTGAGCCCGGCGGGGATCTGGTTCGCCAGGTCCTCCCAGCGCGCGGCGACGTCGCCGCTCCAGGTGGCGGCCGCGTTGCGCTGCTGGCCCGCGAAGGAGGAGCGCGTCAGGATGAAGACGCGCTGGTTCGGCGCGCTCCGCCGCTGACCCTGGTAGACGCCCTGGGTGTGCATCAGCGAGTAGGCGTTCTCGTAGCGCGCACCGCTGCCCAGCGCGGTGGGGTTCATGCGCAGGATGCGCTGGTGGATGGTCATCACGTCGCCCATGTCGGGCTCGGAGCTGTCCAGCCACCAGGCGTCGAAGCCCTTGCTGAAGAGCTTCCTGTCGATCTGCCCCCAGTAGTTCTTCCGCGCCGCCGGGTTGAAGGCATCGTAGAAGGTGGAGACGTAGCCCGGCCCCACCCAGTCCTTCTCCCGCCGCTGGATCTTGTGCATGTACAGCCAGCCGCTGTCCGCCATCGTCCGGTAGTTCTTCGTGCCCACGTAGTACTTGGGCCAGACGGTGATCATGACGTGCGCGTGCAGCTGGCCGTGCAGCGTGTCGACCATGGCCACGGGGTCGGGGAAGCGCGCGGGGTCGAAGTCGTGCGAGCCCCACTGGTCCTCGGGCCAGTAGAACCAGTCCTGGACGATGTCGTCGAGCGGGATGTGGCGCTCGCGGAACTCGCGCACGGTGGAGAGCACCTCCTCCTGCGTCCGGTAGCGCTCGCGGCTCTGCCAGAGGCCCATCGCCCACTTCGGCATCATCGGCGCGCGGCCGGTGAGCTCGCGGTAGCCGCCGATCACGTCGTCCATCTTCTTGCCGTAGATGAAGTAGTAGTCGATCTGGTCGGCGACGTCGGAGGCGAGCGAGAGCGTCGTGGCGGCCGACGCGGGCGCGGGGGTGAGCGCGTTCAGGCCGATGAAGCCGCCGCTCGGGATCCACTCGACCCGGATGGGGACCGGCTGGCCCGCCTTCGCCGGCACGTCGATCAGGTGCGTCCACGGCAGCCAGTTCTGGCGCCACGAGTCGACCACCTTCTTCCCGTTCACCCACATCTTCACGTACGACGAGGCGTAGAGCTGGAGCTTGTACGTGCCCGTCTCGCCCGGCACGATCGACCCGCTCCAGCGGATACTGCCCCTGTTGCGGTCGAAGCCCTGCGGGTAGACGCCCGGCTCGTCGGTGTACTCGTGCTCGATCGCCGGCTCCCTCTGCGTGAGGAGCGGCGCCTGGAAGTCGGCGTCCTTGAAGTACTGGACGGTCAAGCCGCCCGGCTTACCCTGGCCGTCCAGCAGCTCGAACTTCGAGAGGGGCTGGTACTCGCGCGGGTCGCCGAACTCGGTGTGCGAGTCGTTGTCCCAGAGGATGCCGTAGTGACGGCTGGAGACGAGGAAGGGGACGGCGACGACGATGTTGTACTGCCGGAGGTCCACCGCGTGGCCCTTGTAGTTCATGACGCCGTTCTGGTGCTGTCCGAGCCCGTAGAAGGCCTCGTCGGCCGGCGAGTCGAAGAGCTGCCGCGCGCGGTAGACGGGCTCGCCGAGCACGGTGTCCGGCGTCAGGATCGCCCCGCCGCCCGCCTTCTCCTGGAGGATGGGGTCGCCGTCGGCGTCGAAGAACGAGACGCGGCCGGTGGTGCGGTTCACGCGCACGCCCAGCTGGTCCGTCGAGATCAGCACGTCGTCGCCGACGCGCCGCTGCGTCCACTTCACCGCGGGCCAGTCGGTGCGCTGCACGACGAGGCTGGGGCGCGCGGAGAAGCTGTCCCCCGGCGCCGCGACGACGTGGATGATGTTGTCCGCCAGCACCTCCACCTTCAGCAGCTGCGGGTCGGTGGGCCGACGCGGCTCCAGCTGGACGACGACGCCGCCCTCCACGGTGCGCT
>DASSTO010000208.1:0-21545 GCA_035707865.1 Longimicrobiaceae bacterium | reverse complement strand
CTGCTCACGGCGAATCAGTCGTCCAATTCGACGCGTCGCCTTCTCCAAGTAAGTCGCCAGACTCCGCTGCTCCTCGGGTGGCGGGACCGCAATCTTGAAGTCGTGGATGTCCTTGGGGCTGATGTGCGGGATGGCTGGGTCCGACTTCACCGTGTTTACGTAGTCCTTGAAAAAGGAAGTTCCGATGTTGTGGTACAACAGCGCGGGACTCACGTGTACCGGACGCAGCCTCATGACTCGTTGGACGAGCAGCAAGGGCAGATCGGCGCTTGTGATCAAAGCGTAGTTGTTGCCCACGCGGGAGCCATCCATCCCGATGACGACGTCGCCGTCGGCAAGCAGGAATCGCTCATACGGGCTGACGTCGCTCCAGTATCGGGCTCTGGCGCCCCAGCGGAGATGGCCTGTCGTGACGTTATCTCCACGCACGAGGGGAACCCCGCCGGATTCGCCATCGAACCCGAACTCGGCGCTTGGGAAGGCGAAACCCGTTAGCATATCGCAGAGGTAGCCTACCCGCTTCACTTCCCAGTGAGCCGGCATACTGCCGAGCCACTCGATGCCCGAGTCCTTCATCGGAACGTCCGGGTCGAGGCCCCTCGTCACCGCCCGGTTGATCAGCGCCGTCCGCTGCTCCCGGAGCAGGTCGATGAGGGCCTGCTTCTTCTGGATGAGGGTGTCGATCCGGGCCGTCTTGCGGTCGAGGAAGTCGGCGAGCCTGCGTTGCTCCCCGAGCGGGGGAACGGGAATGAGAGCGTCCTCGATGTGGTGCTGGCTCAGGCCGTAGCGAGTGATGCCCTTCGCCGAGACGTGGAACTGCTCCCGCACTCCACTCGACTGAAGAGCACGGAAGAGGAAGCGGCCATCGACCATGCCGGAGCGGGGCCGGAGAATCGCGAGGTGGTAACCGCACACGACACCGTGAAGCTCCTCCGTAACGACCGCAGGGATTGCGATATCGTCCCACGCTTCCGAGTCCTTGGTGATGATCACATCGCCCGGTCGGAGACTGAATCGCTCGATCTCAGCCTCCGTGGCGGTCGCACGCATGAGATCGAGGTCGCTCGTGATGAACTCCCGGTAGTACACGTCCGTGTAGTTGCACAGCCGGACCGGGATGCCGTCTTCATACGTCTTCTTGTCGACATTGCTGTTCGTGATCTCGGCAATGTACTTCAGTCGCACGAGATGCCAGCCCTCTGGCAGCGGCGAAAGGGCGTTCGCCCACTCCACCTCGCTGTCCTTGTACTCCGGGTAGCGCCTCATTCCGCTCTCAGGTGCGTTGAAGTTCCTCTTCGGCGGTTCGGCCGGACGGATGGCGCGGCTACCGATGCTCCAGAAATGTCTGGACGGTGAGTCCGATGTCGCTGGCAATTTTCCGCAGGAGGGTCGGAGAGATGTCCCGACCCGCGTGGAACGGCACGGTGGTGGCGCGTCCGTCAGGATGGCGATACTGCCGGTGAGACCCCTTCTGCCGAGCTTCGGTGAAGCCGAGCCGCTCCAGAATCGCTACGACTTCTCTGGGCTTCAGGACCGGGAGATCGCCCACGTCAGGCCGCGATGGTCACGGTGTGCGTACCGACGAACTCACCGTCCAGCTTGGGCTCGCCTTCCTCGAGAAGAAGCTCCAGCACTTCGCGGAGGTTGCGATCGAGCTCATCGAGCGTTTCGGCCTGCGTGTGAGCGCCGGCAAAGCCCGGGATGTATCCCACGTACAGTCCGGTCGCAGGGTCTCGCTCGACGACAGCGGTGAAGCTACGCATGTGAGACTCCGGTTCGGGTTCGGTACAGTTGCCGATCAGAATCTAATGCCCGCGGGTGCACGGTGCACATAGCAACTGCTGGAGTGCGGCCCGATCCTTCGCGCCCCTGAGGAGGTGCCCCGCGCCCTCGAGCCGGTCCGATGCCCTGGCACCTACGGCTGGAGGCAACTTAGCGGTCGCTAAGTTAGCATTCACTAACGAGCCTGTTCGCCCAACTCAGAGCGCCAGCACCTCCCGCAGCATCCCCTCCGTCTCCGCGTCGAGCGCGAGGATGTCCTTCGTGATCTCCTCCACCGAGCGCAGCTTCTCGTACCGGTAGAAGTAGCGCGTGAAGTTGATCTCGTAGCCGACCCGGTCCGCGCTCCGGTCCATCCAGGCGTCGGGGACGTGCGGGCGCACCTCGCGCTCGAAGTAGGCGTCCACGTCCTCCTTCAGCGGCACCCGCTCGTAGTCCCTCAGCTTGCCGTCGGGCTTCGGCTCTCCAGACTTGTCCCGCTTGATCTCCCCCTTCTTCGTGCGCTCGGGGCGCTCCACGCGCACCTTGGTATAGCCGAAGTCCTCGTTGTCGAAGATCCGCACCCGCTCCCCCTCCTCGAAGGCGGCGTAGAGCCCCACCACCTCCTCGATCTGCGCATCCGTCAGGTAGTTGCGCTTGTTCCCCAGCGACTTGCGCATCTTCGTGGCGATGCCCGAGGCATCCACGAGCTGCACCTTGCCGCGGCGCCGCTCGGGCTTGCGGTTGGTGACGATCCAGAGGTAGGTGGCGATGCCCGTGTTGTAGAACATCTCCGTGGGCAGCGCGACGATGGCCTCCAGCCAGTCGTTCTCGATGATCCAGCGGCGGATCTCGCTCTCCCCGCTCCCCGCGTCGCCCGTGAAGAGGGGCGAGCCGTTGAAGACGATGGCGAGGCGGCTCCCCCGCGGCTCCATCTTGCTGATCATGTGCTGGAGGAAGAGCAGCGCCCCGTCGCTCACCCGCGGCGTGCCCGCGCTGAAGCGCCCGTGCGGGCTCGCCGCCTCCTCCTCGATGAAGCCCTTCTCCTTCTTCCAGCTCACCCCGAAGGGCGGGTTGGAGAGCATGTAGTCGAACCTCTGCCCCCGGAAGCGGTCCTGCGAGAAGGAGGAGCCCAGGCGGATGTTGTTCGGGTCCTCGCCCGTGACCAGGAAGTCCGACCTGGCGATGGCGTACGTCTGGTCGTTCAGCTCCTGGCCGAAGAGCAGCACTTCGGCCCCGGGGTTCACCTCCTGGATCTGCTCCTTGGCGATGGTGAGCATCCCGCCCGTGCCGCACGCGGGGTCGAAGACGCTGCGCACGACTCCCTCGCCCTCCAGCTCCCGCTCATGCTCCGCGAAGAGGAGGCGCACCATGAGGCGGATCACCTCGCGCGGGGTGTAGTGCTCCCCGGCCGTCTCGTTGCTCATCTCGGAGAAGCGCCGCAGTAGCTCCTCGAAGATGCTTCCCATCTCGTGGTTGGAGACGCGCGCCGGGTGGAGGTCCACCTCGGTGAACTTGTCGCACATCAGGAAGAGCAGGTCGTTCTTCGCCAGCTTCTCCGTGATCCGCTCCAGGTTGTAGTTCGCCAGGATCTCCCGGACGTTCGCGCTGAAGCCGTTGATGTAGGCGTTGAAGTTCACCTCGACGTTGTTCGCATCGTCGGTGAGGCGCTCCAGGTCGAAGCGCGAGACGTTGAAGAAGGAGAGCCCGCCCGTGCTCCCCAGGATCACCTGTTCGAGCTGGTCTGGGTCGAGCTTGTCCTTGAACTGCTCGTGGGCCGCGAGCACCGCCTCCTTCTGGTCGCGCAGCACGCAGTCGAGGCGGCGCAGGACCACGAAGGGGAGGGTGACGTCGCCGTACTCGTGCTCCCGCCACGTGCCGCGGAGAATGTCGTCGGCCACCTGCCAGATGAAGTTCGCCTTGTCCTGGAACGCCTGCTGGTTCATCGAGAGAGCTCGTGGGGACGGTCTGGAGAGAAACGGCTGATCCGGCGGAGGGATCGGGGACAAAGTAGCGGGCGGGTGCGACGCTCTCAACCGTGGCCGAAACGGAGTGGGGCCCCACCGACCGGCGGGGCCCCACTCGGGCGTCCTGCATCTCCATCGCTGGCAGCCGCTTGCAGAGAGTTACCGTAGAGTCTGCACGCAAGTACCGAGGAGTGTGCTCAGGACTTACCATTCACTCTGAAGATCCACAGGCCTCCCCCCCTCAGTGCACCGTCTTCATCATGTCGAACATCGGCATGTACATGGCCACCACCATCCCGCCGATGACCACGCCCATGACCACGATCATGATCGGCTCGAGGATGGACGTGAGCGCGCTCACCGCGGCGTCGACCTCGTCGTCGTAGAAGTCGGCGATCTTGGTGAGCATCTCGTCGAGGCCGCCGGTCTGCTCGCCGACGTTGATCATCTGCACGACCATGGGCGGGAAGACGCCGGAGGTCTTGAGTGGCTCGGAGATGGTGGCGCCGCCGGCGATCGAGTGGCGCGAGGCCATCACCGCGTCGTGGACGACGCGGTTGCCGGCCGTGCGCGCGGTGATCTCCAGCCCGTCGAGGATCGAGACGCCCGAGGAGACGAGCGTGCCCAGGGTGCGCGTGAAGCGCGAGACGGCGGACTTGCGGATGAGTGAGCCCAGCACGGGGAGCCGCAGCAGGATCCGGTCGATCACGAGCTGGCCGCCCTGCGTCTTGTAGTACTGGCGCAGCGCGATGATGAACGCGATGAAGCCCAGGAAGAGATAGCCGATGTAGTGCTGCAGGAAGTTGCTCGCGGCGAGCACGACGCGCGTGGGCGCGGGAAGCGCGAGCCCGGCGTCGCTGAAGATCCCCGCGAAGACGGGCACGACCTTCCACAGCAGGATGGTGGTGGCGATGATCACCACGAAGAGCATCACCGCCGGGTAGGTCATGGCGCCCTTGATCTTCCGCACCAGGGCGTCGTTCTTCTCCAGGAAGACGGCGAGCCGGTTCAGGATGGTGTCCAGGATGCCGCCCGCCTCGCCGGCCGCGACCATGTTGACGAAGAGGTCGCTGAAGATCTTCGGGTGCTTGTGCATCGCGTCGGCGAGCGTCTGGCCCGACTCGATGTCGTGCAGCACCTCGCCGATGATCTTCTGCAGGTTCTTGTTCTCCGTCTGCTCCGCCAGGATGGAGAGGCTCTGCACGAGCGGCAGGCCGGCGGTGATCATCGTGGCGAACTGCCGGGTGAAGATCACGACCTCGCGCGTCTTCACCCCGGTGCCGATGTTGATGTTCAGGTCCTTCGGCTTGTTCCGCACCGAGACCGGGATGAGCCGCTGGCGGCGCAGGTAGCCGATCACCTCGTCGCGCGTGGGCAGGTCGAGCTCGCCGCTCTGGATCTCCCCCGTGGCGGCGCGTGCGCTGTAGACGAAAGTTGGCATGGGAGGAAGAGGATTCAGGATTCAGGATTCAGGATTCAAGGGTCGGGATTCGGGATTCGGGAACTCGCCCCCTGAATGCCGAATCCCGACTCCTGAATCCTCTCACGCCGGCACCGGTTCTCCGACCATGCGGAGGAACTCGGCGGGGTCGGAGGCGGCCCTGAGGCAGTCTTCGAGCGCGACCTCGCGCTGCATGTAGAGCTGGTAGAGCGAGTCGCCGAGCGTCTGCATGCCGTGCTTCTTGCCGGCCTGCATGATCGAGTAGATCTGGTGCACCTTGTCGTCGCGGATGCAGGCGCGCACCGCGGGCGTGCAGACCATCACCTCGCAGGCCACCACCCGGCCGCGCCCCTTCGCCTTGGGCAGCAGCGTCTGCGTCACCACGCCCTCCAGCACGAAGGCGAGCTGCGCGCGCACCTGCGACTGCTGGTGCGAGGGGAAGACGTCGATGATGCGGTTGATGCTCTCCGCCGCGGAGTTGGTGTGCAGCGTGGCCAGGCAGAGGTGGCCGGTCTCGGCGATGGTGAGCGCGGCCTGGATCGTCTCGAGGTCGCGCATCTCGCCCACCAGGATCACGTCCGGGTCCTGGCGCAGGGCGTACTTGAGCGCCTGCGAGAAGCTCTTCGTGTCCGCCCCCACCTCGCGCTGGTTCACCATGCACCCCTGGTGGCGGTGGATGAACTCGATGGGGTCCTCGATGGTGAGGATGTGGCCGCGCCGCTCCTTGTTGATCTTGTCGAGCATCGCCGCGAGCGTGGTGCTCTTTCCCGAGCCGGTGGGGCCGGTCACCAGCACCAGCCCGCGGGGGCGCTCGGCGAGCTTGCTCAGCACCGGCGGCACCTGCAGCTGATCGAGCGGGAGGATCTTGAAGGGGATCTGCCGGATCGCCAGCGCCACGCAGCCTCGCTGCCGGAAGGCGTTCGCGCGGAAGCGCGACATGTTCTGGATGCCGAAGGAGAAGTCCAGCTCGTCCTCGGTCTCGAAGCGCTTCTTCTGGTTCTCCGTCAGGATGCTGTAGGTGAGCTGCAGCGTGTCCTTCGGCGTCAGCACGTGGCCGACGGCGCTGTCGACGATGGAGCCGTCGATGCGGAGCTTGGGCCGCTCGCCGGCCGTGACGTGGAGGTCCGACGCGCCCTTCTGGAGCATCTCCTCCAGCAGGCCGCGCAGGCTGAGCGTCGTCGTTTCTGCGATCGTGGACATTGAGACTTCTCTGGGTATTCTCTCCGGGCGTTCTGCCCGGATGCATGCAAGCTGCAAGGGCGGCACGGGGCGGGAGCCGTGATGTTTCCCCGCCCGCGCGCGCACGGGAGCGTGATAGACCAACAAGCGTGCCGCGAGGGGCTGTCGGCTATCGGCTATCGGTCAAGCAGGTACCGATAGCTGATAGCTGATAGCCGATAGCTCACCCCGCCGTTTCCTTCAGCACCTCCTCCAGCGTCGTCACCCCGCGCTTCACCTTGAGCAGTCCGTCCATGCGCAGGGTGAGCATGCCCTCGGAGACGGCCTGGTCGCGCAGGTCGGCGGTGGAGGCGCCGGCGAGGATCATGCGGCGCAGCGCGGGGCTCATCGCCATCACCTCGTAGAGGCCCTGGCGGCCGCGGTAGCCGGAGCCGGAGCACTCGTCGCAACCGGCGCCGTGGTAGAAGACGGTCTCGGCGGCCTCCTGCGGGGTGAGGCCGGCGGCCTGCAGGTACTCGCCGGGGTAGCGGTGCTGCTCCTTGCACTTGGAGCAGATGCGCCGCACCAGGCGCTGGGCGAGGATGAGGTTGACCGCCGAGGCGACGTTGAAGGGCTCGATGCCCATGTCCACCATCCGGGTGATGGTGGAGGGCGCGTCGTTGGTGTGCAGCGTGGAGAGCACGAGGTGGCCGGTGAGCGCCGCCTTGATGGCGATCGAGCCGGTCTCGATGTCCCGGATCTCGCCGACCATGATGACGTTCGGGTCCTGCCGCAGGAAGGCCTTGAGCGCGGCGGCGAAGGTCATCCCGATGTCGGTGCGGACCTGCACCTGGTTGATGCCGTGCAGGTTGTACTCGACCGGGTCCTCCGCGGTCATGATGTTGACCTCGGTGGTGTTGATCTTCGAGAGCGCGCTGTAGAGCGTCGTCGTCTTCCCGGAGCCGGTGGGCCCCGTCACCAGCACCATCCCGTAGGGGTTGCTGATGGCGGCCATGAGGTCCTCCTCCGCCTTCGGCTCCATCCCGAACTTCTCCAGGTCGAGCGTCAGGTTGCCCTTGTCGAGGATTCGCAGCACGATCTTCTCGCCGAAGAGCGTGGGCAGCGTGGAGACGCGGAAGTCGATGACGCGCTTGCCGAGGCGCAGCTTGATGCGGCCGTCCTGCGGAAGGCGGCGCTCGGCGATGTTCAGGTCCGCCAGGATCTTGAAGCGCGAGATGAGCGCGGCCTTCATCTTCAGCGGCGGCCGCATGATCTCGATCAGCGTGCCGTCGATGCGGTAGCGGACGCGGATCTCCTTCTCGAAGCACTCCAGGTGGATGTCCGAGGCGCCGCGGGTGACGGCGTCCTGCAGGATGCCGTTGATGAGCTTGACGACCGGCGCCTCCTCGACCTGGGCCTGGAGGGCGCCGATGCTGAGCTCCTCCTCCTGCTCCTCGACGACCTCGATGTCGCCGCCCTCGTCGAACTGCTTGAGGAGGTCGTTGATGCGGTCGTCGGCGGCGCTGTCGTACTCGCGCTCGACGACCTTGCGCAGGGTGAACTCCCCGGCGATCACCGGCTCGATCTCGAAGCGCGTGATGAACTTGAGATCGTCGAGGACCCCGATGTCGCCCGGGTCGGCCATGGCGACGGTGAGTCGGCCGCCGACGCGCCGCACGGGCACGACGAGGTGCTTCACCGCCACGTCGGCGGGGACGAGCTTGACGAGCTTGGGGTCGAGCCGGACGCGGTCGAGGTCGATCGCGGGGACGTGGTGCTGGCGGGCGAGCGCCAGGGCGAGCGTCTGCTCGGGGACGAGACCGAGCTTCACGAGGCTGAAGCCCACGCGATGGCCCCCCGCGCGGGAATCCTCCAGGGCCTTCTCGAGCTGCTCCCGCGTGATGACGCCATCGCGGACGAGCAGCTCACCGATGCGATCGGCGGTGGCAACTGCCATAACAGACGAAGTGCGGGTGCACGGGTGAGCGAGATCAGGGGTGCCGCCCGGGCGATCATCGGTCGACCCTCAGGAGCGGCGTGAGCCGGGCCAGCAGCGCGGGCCCGATCCCCGGTACGGAGTCGAGGGCGGCGACGGAGCGGAAGGGCCCGTGAGTCGCCCGCCAATCGACGATACGCCCGGCCAGCGCGGGGCCGACGCCCGGAAGCGACTCCAGGTCGGCCGCGCTCGCCGCGTTGAGGTCCATCGGTCCGCGCTCCCGCGACGCGGGGGCGGCGGGCAGGTCGACGTGCGACGCGAGCGAGCCCAGCAGCGCCGGCCCGACGCCCGGCACGGAATCGAGATCGGCCAGCGAGTGGAAGTCGCCGTGCGCGCGCCGCCACTCGACGATCCGCTCGGCGAGCGAGGGCCCGACGTGCGGCAGCCGCTGCAGCTCGTCGACGCTCGCCCGGTTGAGGTCGATCGTCTCCCCGGCGCCCAGGGGCCGGTCGCGGACGACCTCGGCGGCCGAGTCGCGCGACACCTCCGCCCGCACTCTCGCGAGGGCGCCGCTGTCGTCGCTCTGTGGAGTATCGGCTGCTGCCGCGGAATTCTGCCATTCCGCGGCGGGCGGGGGGTGGTGGAGGGCGCGGACCACCGCGCCGGCCGCGAGGAGCAGGGCGACCACGGCGAGGGCGAGCCGCTCCTGCGGGGTGGTGTGGAACATGGTCGGCGTGCGCGGGTCAGCCGCCGCGGTAGATCAGCTCCGCCACGACGTTGCCGACGATCCCCAGCGTCTTCGCGCTCGTGTGCTCCGGGAGGTCCTGCGGCGTGTGCCAGTAGGCGCCGCCGGGCTCGCCCGGGCCGTACTGGAAGTCGATGATGTCCGCCGTGTGGATCCCCGCCTTGTTGAGCGTCACGTGATCGTCGACGACCCCCGGCCCGATCGACTCCGGGAAGTAGGCGCCGTAGCCGAGGTCGCGCGCGACCGACCAGATGCGCTGCACCACCTCGGGCGCGTACTGCTGCGAGAAAGGCTCGACGGGGAAGAGCGGCTCCGCGTCGCCCACCATGTCCAGCAGGATGCCGTAGAGCGGCTGGTAGCCGGGCGGCATGTGGTCGACGAAGTATCTCGCGCCTAGGTACATGTCCTCCTCGCCCGGGCCGTAGTCCTCACCGTCGACGAAGAGCATGTCGACGCCCACGGGCGGCGGCTGGCGCCTGAAGACGTCGGCGAGCTCCATCAGGACGGCCGTGCCCGAGGCCGCGTCGTTCGCGCCCGGCACCGGCTTGTCGCGGTCCGCGGGGTCCTTCGCCTGGTCGGACCTCGGGCGCGTGTCCCAGTGCGTCACGAGGAGGATGCGATCCTTCAGCTCGGGGCGGAAGCGGACGAAGAGATTGGTGAGGTGGAGCGTATCGCCGCCGGTCGTCGTCCAGTCGAAGTGCTGGGGGATCACCGTGTCGGCGCGGGGCTTCAGGAAGTCGGTCATCCACTCGATCTGCCGCTGGTGCGGGGCCGTGTTCGGGATCCGGGGGCCGAAGGCGACCTGCTGCTTCAGGAGGTCGAAGGCCCTGTCCTGGTGGAAGACCGGACGATTGGTCCGCACCGTCGGCTCGCTCCCGCTCTCGCCCCCCGAGCACGCGGAGAGCAGCGGAACGACGACGAGGAGCGCACGGGCGAGACGGCGGAAGTGGCGGACCGGCATGATGGAAGGGGTGCGATGGGTTCAGTGTGCACGGGCCCGGACGCAGGCAACCCCGCGCGACGTCCGGTGTACGAAGCCGCGACCGGGGCCGGCCAGCGGCGCGGCCCCGCGCCGGCAAGCACCATTATGCTGCCGCGGGAGTGGCGCGGCAATTCGCCGGCGCGCTCCGGCGGGTCCCTACCCTGCAGCCGTCTGGATGTTGCTCACGGGAGACGATGAAGGTTCTCACTCGATACCTGCTCCGCTCGCAAATCGGGCCCTTCTTCTTCGCCTTCTTCGCGCTGACCGGCGTGGTCCTGATCAACACCCTCGCGCAGAAGATGGCCGATCTGGCGGGTAAGGGGCTGCCCACCCGCGTCTTCGCCGAGTTCTTCGTCTACTCCCTCCCGGCCAACGTCGCCCTCACCCTGCCGATGTCGGTCCTCGTGGCGGTGCTCTACTCCTTCTCCGCCATGGCGTCGGAGAACGAGATCACCGCGCTCAAGGCCAGCGGGATCGACCTGCGCCGCATGGTGACGCCGCTGCTCGTCTCGGCCACCATCATCGCCGTCGGGATGTTCTGGTTCAACGACCGCGTGCTCTCCGCGGCGAATTTCCGCTGGCGGAATCTCATGATGGACGTGGCGCAGACCAGCCCGCTCCTCGCCCTGCGCGAGCACGTCGTCAACCCGATCCCGTCGTCCGACGGTTCGATGAGCTACTATCTCAAGGCCGAGCACATCGACCAGGCGACGAACCGGTTGAAGGACGTCACCATCTTCGACCTCAGCAACCCCGACGTGAAGCGCACCATCTACGCCGACTCGGGGCGGATGGCGTGGAACCGGACGCGCACCGACCTGGTGCTGATCCTCTTCGACGGCACCGTGCAGGAGGCGCAGCTCTCGAAGTCCGGCAGCTTCCAGCAGGTGGACTTCCAGAAGCAGATGCTCCGCATGCCCGGCGTCTCGCAGCAGCTGCAGCGCACCACCGACGCCTCGTACCGGACGCCGCGCGACATGACGGTGGCGATGATGCAGGCCCGCATCGACACCTTCACGACGCAGCTGTCGAAGATCGAGAAGGAGCAGCGCGGGCGCCCGGAGAACGGCTTCATGACGCCGCCGAAGCTGGCGATCGGGGGGCGGACGGTCTCGTACGACCAGATGCGCACGGAGAGCCTGCGCTTCCAGATCCGGGACCTCAACACGGAGATCCAGAAGAAGTACGCGATCGCCGCGGCCACGCTGGTCTTCGTGCTCATCGGCATCCCGCTGGCGCTGCGCTTCTCGCGCGGCGGCGTGGGGATGGTGATCGCCGTGAGCCTCTCGATCTTCTCCATCTACTACGTCGGCCTGATCGGCGGGCAGACGCTGGCCGGCAACGGCTACGTGACGCCGTGGCTGGCGATGTGGCTGACGAACCTCCTCTTCGGGACGCTGGGGATCTTCGGGCTCTGGTTCGTGGGGCGCGAGCAGTCGTCGGGGCGCGGCGGCGGGTGGGGCGAGTGGCCGCGCTGGCTGCGGCTCCCCCGCGCGCGGCGGGCGGAGCGGGCCGCGGAGGCGGGATGAAGCTCCTCGACCGCTACCTGCTGCGGCAGTTCACCGGCACCTTCCTGGGTCTGGTGCTCGGGCTGCCGCTGCTCTTCATCGTGGCCGACGTCACGGACAACCTCGACAAGTACATCGACAAGGGGATCCCCGGCCGCGCCGTCGCGAGCTCGTACGTGTACGCGCTCCCGCAGTTCATCTACTGGGCGCTGCCGATCGCGGCGCTGGTGGCGACCGTCTTCGCCATCGGAAACATGACGCGCCACCAGGAGATCACGGCGGCCAAGGCGGGGGGGGTGAGCTTCTTCCGCCTCATCGCGCCGCTCGTCCTGGCGGCGGGGCTCATCAGCGTCGTGGGTGTCGGCGTCGGCGATCTCATCCCGGTGACCAACGCCCGGAGAGAGGCCGCGCTGGGCCAGAGGTCGCTCGACGCCAGCGACTTCCGCAACAGCTTCGTCTTCCAGAGCCAGGACGGGCGCACCCTCGCCGTCCACCGGCTGGACGCGAGCCAGAAGGTGATGGTGCAGCTGGCGGTGCAGCGGCCCGCGGCGGCCCACCGCCCGGAGGTCTCCGTCATCGCCTATCGCGCCACGTGGGACCGGCCGCGGGGCTGGACGCTCAAGAACGGCTACCTGCGCCTCATCCCCCCCGGCCGCGCGACGACCGACCGCGCCTTCCGCTTCGACTCGCTGCGCATCCCCAGCATCAAGGAGACGCCGCGCGAGCTGCTCGCGCAGCCCAAGGACGCGGCCGAGATGCGCTACTCGGAGATGGGCGAGTTCATCCGTACCGTCCAGCGCTCGGGGGGCGACACGCGCAAGCTGCGCGTCGAGCGCGCGCAGCGGATCACCCTGCCGCTCGCCGTGCTGGTGATCGTCCTCTTCGGCGCCCCGCTCTCCACCAGCTCCAAGCGCGGCGGCGCGGCCTACGGCGTGGGGATCAGCCTGGCCGTCACGATGGTCTACCTGATGCTCTTCAAGATCGGCACGGCCGTCGGCTCCAGCGGCTCCCTCGACCCACTCGTCGCCGCCTGGATGCCGAACGTCCTCTTCCTGGTGGGAGGGGTGTACCTGATGGCGCGGGTGAGAACGTGAACTGCAATTGAGAATTGAGAGTGGAGAATGAGCCCGGTGCTCCGGCTGCCGTTCATTCTCCATTCTCCACTCTCCACTCTCAATTTCCTCTCACCCTGTGCCCGCGCGACGCGAGGAAGGCCCGTGCCTCGGGGATCGTGGTCTCCCCGAAGTGGAAGATGGAGGCGGCGAGGACGGCGTGCGCGCCGGCGCGCAGCGCCTCGTCGAGGTGAGCGAGCGAGCCCGCGCCGCCCGAGGCGATCACCGGGATGCGAACGGCGCTGGAGACGGCGCGGAGCAGCTCCAGGTCGTAGCCGGCGCGCGTGCCGTCGGTGTCCATCGAGGTGAGGAGGATCTCGCCCGCACCGCGCCGCTCCACCTCCCGCGCCCACTCGACCGCGTCCACGCCCGTGGGGTTGCGGCCGCCGTGGGTGAAGACGCCCCACCCGGAGTCGATGCCGGGGCCCGCGCTGCTGCGTGCGTCGACGGCCACGACCACGCACTGGCTCCCGAAGCGGTCCGCGGCGCGCGAGATGAGGTCGGGGTCGTTGAGGGCGGCCGTGTTCACGCCCACCTTGTCCGCGCCCGCGCCGAGGATCGCCAGGAAGTCGTCGACCGAGCGGACGCCGCCGCCCACGGTGAAGGGGATGAAGATCGATTCCGCCGTGCGCCGGATGACGTCGAGCATCGAGGCGCGGCCCTCGTGCGAGGCGGTGATGTCCAGGAAGACGAGCTCGTCGGCGCGCTCGCGATCGTAGCGGACCGCCTGCTCCACCGGGTCGCCCGCGTCGCGCAGGTCGACGAACTGGATTCCTTTCACCACCCGCCCGTCCTTCACGTCCAGGCAGGGGATGATGCGCTTGGCGAGCGTGCTCACGACAGCTCCCGCAGGCGAGAGACGAAGGCGGCCGCCAGCTCGCCGCGGTAGACGACCTCGACCGGCCCGCGCAGCGTCAGCGACCAGTCCTCGCCCACGGTGACGTGCAGGTCGCCGCCGGGCATCCGCACCTCGACGATGCGCTCCGAGACGAGCCCGCGCCGCACCGCCGCGGCCGCCACCGCGCAGGCGCTCGACCCCGAGGCCTGCGTCTCCCCCGCCCCGCGCTCCCACACCCACGCCTCCACCGCCGCCGGCGCCACCGCGCGGGCGAACTGCACGTTCGTCCCCCGCGCGAAGAACGGGTGCGTCGAGACCTGCGGCGCGCGCCGGCGCAGGTCTTCGGGGTCGAGCTCGTCCTCGAAGATCACGCAGTGCGGGTTCCCGACGGAGACGGTGTTGATCGTCACCCGGTCGCCCGCCTCGAGCTCGAGCATCTCGCCGTCCACCACGCGGTCGGGGCCGGCGAGACCCACGTCGCCGCTGCGGAAGGAGGCGCGGCCCATCTCCGCCTCCACCATCAGCGAGTCCGCGTGCACGGAGAGGATCGTCATCGTCACCAGCCCGCCGAGCGTGTCGACGGTGAACGGCACCGCCTCCCGCACGGCGCCCAGGTCGAGCAGGTAGGCCGCGAAGATCCGCAGCCCGTTGCCGCTCTTCTCCGCCTCCGAGCCGTCGGGGTTGAAGATGCGCACGCCGAAGTCCGCGCGGGCCGAGGGCACGCGCGCCAGGACGCCGTCCGACCCCACCCCGCGGTTGCGATCACACAGCAGCCGTACCGCGCCGGGCGCCGGCTCGAAGCCCAGCTCCCCCAGGTCGAGCGCCAGGTAGTCGTTGCCGAGGCCGTGGGCCTTGAAGAAACGCATGCGCATGCCGAAAGATCGGTGGAGAGTTACGAGTTGGGCGATGCGCCCCTACCCCGCTGTTACCTCGTAACTCGTACTTCGTAACTCATAACTCGTAACTCATAACTCGTAACTCGTAACTCGTAACTCATCGCGCCGCCCCCCTACACTCGCGCAAAATTCCGCAACATCCTCAGCCCCGCCTCCTGGCTCTTCTCGGGGTGGAACTGGATGCCCCAGACGTTCTCGCGGCGGACGATGGTGGCGAAGGCGGCGTCGTAGGTGCAGCTCGCCAGCACCTCGTCGCCCCCGGGCGCCAGGCGCGCGTAGGAGTGGACGTGGTAGAAGTACTCCGGCCGCTCGCCGGCGACGCCCGCCAGCAGCGGGTCGGCGCGGCCGCGCTCGGTGAACTCCACCGCGTTCCAGCCGACGTGCGGCAGCGGCTGCTCGGTGGGGATGCGCTGCACGGCACCGGGCAGGAAGCCGAGCCCCCGGGCCTCCGGCGCCTCCTCGCTGCCCTCGTAGAGGAGCTGCATCCCCACGCAGATGCCGAGGAACGGCCGGCCCGCGGCGACCACCTCGCGCACGGCGTCGGCGAGGCCGCTCTCCTCCAGCCTCTCGACGCACTGGCCGAAGTGCCCCTGGCCCGGGAGCACCAGCCGGTCCGCCGCGCGCGCCACGGCGGGATCGGCGGTCAGCACGGCGTCCGCCCCCTCGTGCTCGAAGGCCTTCACCACCGAGCGCAGGTTCCCCGCGCCGTAGTCGAGGATGACGACGTTGGTGCCCGTCACCCCGTCCTGCCCTTCCGGCTATCGGCTATCGGTCCCCTTCCACCCCACTTCCACCCGCTATCGGTTCCACCACTCCCGATAACCGATAACCGATAACCGATAACCAGCAGCTGACAGCCGATAGCTGATAGCCGATAGCCGGTAGCCGCCGTCCTCACAGCACCCCCTTCGTCGACGGCACCACCTCCGCGCGGCGCGGGTCGATGCGCGTGGCGGCGTCGAGCGCGCGGGCGGCGGCCTTGAACGTCGCCTCGACGAGGTGGTGGGCGTTGTCGCCGCGGACGGCGTCCAGGTGCATCGTGAGGCGCGCCTCGGTGGCGAAGGCGCGCCAGAACTCGCCCGAGAGCGCCGCGTCGAAGTCGCCGATGCGAGGCTGGTCGGGGGGCGTGGCGACGTCGAAGTGGAGGAAGGGGCGGCCGGAGACGTCGACGACCGCGCGCACGAGCGCCTCGTCGAGCGGCACCGTCGCGTCGGCGTAGCGCACGATCCCCCGCTTCTCGCCCAGCGCGGCGAGGAAGCACTGGCCGAGGACGATCCCGGCGTCCTCCACCGTGTGGTGCGCGTCGATGTGCAGGTCGCCGGTGCAGCGCACGGTGAGGTCGAAGAGACCGTGCCGCGCGAGCGCGTCGAGCATGTGGTCGAAGAAGCCGATGCCCGTCTGGACGTCGGCCTCGCCCTGCCCGTCCAGCTCCAAGCGGACGGTGATCCGGGTCTCGCGCGTCGTGCGCGAGCGCTCGGCGGTGCGGCTCATCTCCGGGCCTCCTGAAGGATCTCCCGCAGCGCGGTGAGGAAGACGTCGTTCTCCCGCGGCGTGCCCGCGTTGACGCGCAGGCAGCCCGCGAGCATCGGGTACTTCGAGACGTCCCGGACCAGGACGCCGTACTCCCCGAGGAGCCGGTCGAAGACCGCCCGGTGGTCGAGCCCCTCCGCCTCCACGCGGAAGAGGACGAAGTTGGCCTCGCTCGGGTAGGCGCGGATGCCCGGCATGGCGCCCAGCTCGCGGTACAGCAGGTCGCGCCCGGCGCGGATCTCCGCCACCTGCGGCCGGAAGAGATCCCGGTGGCGCAGCACCTCGGCCGCGACGGCCTCGGTGAAGAAGTTGACGTTGTAGGGCAGCTTGCCCTTGTTGATCTGCTCCACGAGCGCCGGGTGGCCGAGGAGGTACCCGGCGCGCAGCCCCGCGAGGGCGACGGCCTTGCTGAAGGTGCGCAGCACGAGCAGCCGCGGCCGCTCGGCGAGGAGCTCGATCGCGTCGTAGCCGCCGAACTCCACGTAGGCCTGGTCGAGCACGACGAGCGCTCGCGTCCCGTCGTGGATGCGCACGATCTCCTCGCGCGTCAGCGCGGAGCCCGTGGGGTTGTTGGGCGTGCAGAGCACGACCACGCTCGCGTCGGCCGCGGCGGCGACGATCGCTTCCACGTCGAAGCACAGCTCGGGCGTGAGCGGCACGGGGACGGGGTCGCCGCCGTTCACCTCCGTCATCAGCCGGTAGAGCGTGAAGGTGGGCTCGGGGATCACCACCTCCACCCCCGGCCCCACCACCACGGCCAGCACGGCCTGGATCAGCTCGTTCGAGCCGTTCGCCACCAGGATCCCGTCCTCGCCCCAGCCCGTCGCCTCCGCGACGGCGGAGATGAAGTCGTGGGCGATGAAGGGCGGATAGCGGTTCCACGGCCGCGCCGCGAGCCGCTCCTGCAGCCGCCGTTTCAGCTCCGCCGGCACGTCGTACGGGCTCTCGTTCTGGTTGAGCTTGATCGTCGGCTCGTACGGGTGCAGCGTGTACGCCGCCATGCGCCGCACCTGCGGCTTGACGAGCGAGACGGCTGCCTCGACCTCGGATCGAGACAGGCTGCCGGCCGCCGGCTGCCGGCTGCCGGCAGCACCCCCGATCCCGCCGCTCATGCCCGCTCCACCTCGATGATCTGGTCCCGCCGCGTGCCGACGGAGACGTACCAGATGGGCGCGCCGGAGAGCTCGGCGAGGCGCCGCAGGTAGGCGCGGGCGGCCCCGGGCAGCTCCTCCCAGCGGCGCGCGTCGGCCGTGGACTGCTCCCAGCCGGGCAGCGTCTCGTAGACGGGCTCGGCCTCCGCGAGCGTCGCGAGGTCGGCGGGGAAGTCGTCGAGCACCTCGCCGCGCACGCGGTAGCCGGTGGCGATCCGGATCTCCGCGAGGGTGTCGAGGACGTCGAGCTTGGTGACTGCGAGGCCGGTGAGCCCGTTGACGCGGGCGGCGTAGCGCACCACGACCGCGTCGAACCAGCCGCAGCGGCGCGGGCGGCCCGTGGTGGCGCCGAACTCGCCGCCCAGCTCCCGGACGCGCTCCTGCATCGGCGAGGGGAACTCCGTCGGGAGCGGCCCCTCACCCACGCGCGTCGTGTACGCCTTCACCACGCCGACGACGGCGTCGACCGCCGTCGGGCCGATGCCCACCCCCAGCGCCGCCCCGCCCGCCGTGGTGTTCGACGAGGTGACGTACGGATACGTCCCGTGGTCGACGTCGAGGAGCGCGCCCTGCGCACCCTCCAGGAGGACGCGCTGGTCCGAGTGGATGGCGTCGTAGATCACCCGGCCCGTGTCGAGCGAGAGCGACAGCAGCCGCTCGCGCAGGGCGAGGACCTCGCCGACCAGCGCACCGGCGTCGACGCGCTCCTCGGAGCCCAGCGCCTCCAGCTGCCGGTTCACGCGCTCGGCGGCGGCGCGCAGCAGCTTCTCCGCCCGCTCCGCGTCCTGCAGGTCGGCGACGCGGATGCCCTGCCGGGCGACCTTGTCCTCGTACGCGGGGCCGATTCCCCGCCCCGTCGTCCCGATCTTCCCCGCGCCGCGGCCATGCTCCGCCGCGCGGTCGAGCATCTTGTGGTACGGCAGGAGCAGGTGCGCGCGGCCGCTCACGCCCACGCGACCCGCCGTGTCGACGCCGCGCGCCTCCAGCGCGTCCATCTCCTCGAAGAACTGGAAGGGGTCGAGCACCACGCCGTTCCCGAGCAGGCAGTGCTTCGCCGGGTGCAGGATGCCCGACGGGATCTGGTGGAGCACGAACGACTCCTCGCCGACGTGCACCGTGTGCCCGGCGTTCGCACCCCCCTGGTAGCGCGCCACGATGTCGACGTCGTCGGCGAGCACGTCGACGATCTTTCCTTTGCCCTCGTCGCCCCACTGGGAGCCGACGATGACGATACAGCGGTGGGTCATGTGAGCTATCGGCTATCAGCTATCGGCTATCAGGAACGGCCCAGCCGATAGCTGATAGCCGATAGCCGATAGCCAAAAAAGGCGGTCCCGACCGATTGGTGGGACCGCCGCTTGGGTATCCTGGGAGGAATCTAGAATCGCCCCGGGCGGGTGTCAACGGAAGGATCCGGCATCCGGCATCCGGGATTCAGGGACGGTGACTCCCTGGATCCCGGGCGCCGACTCCCGAATCCTCCGTGAGCACCGCGTCGTTCGCCTCGCGCGCGACGCGGGCGATCTCGCGGTCGAGGACGAGCTCCTCGCTGCGGCGCGGGAGGGAGACGACGAAGGTGGAGCCGCCGCCGACGGTGGAGCGGACGCGGATGGTGCCGCCCAGCAGGTGGAGGAGCTTCTTCGTGATCGAGAGCCCGAGGCCGGTGCCGCCGTACTCGCGCGTGGACGACTGGTCGACCTGGCGGAAGTCCTCGAAGATCTTGGGGAGGTCCTCCTCGCGGATGCCGATGCCCGTATCCTCGACTTCGAGCACCACCCCGTCTCCGTCCTCGGCCGGATGTACGTGCACGGCGATGTAGCCTTCGTGCGTGAACTTGACGGCGTTCGAGAGCAGGTTCAGGACGATCTGCTTGACCTTCGTCCGGTCGGTCTCGAGGACGGGCAGGTCGGCGGAGAGGTCGACGCGATACTCGAGGTGCTTGCGCCGCACCATCGGCTCGATCGTCTGGGAGAGCTCGCGGATCACCTCGCCCACGTTCACCGGCTCCACGTGGACCGGCATCTTGCCCGCCTCGATCTTGGCGAGGTCGAGGATGTCGTTGACCAGCTCCAGGAGGTGCTGGCTCGCGGTGGCCATCCGGGCGAGCGCCTCCTCCTGACGCTGGTTGAGCTCGCCGTAGATGTGGTCGCGCATCAGCGAGGTGTAGCCGAGCAGCGCGTTGATGGGAGTGCGCAGCTCGTGGCTCATGCTCGCGAGGAACTGCGACTTGAGCCGGTAGGCGCGCTCCAGCTCCTGGCTCTGCCACTCCAGCTGCCGGTTGCGGCGCTCCAGCTCCTCCGTGGCGGTGCGGATGCGATCCTCGAGGTTCTCGTTCAGGCCGCTCAGCTCGTCGGCGAGCCGCTCGTTCTCCACCACCTTCGTGAGGTCGTGGAAGACGGAGACGATCGCCGACATCTCACCGCGCTCGTTGACCACCTTCCCGGAGACGACCTCCGCGGGGAACTCGCGCCCGGCGCGCGGCTCGGCCAGGCTGAGCTCCACGGTGCGCGTGGCGTCGGGGCTGAGCGAGAAGTCCGAGATGAACGAGGAGAACTTCGTGTCGTTCGCCCGGACGTCCTGCCGCACGCGCGAGGTGAGGTCGGTGCCGGGCGGGACCTCGAAGAGGCGCTCCGCCTCCCGGTTCATGAGGATGATGTTGGACTGGTCGTCCGTCACCAGGATGGGGTCGCCGACGTTCTCGAGGATGAGGTTGAGCCGGTCGCGCTCGCGCCTGGAGCGCTCCTCCGCGTGACGCAGCCGCCGGAACTGGTGCTCGAGCTCGGTGGTGGCGCGCTTCAGGTCCGTCACGTCGCGCAGCACGGAGACCTTGCACTGCTCGCCGGCCAGCACCGAGGGCAGGCTGGTGGTCAGGACCTCGAAGAGGAGGTCGCCGCCCTCCGTCGGGTCCACGAGGTTGAGCTCGCGGCTGTTCGCGTCCGCGCCGCCGATGGCGGAGCGGGTGAGGAAGGACGAGAAGAGGAGGTTGTTGATCTCGATGGCGCGCCGCCGGCCGCCGCTGTCGCCCTCGGCGGTGGTGAAGAGCGACTCGGCTCTCCGGTTCTCGAGGACGACGTTGTTCTCGGGGTCGGTGATGAGGACGGGATCCGGCAGGGCCTCGACGATGGAGGTCAGGAGATCGCGCTGCTGGCCGAGCTGGCGGGTGGTACGCCGCAACCGGTCCAGCTCCGCGAGCCGCCCGAGCAGGGGCGCGACGGTGGCGAGCTGCGACGCGACGCACGAGAGATCGGGCGCCGGGCTCGTCCACGGCCCGAGCAGGAGCACCCCGAAGGGGGCGCGCCGCTGTGTGTCGAGGAGGGGGAGGAGCTCGTAACGGCCCGGGGGCACGTCATCCAGCTCCACCTCCACCGTCGCGGGGATCGCGCTGGCGTACGCCTGGATGACCGGGCTGGAGGTATCCTGCAGCGGGAGCCGGATCCGCTCGACCTCCGCCTCGTCCCAGCCCATGCCGAGCACGCCACGCAACGCGGAGCCCTCTTCGAGCAGGACCACCGCGCGATCGACCCCCTCGCGGCTCAGGACCGAGTCGAAGAAGATGGACAGCGCCTCCGGCAGATCCCGGGCAAGCGCCACTCGACCGAGAAACGATTCCGGACTGAGGCGTTGCGTCGTCGGGCTCACAGGCTCAGCTCAAGGATTCCAGCTTTCGCTTCAGCTCCGCATTCTCCGCCACCACCCGGTCGAGATCGGCCTGGGTACTCGAGGGCGCCGCGAGCTCGCGACTCCGCGCGGGCGAGGTGATGCCCACGGCCTCCGAGTACTTCAGGTAGGTGTCGATCGACGCGACCACCACCCGCGCCTCCACCGTCACCAGGTCGATGCCGACGAGGGAGACGCGCACGTAGGCGTCGATCACGATTCCCTTGTCCAGCACTCGATCCAGGACGTCGATCAGACTGGAGCCGCCGGGTGCTCTTTCTACGGCCATTGCTTCCGTTCTCCGGTCGAATGGTGGTCGCCGCTCCGGTCACAGCGCGGCAACGGGGCCCTCAGGCCGAGGGCGGGGTCCGCTCCGCGGGAGCGGATCCGGGCGAGAGTCGGTCCAGCTTCTCCTCCACCTGCCGCAGCCGGTCCCGGAGCTCGCGGTTCTCCGCCTCCAGGCGCCCCGCGTCTCCGGGGCCGGACAGGGCCGAGTCGAACTTCCACCAGTTCAACCCGATCTGCTCCGCCTTGTCGATCGAACAGACGAGGAGTCGCACCTGGATGGTGAGGAGCTCCACGTTGGCGAGGTTGACCTTGATGTCCCCGGCGACGACGAGGCCCTTGTCCAGGATCCGGTCGAGGATGTCGACCAGACCCTGAGAGCGCGTCGGGGCGATGGGCACGAGATCCGCCAAGTGACTCCGGAGTTCGGGTCAGAGGAGTTTGCCGAGGGGTCCAAGATCGATGTTCAGGTCCTCGCCCGCAAGGCCAAACGCCGCCTTTACTTCCTCCATCTTCTCTTCGAGGCGCCAGAGCGCGGTTCCCATGCGCTCCACCTGCTCCTCGCTGAGGTCGGGATCCTC
>DASSTO010000207.1:0-20046 GCA_035707865.1 Longimicrobiaceae bacterium | reverse complement strand
TGGTACTCGACGCCCTCCAGGTCGCCCGTGCCCTTCTTGATGGCGCGGTCGATGTTCTCGTTCGGCATGTTCGCCGCCTTCGCCTGGTCGATCGCCAGGCGCAGCCGCGGATTGCCCATCGGATCGCCACCACCCATCCGGGCCGCAACGGTGATCTCGCGGATCAGCTTCGTCCACTGCGACGCCCGCTTCTGGTCGTTGACGGCTTTCTTGCGCTTGATCTGCGCCCATTTGCTATGCCCGGCCATCGGGCACCTCCGAGTCTCGCGTAAGAGTTGAATGCGGTGGAACGCGCGGAAAGCCTTGAAATATATCCGAAGCGCGGGAGAGCAGCAACGCGCCGTCAGCCCGCGTGCAGGAGCGTGGGCTCGGGTGGCGTCCCGCCCGCGGCGACGATCCCGCGGAAGACGGGGTCCGTCTGGTTGAAGTGCAGCGTGGTACCGTCGAGCTGCGACACCGTTCCTCCGGCCTCCTCCACGACGAGGGCGGCGGCGCAGACGTCCCACTCGTGCTTCCGCTTGCGGGAGAAGAAGGCGTCGAACGCGCCGTCGGCGACCTTGAGCATTCGATAGGCGGTGCTGCCGAGGGGGAGGATCTCCCAGCGGTCGGCGAAGGCGGCGAACTCCCCGGCCGCGAGCTCGGCGCGGGAGACGACGAGGCGCGGCCTGCGTCCGCGCGCCGGGCCCGCCACGTGGATGCGCCGACCGTCGAGGAAGGCGCCGGCGCCGCGGCTCGCCTGGAAGAGCTCGCCGGTGGCCGGGTTGAGGAGCGCGGCGGCGACGGGACGCCCGCCCTCTACGAGGCCGACGCTGACGACGAACTCCGGGAGGCCCTCCACGAACGAGTTCGTGCCGTCGATCGGGTCGATCACCCAGACGCGCGAGCGGTCGAGGCGCTCGGCCGAGTCCGCGCTCTCCTCGGAGAGCCAGCCGTACTCGGGCCGTGCGGCGGTGAGGATCCGGTGCAGGAGGTCGTTCGCCGCGAGGTCGGCGACGGTGACCGGCTGGGTGGGAGACTTGTACCGAACGTCGACGCCCGCCCGGAAGTGATGCAGCACCACCTCGCCGGCGGCGCGGGCGGCCGCGACGGCGACGTCGAGGTCGGACTGGAAGTCGGTGCTGCTCACGAGGCTCCAGGGTCAGCGACCGCCGACCTCCCGCGAGCGGCGGTACATCTCGGCGGCGCGCTCGGGCTGGCCGCGCCGGTCGTAGGCGATTCCGAGCGCATAGTAGGCTCGCCCGTTGTCGGGCTGCAGCGTGGTGGCGCGCTCCAGCGCATCGATCGCGCCGACCGGGTCGTTGGTGTGGTTCAGCGCCTCGCCGAGCAGCACCAGGGCGGCCGCGTGCTCGCGGTCCAGCTCGATGACGCGCCTCAGCTGCGTCGATGCCGCGACGTAGTTGCCGCGCCGGAAGAGGGTGAGCGCGAGCTGGTAGTTCGCGGCGACGTCACCGGGTGCGGCGCGGAGCGCCTTACGGAACTCACGCTCGGCCGCGTCGAAGTGCCCCTGGGCCAGACAGGTGGCGCCCAGCCCCACGACGGCGTCGAGGTCGTCCGGGTCGGCCGCGACGGCAGCGCCGTACGCCTCCGCCGCGGCGGCGTAGTCGCCGTTGGCGAAGAGCTCCGCGGCGCGCGTGAGGCGGCCGTCCGACGGGGCCGGCGGCTCGGGCGCCGCGACGGGCTCGGGGGACGGCGTTTCCACGGGCTCGGCGATCGGGGCGGTTTCAGCGCCCGCGGCCTCGACCGGGTCCGGCGCGTCGTCGGCGTGTTCCTTCCTGCGACCCTTCATGCATTCACCTCGATGGTCTCGCGCCGCACCCAGCGGCAGTATGCAGTCGATACCGCTTCCACCGGAAGTGCGACCAGCTCCGGGAGCTCGTACGGATGAAGCTGTCCGATCCGCTCGAAGAGCGGCGCGACGAGCTCGCGGGGTGTCTTCATGACCAGCATCGTCTCCGACTCGGCAACGACCTCGTCCTGCCAGCGGTAGATCGAGGTCAGGCCCGGCACCACGCTGCCGCACGCGATCAGTCGCGCCTGGACCAGCTCGCGAAGCAGCCGCGCGGCGGCCTCCGGCTCCGGGACGGTCGTCAACACGACGACGATCTCGCCCGCGGTGGCGGCCTCGCTCACGGCTGGGTCTCGTCCGGGTACGCGTCCACCTCCTCGCCCGTCAGCTCCGCGAGCGTGTTCCTGGCGTGGGCGATGTGTCGCGCCGCATCGGGCAGGCGCGGCGGGTGCGCCAAGAAGGCGCGCAGGTGCGCGATACCCTCGTCCACGCTCCCGCGCTGGAGCAGCAGGAAGGCGAGCCCGTAATGCGCGCCGGAGGCGTGCGGCTTCACCTCGAGCACGCGGCGATACGTCCGAACGGCCTCGTCCGTCATCCCGATGTGGGTGTACGTGACGGCGATCTGCTGCAACACGTCCGTGTCGTTGGCGTTCTGACGCAGAGCCAGACGGAAGGAGGTGAGTGCCTCGTGGTACTTCTCCTCGCGGAGGAGCTCCGTCCCCTCGCGATAGTAGTCCGTCTCGCCGGAGGAATCGTCGGACTTACCCGGGACCAGCTTCTTCCACCAAGACATAGCGCGATACCGCGGATCTGAAGGCGAGCGGAGCTCGCGGGCACTCCCGAGGCGCGACCGCGAACCGAGCAAGTTACCGGGGAGCGGAGTTGGACGCAACGGCGATTCCGTCCTGCTCGAGGAGCAGGTCGAGGCCGGCCCCCCGCAGGCGCTCGGCGGCACGCGGCCCGGCGTCCTCGACGACCACGCGGGCGTCGCGCGCGAGCACACGCCGGATCTCGTCCGCGCTCCAGCCGGAGAGGCCGGCGGGAAAGGCGATGCCGCGCAGCGCCCCGTTCCGCAGGGGCAGGCGCCCGCCGACGCGAAGCCAGTCGAGCCCCGCGGAAAGACCCTCGGGGGCGGGGCTGGCGCTCGCGCCGACCACCCTCGTCTCCGGGAGCAGGGCCGAGATCTCGGCCATCAGCTCCGGGGCCGCGCCCACCAGGAGGACTAACCCCGGTGCGGCCCCGACGCCGAGCAGAGCCGCGATGCGGAGCGCACGCTCGGGCTCTCCGCCGCGCGCCAAAGGGAGCTCCGGGGCAGCCTCTCCGCGCCCGCGGAGGTCGGGTACGCCGCCGCGTACCGGGTACGCCTCGCGGCAGTTGGCGCAGCCGAGGCTACCCTCGACGATCCGCCGGTCCTGGAGCGAGTCGGCGAGGACGATCAACCCGAACTCGGGCCCGCATCGCGGGCAGGCGAGCGCGTCGGTCAGAACGATGTGCATCGCCGCTCGAGCGATCGCGGTTCGCGTCCCGCCACCACCACCGTCACAGCACGAGGTCGCGCTCGGAGTACTGCGCCCACTGGTTGGGGGTCTCCCAGACGCGGATGTAGAGGAGGTTCCCCGCCGCGGCGCCGAGGCGCGGCTTCAGCGCGTCGAAGATGTGGCGGGCCTGGTTCTCCGCGCTGGTCTCGATGCCCTCGAAGGCGGGCAGGTCGTTGAGGTTGCGATGGTCGAGCGCGTCGGTGACGGCGCGCAGCTCGCGCTTCGCCTCCGTGAAGTCGTACGCCAGGCCACCCGCGCCGAGATCGTCGAAGGCGAGGGCGGCCTCCACCTCGTAACGGTGGCCGTGGAGACGCTCGCACTTCCCCTGGTAGTTACGCAGGAAGTGCGCGGAATCGTAATGTGAACGAACGTTGATGATGTACACGCTGCAGCACGGGCTCAGGGTTGGGGAAGCCCGAATGATGCGCTCCCCCCCGGCGACGGGCAAGCCCGAGGCCCGGATCAGCGGTACCGACGCCAGTCGCCGCGGCCGCGGTGGAAGGCGGGCTGCCGCAGGTCGAAGTCGTAGATCTCCGCGGCGGAGCGTGCCACCCCGGGTCCCCAGTACCGGCTGCGGGGCTCGTAGTAGCCCCAGCCGTAGCGGATGGGGTCGCGCCGGTTCGTGACGTAGTCGACCCCGCGTGGGGGTCCAAAGCGGTATGGATCGGCGTATCGCATCGTCTCTCTCCAGCGTGCGAGTGTCAACCGGGCTCGCCGCGCACGGCCTCCGAGAGGAGCCGGAGCCAGCGGCCGAGCTGTGCGAAGATCAGGAACTGCTCGTAGGCGCGTCGCTGCGCCGAATTTCCCCACGCCACGCGCTCCTCGGGCGAGGAGAGCATGCGACCCATCGCCCGGGCGAGCGCGGGGATGTCGCGCGGGTCGTCGATGAGGCAGCCGTCGAGCCCGGCGCGGATCTGCTGGCGCGGGCCCACGGCGCGGCGGTTCGACAGCACCGGCACACCCTTCCACATCGCCTCGGTGATCGTCAGCCCGAACCCCTCGCGCAGCGAGTTCTGCGCGATCACCGAGCTCGTGCGCTGGATGGCGTTCACCATGAGGGCGTTCTCGCGCGCCGAGCGCATCGGCAGCGCGACGACGGCGATGTCGCGCTGGATGGCCGGGTCCAGCCCGCGGTAGACGGAGATGAGCTCCTCGAGCACCTCGCGGCCCTCCGGGTCGTCCGCCACCGATGCCGGATCCGGGCCGGCGAGCACCAGGCGCGCGAGCTCCAGGCGGTGGCGGTCGAGGGGGCCGAGGTGGGAGGGATCGTGCAGCTGTTCCTTCAGCAGCGCGAACGCCCGCATCAGTTCGGGGAAGCCCTTCAGCCGGTCCCAGCGCGAGATCTGCGTGATGATCGGCCGGTGCAGCAGCCCGATGTCCTCGACCATGTTGGCCGGCGCGAAGGTGCCGTTGGGCAGCAGTCGTTCGGCGACCTGCTCGAAGGGAGGAGTGAGCACCGGGCCCGGACTGCTGACGAGCGCGCCGTTCGCCAGCACGCCCACGATCTTGTGGACCGAGAGCTCGCGGTTCTTGTCGGTCAGCGGGTTCACCGCCGGATAGATGACCTTCGCCCGCGTCGAGAAATAGTCCGGGATGTACTCGGGCGCGGAGAAGACCGCGTACTCGTACGGCGCGGCGTACGGCCGGAGGAAGTCCCACGCGGCGCGCGTCTGCTCGTTCGCCTCGTCGAGGCCGATGTGGCAGCGCCAGATGCAGTGCAGCCCGAGCTCCGGTCCGAGCAGCGCGGCGAGCGGCATCGGTTGCGGGTCGTGGACCGCGAGGAAGTCGCCCGGTCTGAACCAGTCGCGCATCTCCGCCGCGTTGCGGCGGTTGACGGCCTCGATCACGTCGTGGTCCCCCGGCGTGAGCCGCGGGTCGCCCTCGCCGTGGATCAGGTTGTGGATGCGCTTGGTGAGGGAGAAGAAGGCCGCCTCGTCGGTCTCGATGACCGCCCATTCCGTACGCACTCCGAGGTCGCGCAGGAGAGGGACCATCGTGGGCAGCATCTCCGCGACTCCACCGCCTTGCGCGGTGGAGTTGACCATCCAGAGCGTCCGGCCTTCGAGCGCCGGCACGATCTGCTGCGCCTCGGCGCGCAGCTCGCGCACCTGCGCGGTCAGCTGCGCGAGCCGCTCGTAGTCGTCGAGCGTGACGGGGGTGGTGATCTCGATCCGCTGCGCCATTCGCGCCTCCCGGTCCCGGTCGAACGGGCGCGTGCGGCCGCACCCGTAACGGCGCGCCTCGGGCGCAGGAGCCGTGCCGGCGCGGAGCCTACCGGCGGGCGGAGCGGAGGGAGACGACGGAGATCTCGACCTCCGGCGGCTGGGCGAGGGCGAAGAGGATCGCGCGCGCCACCTCCGCGGGGCGGAGCATCTCGGCGCGCGCGGGAAGGTCCGGCCGGGAGTCGGGGTCGAGCGGGTCCCAGAGGGGCGTGTCGGTCGCGGCCGGCTCCACGAGGGTGGCGCGGACGCCGGTACCGCGCACCTCCGCCGAGAGCACCTCGTGCAACCCTCGGAGCCCGAACTTCGACGCGCTGTAGGCCGCGTTGCCCGGCAGGGCCACGCGGCCGGCGATGGAGCCCACGTTCACGATGCTCCCGCCGCCGCGCTCCATCATCCGCGGCAGGAACGCGCGGGTGACGAGGAAGGGACCGCGAAGGTTCACGTCGAGGCCGCGGGCGAAGACCTCCGGGTCGGTCTCGACGAGGGGGGCGATGGCGAAGGCGCCCGCGCAGTTGACGACGATCTCCGGCGAGTCGCCCGCCCACTCCACCACGCGCGCGGCGAGCGAGCGCACCGACTCGGGAGAGGTCACGTCCGCGGGCAGTGCGTGCCCGCCGACCGCGTCGGCGGCGGCGGCGAGATCGCGCTCCGTGCGCGCCACCATCGCCACCCGCGCCCCGGCTTCGCCGAGCAGGCGCGCGACCTCCAGGCCGATCCCCCGCGAGGCGCCCGTGACCACCGCCAGCCTGCCACCGACCTCCGCGCGCGCGTCGACGATCATCGCCTCAGCCCAGTACCGTGTGCGTCGTGCAGAGCCGCAGGAACTCCTCGCGGGTCTTGGGATCTTCAAGGAAGACGCCCTTCATGGCGCTGGTGAGGGTCTTGGAGTTCTGCTTCTCCACGCCGCGCATCATCATGCAGAGGTGCGCGGCCTCGACGACCACCCCCACCCCCGCGGGCCGGAGCACCTGCATCAGGGCGGTGGCGATCTGCTCGGTCATGCGCTCCTGCACCTGCAGGCGGCGCGCGAAGACCTCGACGACGCGGGGCAGCTTGGAGAGCCCCACGATCCGGCCCCGGGGGATGTAGGCGATGTGCACGCGCCCGAAGAAGGGCAGCATGTGGTGCTCGCAGAGGGAGTACATCTCGATGTCCTTCACCAGCACCAGGTTGTGGTGGTCCTCCTCGAAGAGCGCATCCCCCACCACCTCCTCCACCGACATCTCGTAGCCGCGCGTCAGCCAGCGCAGCGAGGCCGCCACCCGAGAGGGCGTCTTCACCAGCCCCGCCCGCTCCGGATCCTCCCCCAGGAGCTCCAGCTCCTGGCGCACCAGCGCCTCGAAACGCTCCGCCCCGGTCTCCACGATCATCTCACTCCCCCGTGTATTCCACGTAGTTGCGCGGCGTTTCCCAGAGCACCAGGCGCACGAGCTCGCCGTTCGGCAGCCGCGGCGCGAGGCGGTTCCAGATCGCCACCACCAGGTTCTCCGTCGTCGGGATGGTGCCCTCGAGCCACGGCACGTCCAGGTTCAGGTTCCGGTGGTCGAGGTCGACGAGGACCGCCGAGTCGACGACGTCCTGCAGCTGCTTGAGGTCGAGCACGAAGCCCGTCTCCGGGGCGACCTCCCCGGCCACCGTGACGTCCATCTCGTAGTTGTGGCCGTGCCAGTTGGGGCTGTTGCAGAGCCCGAAGACCTCGCGATTGCGTTCGGGCGAGAACTCCGGGTTGTGCAGCCGGTGCGCGGCCGAGAAGTGCACGCGGCGCGTAATCCTGACTCTGGGCATGGTTTCAGCCTCCGATGCAGAAAGGGCCAGCCTCGCGAGCGAGGCCGGCCCGACTGGGCGCGACGGAAAGGGTCCTTGAAGCCAGTACGAGCAGGTTGGTTGGCTCCCCCGCGACCTGCGCCTTCCCACGGGGGGCATGACGCTCACCACGGAAGTCGGCCCCGGCTTCAATCGCGTTGGCTCAGAAACGTAGCTTCCCGCGGCGCCCGACCCTGGTGAAGCTAGGCTTCGTGAGCGGCCAAGTCAAGGATGGAGTGGGGGCGAAGCCTTCCCGTCGGGCCTGTGGGCTGATAGGATGTCGCCGGCGGTGCATCGACTCCATCCCACCCCGAAGACCAGGCGGATGCCAGCTCCGATCGACGACCTCCTCGGCGCCCACGTGTCCATCAGTGGCGGCGTGCACACCGCCCCGGAGCGTGCGGCCGCGATCCACAGCCGCTGGACGCAGATCTTCACCAAGGCGCCGCAGCAGTGGGCGGAGCCGGAGTTCGGCGACGCCGAGCGCGAGGCCTACCGCGCGGCGTGCGCGGAGCACGGCGTGATCGGCACGACCGTCCACGCCTCGTACCTGATCAACGCCGCCTCGCCCGACCCGCAGCTGTACGAGCGCTCGGTGCGGAGCCTGGCTGCCGAGTACCGTCGGTGCCAGACCATCGGCGCCGACCACCTGGTCGTGCACCCCGGCTCGGCCACGGATGGCGACCGCGCGGCCGGCCTCGCTCGCAACGCCGACGCCGTCGCACGGGTGCTCCGCGAGGCGGAGGGCCCCACCCTGCTCTGCCTGGAGGTTACGTCGGGCAAGGGCAACGTCCTGGGGAGCACGCTGGAGGAGCTGGAGACGATGATCTCGCGCATCGCCGACGAGGAGCCGGCGCTCGCGGAGCGAGTCGGCGTCTGCCTCGACACCTGCCACCTCTACGCCGCGGGCTACGACCTGCGGCACGGTTACGACGGCGTGGTCGAGGGCGTCGAGCGCACGATCGGGCTCGACCGGGTGAAGGTCTGGCACCTCAACGACAGCCAGGGCGCGCTCGGCTCGACGACCGACCGGCACACCTGGATCGGCGAGGGCGAGATCGGCGAGGAGGGCTTCAGGCGCTTGCTGGGCGACCCGCGCTTCCGCGACGTGCCCATGCTCCTGGAGACGCCCAAGGGTGACGACCCGGTCGCTAGCGACCTGCGGAACCTGGAGCTCCTGCGCGGCTTCCGCCTCGGATGAGGCGTGGCGATTGCACCGGATCGCCCGCCGTTCCCTTTATCCCCGTTCCCCGTTCCCCGTCCCCCGTCATGATCCACCCCTGGCACGACCTGGAGCCCGGCGCGAACGTCCCGGACGAGATGACCGTGATGGTCGAGATCCCGCGCGGGAGCCGGAACAAATACGAGCTCAACAAGACGACCGGCCTCTTCCGGCTGGACCGGGTGCTCTACAGCGCGGTGCACTACCCCGGTGACTACGGCTTCTTCCCCCGCACCTACGCGGAGGACGACGACCCGCTCGACGCGCTCGTGATGGTCACCGTCCCCACCTTCCCCGGCTGCGCGATCGACGTGCGCCCCGTCGGCCTCTTCCGCATGCAGGACAAGGGTGAGATGGACGAGAAGGTGCTCTGCGTCCCCCTCAACGACCCCCTCTACGACGGCTACGAGGACCTCGGCGACGTGCCCAGCCACTTCCTGCGCGAGGTGGAGCACTTCTTCTCCGTGTACAAGGACCTGGAGGGCGGGCGCGTACACACCCTGGGCTGGGAAGACGCGAAGGCCGCGCGATCGACGATCAACGACGCCATCGCGCGATACGAGAAGAAGCAATTCTGAATTCGGAATTGGCGATGTAGAATGATCCGGGGCCCGGACTCTCGCGTGGAGGGTCCGGGCCCCGGATCATTCTCACTTCTACGTTCTAAATTCTACATTGCTACTGATGTAGCTTGTAGTTGATGATCGTCGTGCTCCCGTCGGGGGTGAGGCCGATGATGGAGACGGTGCTGCCCGGGTGGAGGGAGGAGGCGGCGGCCTTGAGGTCTTCGAGGCTCCGGATCTCCTTCCCGTTCACGCGCTGGACGATCATGCCGCGCGGGAGCGCCCCGGCGGCGGGGCCCATGGGATCGACGCTGGTGATGACCACGCCGCTCGTCGCACTCTGGATGCCCAGGCGCTGCGCCAGGTCGGGCGTGAGCTGCGTCGCGCCGAAGCCGAGGCGGTCCATCGCGTCGGGTGAGGACGCGGTGGAGGTGGTATGCTCCGCCGTCCCGGTGGCGAACTGGCCGAGCTTCACCGTCACGTCCCGGTGGTGCCCGTAGCGGACGATGTTCAGCGTCGCCTTCTGGCCGGGCTGCATCAGCGCCACCCGCTCCATGAGGTCGCTCGTGTCCTTGATCGGCTGGCCGTTCACACCCACGATCACGTCACCGAGCTTCACCCCGGCGTCCTTCGCGGGGCCGTCCGGCAGGCTGGCGACGACGGCGCCCTGGGCGTCGGAGAGGCCGAAGACCTCCTCGTCCGCCGGCTGCACGTCCTTGATCTCGATGCCGAGCTTGGGACGGTGCACCGCGCCGTAGCGGATCAGGTCGTCGGCGACCCGCTTGGCGAGCTGGATCGGAACGGCGAAGCCGTAGCCCGAGTACGCGCCGGTCGGCGAGGCGATCGCGCTGTTGATGCCCACGACTTCCCCGCGCAGGTTGATGAGCGGCCCACCGGAGTTGCCCGGGTTGATCGCGGCGTCGGTCTGGATGAAGTGCTCCAGGGGCGCCTGCGCGCTCTTGTTCTCCCCGTTGATGCCGATGTACTTGCCCTTCGCGCTCACGATGCCGGCGGTGACCGTCTCGCCGAGGTCCATCGGGTAGCCGAGCGCCAGGACCCAGTCGCCGATCTGCAACGCGTCCGAGTCGCCGAGCTTGACGGTGGGGAGATTCTTGCCGTCGATCTTGATGACCGCGACGTCCGTGTTGGGATCGTGCCCGACGACCTTGGCGTCGAACTCACGCTTGTCGGTGAGCTGCACCGTCACGCGCGTGGCGTTGTCGACCACGTGGTTGTTCGTGAGGATGTAGCCGTCGGGGCTGATGATGAAGCCGGATCCGCTCGCCCGCCGCGGCATTCTCTGCTGCTGCGGCGCGCCGGGCATGCCGAAGAACTGCTGGAAGGGGAAGCCCTGCAGCTGGGGCGGCAACTGCTGCGAGACGGCCTGTGGCGCCATCTCCACGCTGATGTAGACCACGCCGGGCAGCGCCGCCTTGCTGGCGGAGCGGAAGGCGGCCGAGAGGTCGCCCGGACCCGGTGGTGCGCTCGCCGCCGACGGGGCGGCCGGGATCACGTGCGCGCTCGTCTGGGCGCTCACATGGGAGACGGGGTCGTGCACCGCGCTGACGGCGGTGGCCGCGACGCCCACCCCGAGCACGATGGCCGCGGGGGCGGCCGCCTTGCGCAGGACTCTGTTCATCTGCACTCTCCTCGAATAGGGCCAGGAATTGCCGTGCTGCTTTCCACGGGAAGGAGGTACCCGGTCCGAAAAGCGGTCGTTCCGCTACCCGGGCCGCGTTCGGTTAGAAGACCGTTAGCACCCGATTAAGCAGCGTTAATCTACTTCCGCATCGACTCCCATGCGCGTACTCATTGTCGAGGACAGTCCCAGAATCTCGAATTTCCTCAGGAAGGGGTTGAGCGAGGAGGGCTACGCGGTGGAGACGGCCGCGGACGGCAACCGGGCCTTCGAACTCGCCAGCGAGGAGGAATACGACGCCGCGGTGGTGGACGTGATGCTGCCCGGCCGCAGCGGTACGGAGCTGGTGCGCGACCTGCGCGCGAAGGGCAGCCGGCTGCCGATCCTGCTCCTCACCGCGCGCGACCGCACGGAGGACAAGATCGAGGGCCTGGACGCCGGCGCGGACGACTACCTCACCAAGCCCTTCGACTTCGCCGAACTGACGGCGCGGCTGCGCGCGCTGCTGCGCCGCTCCGGCGGCGCGCCGACGCCGACGCTGCGCGCGGGCGAGGTGGAGCTGGACCCTGCCACGCGCGAGGTGCGCCACGCCGGCGAGGCGGTGCAGCTCACGCCCAAGGAGTTCGCGCTGCTGGAGTTCCTGATGCGCAACCCGAACCGGCCGCTCTCGCGCGCGATGATCATGGAGCACGTCTGGGGGATCCGCTTCGACCCCGGAACGAACGTGGTGGACGTCTTCATCAACGCGCTGCGCAACAAGCTCGATCCCGAGCACCAGCTCATCCAGACGGTACGGGGCGTCGGCTACATGATCCGGGAACCGCACCCGGCCAGTCGATGACGGAGCCGGCGCGTTCGCCCTCGCTGCGGCGGGAGATCGTCGTGTGGTACTCCGTGGTGCTCCTCGTCGCGCTCGGCGGCTTCGGGGG
Organism: Longimicrobiaceae bacterium; assembly: GCA_035707865.1. Taxonomy (GTDB): domain Bacteria; phylum Gemmatimonadota; class Gemmatimonadetes; order Longimicrobiales; family Longimicrobiaceae; genus DASSTO01. The sequence continues at coordinate 8,344 of DASSTO010000207.1, read as the reverse complement.
CCTGACGTTCGTGCTGATGCGCCAGGCGCTGGCGTGGAGCGGGCGCGTAACGCTGGAACAGTCGGCGCAGGCGGTGGAGAACCTCTACGTGCCGCCCACGGTGCCGCGACTGGGGACGACGGAGCAGATCTTCCGCCTGCGCCGAACGGGAACGCAGGTGATCCGCCGCCGGACGCTGCTGCCCGGAGACAGCGTGGTGACGTGGTTCGCGCGCAGCGACGACGTGGACCAGCACGTGCTCCACACCTTCGCCATCGTCTCGCTGCTGCTCATCCCGCTCACGGCGGTGCTCGCCGCGCTGGGCGGCCGGACGCTCCTGGAGCGGCTCCTGACGCCGCTCGATCGCCTGGTGGAGGCGACGCACCAGATCGGCATCGGCGGCCTCTCCCGGCGCGTCGCGGAGCCGCAGCGACCGGCCGAGCTGCAGGAGCTGGCCCAGTCGTTCAACGGGATGCTCATGCGCCTGGAGCGCGCGGTGCAGGCGCTGGAGAGCTTCACCGCGGACGCGAGCCACGAGCTGCGCACGCCGCTCACGGCGATCAAGGGGACGATCCAGGTGGCGCTGGCGCGGGAGCGTCAGCCGGAGGAGCTGCAGGAGACGCTGGGCGAGGTGCTCGAGGAAACGGAGTGGATGCTCCAGCTGGTCGACGGGCTGCTCACGCTGGCGCGCGGTGAGGAGGTCGCGCGCGGTGAGGGAGAGGTCGTGGACCTGGGCGAGCTGCTCGAAGGGGTCTGCGAGGTGGGAGAGGCGCTCGCCATCGGCAAGCCCGTCGAGGTGAGTCTGGACGCCGGCGCGGGGCTGGAGGTCCGCGGGTCGCCCGGGCAGCTGCGCCAGGTCTTCCTCAACCTGGTCTCCAACGCCGTCAAGTTCACGGAGGCCGGCGCGGTCCGCGTAGTGGCGCGGGCGGAGGGCGGCTGGGTGGTGGTACGAGTGGCGGACACCGGCGCCGGCATCGCGACCGAGTCGCTCCCGAAGGTCTTCGACCGCTTCTACCGCGGCGACGCCGCGCGCGCGCCGGGCGGCGCGGGGCTGGGGCTCGCGATCGCGAAGCTGCTCGTGGAGCGGCACGGCGGCGAGATCTCCGCCCGGAGCGAGGAAGGCCGCGGCAGCGAGTTCGTGGTCCGCCTCCCGGCCGGCCAGCCGGCGCGGCTCACGGCGTGAAGGCCGGGGCCCTGCCCTTCCCCGCCCGGGCCCCTCACGCGTGCTGGAGCATCTCCATCGCGCCGCTGTCCGTTCCCTCGTCGCCCAACCAGCGCACCGCGCTCGCGAGGACGCGGCGCTTCTCGGGGAAGCGAAGCAGCCGCAGTGCATCCGCCTCGCTCGCCCAGACGTAGCGCGTCGCCTCGGGCGAGAGGTGCACCTCGCCCGCGCGCCACTCCGCCAGGAAATAGGCGACGCGCTTCCGGATGACGCGCCGCCCCTCGCCCGCGCCGCGCATGAAGGTGTAGTGCTCGACCTCGTGGAAGCCCTCGAGGACGCGGTAGCCGCCCTGGTGAATGCCCGTCTCCTCCTGCAACTCGCGCTCGGCGGCCTGCAGCTCGCTCTCGCCCGCCTCGACCCCGCCCTTCGGGAACTCCCACAGCGGCCGCCGCGTCATCGCCGAGCGGAGGAGGAGGAAGGTCCTCTCCTCACCCGGGCGATAGAGTACGATTCCCGCCGAATGGTGCTGCTCGCTGGTCATCCCCTCCTCCTCGTCCGCGCTGCCACGTGCTCCCCGACCCAAGGTAGGCACTGACCCGAGGAAGGGCAATCGGCAGGCTTCTTGCGCCCCGCGGCCTCCATATCCCGCGCGTAGCGACCTCGTTCCGGCCCACACGCATGGACTCCAGCCCGAAGAAACAACCCGCCGCCGACGAGGGCGGTCGATCGCTCGGCGCGCTCTTCCGTAGCCTCAGGCGGGAGGGCGCGCTGCTCGTCCGGCAGGAGATCGCGCTGGCGCGGACGGAGGCGACGCGCGCAGGCGCCCGAGCCGCGCGAGCTTCGGCGCTGGTGGTGGTGTGGGGCACCGTCGCCGCGGTCGGCGGCCTGGCGATCGCCGCGGGGCTCGTCGTGCTCGTCGGCCAGCTGACCGGGAGTTACTGGCTGGGCGCGCTGCTCGTGAGCATCGCGCTCCTGATCGCCGGCGCGATCGGCTCGCTCGCGGCCTTGAGGAGGCTGAAGAGCGCCAGGCTCGTGCCCGATCGCGCCGTGCGCAGCGCGCGGGCGACCCAGCGGTGGGCGCGGACCGAGGCCGCCGAGGCACGCGCGGTCCTCACCCGTGGCGACGGCCGCGCGCTCGGCGATGGCCGCACGGACCGCGGGGCTCCGGTGCTCCACAACCGGATCGCCGGTGCCTGGGAGGAGCCCTTCAAGCGGACGACACAGCGCCAGGCCGCTCCGGCGTCCCGGTCGCAGGCGCCGACCGAGCGGGAGCGGAAGCGGGAGCGCGCGCGGGGAAACCCCGGTGTGTGGGGACTCGCGAGGACCACGGGCAAGGAGATCATGGACGACGACGTGCTCGGCCGGGCGGCGGGCGTCGCGTACTACGCATTCCTCTCCCTCCCGCCGGCCGTCATGATGGTCTTCGCTCTGGCGGGCTTCTTCGGCGGCGCGGCACTCGCCGATTGGATCCGCTCCCAGGCGACGACGATCCTGCCCGCGAGCGCGTCGGGCCTCATCACCAGCTTCATCCGCGACACCGTGGAGCGCAACGCGCCCGGTCCGTTCTCCATCGGCCTCGTGCTCGCCCTCTGGGGCGCGTCGGGCGTCTTCATGGGGCTGGGCACCGCGCTGAACCAGGCGTACGACGTCGAGAAGCAGCGCTCGTGGATCAAGCGGCGCGCGATCTCGGTCGCGGTGATGATCGTGGCCGTAGCGCTCTTCCTGCTGGCGGGCGGTGCGCTCCTGGTGGGCCCGGGCCTGGCGCACGCCGTCGGTCTCTTCGGCGCCGCCGAGGTCGCCTGGCAGATCCTCAAGTGGCCGATCGCCCTGTGCTTCATGGTCGCCGCCTTCTGGGTCGTCTACTACGTCCTGCCCAACAAGGACCAGTCCGGTGAGAAGGGCACGCTGCTGGTGGGAGCCCTGGTCGCCGCGCTCCTGTGGGTCGCCGCGACGGCGCTCTTCCGGCTCTATGTCGCGAACTTCAGCTCGTACAGCCAGACGTACGGAATTCTCGGGACGATCATCGTCCTGCTCCTCTACCTGTACGTGACGAGCATCGTCGTACTCGCCGGCGGCGAGCTGGCAGCGGAGATGGAAGTGAGGTCGTGAGTGGCGGACCGGGAGCCGGGATTCGAGGCGCGCCTCGGCGACGCGCCAGCCACGGTCCTCTTCGCCGAGCGGCTGCGAGACGGCCGCATCGCCCTGGGCAGCCGCGTGGAGCGGAGGGACGGGACGTGGGAGTCGGGCGATCTCCAGCTCCTGGAGCCGCGCGCGTGGCTCGACCTCGCCGCGTGGCTCTCGCCGCTGGTGGAGGAGGCGTGGGCGGCGACGGTACAGGACCGGCAGGGCGAGCCCCTGCGCACCGCGGCCGATCTCTACGGCGAGGGCCAGGAGGGGGTCGCGCGCCTCGCGATCGAGATGGTCCAGCAGATTCCTCCGGCGCTCCTCGCGCGCGCGATGCTGCTGCTGGCCAACAGCATCGGGCCGGAGGCGCGCGAGAGGCTCGTGCACCGGCTCAACGAGACGACCATCCGCGAGGACGACATCGCGCTGCGGCGGCGCATGGCCGAGGAGCACGAGGCGTTCGCGTACGCCGTGGCCGCCGCGGCCCTCTTCGACGCGCTGGCGCGCGGGGTGCCGGAGGACGACTAGCCGCCCGCCGCGCCGCCGGCGCACCTGGCCCCGAGAGCGCCGGAGTGCCAGACTGTCCTCACAATCGTCCGTCTTCCGAGCGCCGCGCAGATATCCGAGCCGATGAGCTCTCCCGGTCAGATGGTCCTCGATTGGCTCGAGAGCTACGGCTACCTCGGCGTGGGAGTGGGCGTGTTGCTGGAGAGCGCGGGCCTCCCGGTGCCCGGCGAGACCGCGGTGCTGGCGGCCGCGTTCGCGGCGTCGCAGGGCCGGCTCTCGCTCCCGCTCGTCGTCGCGGTCGCGGCGGTCGGCGGCGTTCTCGGCGACAACCTGGGCTACTGGGTCGGCAGGTGGATGGGGCGCCCATGGCTGCTGCACCACGGGCGCTGGTTGATGCTGACGCCGGCCCGGCTGGCGCGCATGGATCGCTTCTTCGATCGCTTCGGCGCCGCGGCGATCGTCGTGGCGCGCTTCGTCACGGGCGTTCGCGTCGTCGCGGCGCTCGCCGCCGGGGTCGCCGAGCTGAGGTGGCGGGTATTCTTCCTCTACAACGTGATCGGCGCGATCCTCTGGGCGACCGCGGTCGGGTTGGTCGGCTTCTACTTCGGCCACGGCTGGCAGGTGGTCCTCCGGCACCTCGGCCCCACCAGCACGCTCCTGGTGGCGATCAGCCCGCTCGTGGTGCTCACCGTCTGGATCTTCTGGCAGTTCCGGACGAGGGTCTTCCGGGCCGGTGAGGCCGGCGACACCCGTGCGCTCGCCTGGGAATGGGTTTGGATCCTCGTGGTGGCCCTCACGGCGATCGCCATCTTCGCGCAGGCCTCCGCGGGCGCCGCTTCGCCCCGCCCGTCCGTCCTCGACCTGGCCGTGCGGCGCTGGGCGCCCCGTGGCCGATCGCCGGCCCTGGACGTGATCTTCGGCGGCGTGACCCTCCTGGGCTCGGGGTGGATGGTCCTGCCGATCGCGGCTGCGGCCGCGGCATGGCAGGCGCGCCGCCGCAGGACGGCCGCGCTCGCCGCGGTGCTGGTCGGCGGGGCGGCCGCTCTCGTAGCGGCACCCGCCATCAAGCTCCTCTTCGGCGAGCTCGGGATGGGCGCGGCCGCCCGGGGCTTCTCCTTCCCCAGCGCTCACACCACGGCCGCGACGGTCCTCTTCCCGACGCTGGCGTACGTCCTGTGGCGCGATGGGGTCGTCGGGAGGTCGGCGTTCGTCGCCGCTGGCCTCGTCGCGGCGGGAGTCGGCGTCAGTCGCGTGTACTTCGGCCTCCACTGGGCCAGTGACGTCATCGGCGGCTGGGCCGTGGGGCTCTTTCTGGCCACGCTCGCGGCGGCGGTCTACGAGCGATTGCGCTGAGCGCCCTCCGCCCACTCCCTCCAGCCCGGCGGCAGGTCACCCACCTCGTCGACGTCGGTGAGCTCTTCCAGCAGCACCGGCTCCGCTCCGGCGTCGCGGAACCGGGCCAGCGTCTCCGGAAGCACCCCGTCGGTGCTCCACGGCACGCCGCGGAAGACCTCGGGCTTCGGCTCGCGCAGACCCAGGAGCCAGTACCCGCCGTCGCGCGCCGGGCCCAGTACCGCCGAGGACCTCTCCAGCGCCTCCAGCCCGGCGCGGAGATGCGCCGCGTCGAGCCGGGGAAGGTCGGAACCGATCACCACCACCCGCCCGAACCCCGCCGCGAAGGCGGCCGCGAACGCCTCCTCGAGCCGGGTGCCCAGCGGTCCCTCCGCCTGCGGAAGGTACTCGGCGCCGGGCCCGAGCCAGCCGGCCACCTCGGCGCCGCGGTCCGCCGGGGTGAAGTGCACGCGCACCACGACCCCGTCGCCCACCCCCCGCGCCTCGGCGACGCAGTGCTCCGCCAGACGCCGGTATACGCGCAGCGCGGCATCCGCCCCGATCGCGGCGGCGAGGCGCGTCTTCACCCGTCCGCGCTCCGGTGCACGGACGAAGACCAGAACCGCGCATCGCTCCGGGTACCGGCGGTCGGGCTCCATCGTCCATCGGTCGGGGGTGAGCGGGGCCGGGCACCTGCACCGGCGCCGCCGGAACGTACCGGCGCGCGTGCCGGCGGGCAACGGGCGGTCGGATCCGGCCGCCCCTCTTGCAGCGGCTGGTCCGGTCATCCGATCTTGTGCACGGAGTCGTCCCACTGGCGTCCTCATCCATTTCCGACGGGAGAAGACCATGAGCCTGGTTCGCAGAGCAGGTATGGGAGCCGGCGGGCTGCTGTGCGGCGCGCTGCTGTGCTGCGCGATCACTTCGCGGGCGCAGGCGCAGACCCCCGCCTATCTGAACCCCGACCTGCCCGTTCAGCAGCGGGTGGACGATCTCGTCGGTCGCATGACACTGGAGGAGAAGGTCTCGCAGATGATGGACCGCGCGCCGGCCATCGAGCGGCTCCAGGTGCCGGAATACAACTGGTGGAACGAGGCGCTGCACGGCGTGGCGCGCGCGGGTCTGGCCACCGTCTTCCCGCAGGCGATCGGCCTGGCGGCGACCTGGGACGACAGCCTCGTCTACGAGACCGCCACGGTCATCTCCGACGAGGCGCGCGCCAAGCACCACGAGGCGCTGCGCCGCGGCGAGCACGGGCGATACCAGGGACTCACCTTCTGGTCGCCGAACGTGAACATCTTCCGCGACCCTCGCTGGGGCCGGGGCCAGGAGACCTACGGCGAGGACCCCTTCCTCACCGGCACGCTCGCGGTCCAGTTCGTCCGCGGGATGCAGGGTGACGACCCCCGCTATCTGAAGACCGTCGCGACGCCGAAGCACTACGCGGTGCACAGCGGCCCGGAGCCCGAGCGCCACGCCTTCGACGCGGTCGTCACCGAGCGCAGCCTCCGCGAGAACTACCTGCCGCAGTTCCGCAAGGCAATCGAGGACGGCGGCGCCCTGTCGGTCATGTGCGCCTACAATCGGGTGGACGGCGCGGCCGCCTGTGCCGACGATCACCTCCTGAAGGACGTCCTCCGTGGTCAGTGGGGCTTCGACGGCTACGTCGTGTCGGACTGCGACGCGGTCGGCGACATCTATCAGCACCACCACGTCGCGGCGACGGCGGCCGAGGCCTCGGCGATGGCGGTCAAGAGCGGCACCGACCTCGACTGCGGTCGCACCTACCAGGCGCTGGTGGACGCGGTGAAGCAGGGGCTGATCTCCGAGGCGCAGATCGACACGGCGGTCGAGCGCCTCTTCACGGCTCGCTTCAGGCTGGGGATGTTCGACCCGCCGGCGCGCGTTCCGTACGCCCGGATCCCCTTCAGCGACCTCGACAGTCCGGCGCACAAGGCGCTCGCGCTGCGGGCCGCGCGGGAGTCGATGGTGCTGCTGAAGAACGAGGGCAACCTGCTCCCGCTCAAGAAGAACCCCGGCACGATCGCCGTCATCGGGCCGAACGCCGATCAGTGGCGGATGCTCCTCGGCAACTACAACGGACTCCCCTCCGATCCGGTCACGCCGCTGCGCGGCATCCGCGAGGCCGTCGCGCCCGGAACGCGCGTCCTCTACGCGCGCGGCTCCGACCTGGCCGTCGGCTTCCCCGTGCTCGAGACGGCACCCGCGGTGGCACTCCGCACCCCTCAGGGCGCGCCCGGGCTCCGGGCCGAGTACTTCGGCAACCGCTCCTTCCAGGGCGCGCCGCTCTTCACCACCGTCGATTCCACGCTGAAGGTCGACTGGCACGAAAGCGCCCCCCGGGCCGGGATGAACCCGGACGACTTCAGCGTCCGCTGGACCGGCACCCTCCGCCCGACGTACACCGGGGCGTACCGCCTCGGGCTCGTCGGCACCATGAAGTTCCAGCTCTTCCTGGACGACAGCCTGGTGACGCAGTCGGTCTACCCGACGCACGACGGTGAATTCCCCGACCCGCGCGTCGCCGAGACGAAGACGATCCAGCTGGAGGCGGGCAAGAGCTACCGCATCCGCGTCGATGCCGAGGAATCGTACGGCGAGGCGGACCTCGAGCTGCTCTGGGCCACCCCGCACGAGGCCCTCGAGGCGGAGGCGCTCGCCGCCGCCAAGCAGGCCGACGTGATCGTGCTCGCGCTCGGCCTCACGGCGCGGCTCGAGGGCGAGGAGATGCCGATCGAGATCCCGGGCTTCCGCGGCGGCGACCGCACCACGCTGGACCTGCCCGCTCCGCAGAAGGAGCTCATGGAGCGCATCGTCGCGCTCGGGAAGCCCACCGTGCTCGTGCTCCTGAACGGCAGCGCGCTCTCGGTCGACTGGGCCCAGTCGCACATCCCCGCGATCGTCGAGGCGTGGTACCCTGGCCAGGCCGCGGGCACGGCCATCGCCGACGTGCTCTTCGGCGACTACAACCCCGCCGGGCGCCTTCCGGTCACCTTCTACAGGAGCGTGAACGACCTGCCGCCCTTCGAGGACTACTCGATGGCGAACCGCACCTACCGCTACTTCGCGGGCACGACCCTCTACCCCTTCGGCTACGGGCTGAGCTACACGAGCTTCGCCTACCGGAACCTGCGCACCGATCGCGACGCCTTCGCTTCCGGCGACACGCTCCGCATCTCGGTGGACGTGACGAACACGGGCAAGCGCGCGGGAGACGAG
>DASSTO010000206.1:0-61302 GCA_035707865.1 Longimicrobiaceae bacterium | reverse complement strand
CGCTACCCGGGCCTGCTCGCGCTCTTCACCGACGCGGCGCACAGTGAGCAGGTGTGGAGCTGGACCGAGCCGGTGGCCGGTGTGCCCGTCTACTGCGAGGCGAGCCGCCGTCCGGACCGCCTGAATCCGCGTCTGCACTGGCGCGTCGCGGCGCTCGGCACGCGCCTGGAAGAGGCGGAGGGCGCGCAGCAGGGCGGCACGGCGCTGGCCGATGCCGTCGCCGCGGCGCTCCTGCGGCTGATCCGCCTTCGCGCGCCCGGGCTCCGCGCCGTCGCGGGCGACGCCACGGTCGCCGCGCACGTCCGGGCCCGGCGGCTGATCGAAGAGTCGGGCGACGGCGCACAGCTCCGGGCCGTCTGGTGGGCGCTCCGCACGCTCCGGGTGCTCGATCCCGCGTGCGGCACGGGGGAGTGGCTGCTGGCGGCGCGCGCCGCTTTAGAGCCTCTCTACGTGGCGTGCCTGGAGCGGATGCAGAGCGCGATCGACGACCTGCGCCGCGCACGAACCCCGCATCGCGCCAGCCGACTGGCCGACTTCCGCGCGGTACTGGAGCGGGCGCACGATCCCGCGCGCTACCCCGGGCGGAGCTCCTACGCGCGCGAGGCGGCGGTGCTGCGCAACCTCCACGGCGCCGAGCCCGATCCCGTCGCCGCGGCGACGTGCCGCGCCCGGCTGATCGCCGGGCCGAGAGATCTGGCGAGTCTGCCCGCGCTCGCCTGCCGCGTCTGTGCCGGGCCGCTCGTAGCCGCACGCGACCGCGCGCTTCCTCCTGCGCTCGCGGAAGAGGCCGAGGCCGCGGGCCGCGCCGACCACATGCTGCGGTGGATGCGGCTGGAGCAGGACCTCTCCACCGGAGCGCTCGCGGAGGGGCTCGCCGCGGTGGAGGCGCGCCGCGCGCGCATCCGGGCGGCGCTCGGGGGCGCGGCCGACCCGCGGGTGGACTTCCACGACGTCCTGGCCCGCGGCGGCTTTCACCTCGTCCGCGAGGCGGAGCGTGGCTGACCCGGATCTCTGCATTCGCCTGGAGCGCGGATCGGTCGGCTATCCCGAGGCACTCGAGCGCCTCGGAGCGGCGGCCCCCGCGGTCCTCACCCTCCGCGGCGCTGCGCGGCTGCTGCGATTGCCGCTCGTGGGGCTCTTCTGCTCGGTGCACGCGCCGGGCGGGGCGGTGCTCGCCGTGTACGACTCCACGCGGGCCCTGCGCGACGCGGGAACGCCGGTGATCGGCGGCTTCCAGTCGCCGCTGGAGCGCGAGTGCCTCGAGTTCCTGCTCCGCGGGCCCGCGCCGGTCGTCGTCTGCCCGGCGCGCTCGATCGAGACGATGCGGCTCCCCGACCATTTCCGCCGCGCCATCGCCGAGGACCGGCTGCTCCTGCTCTCCCCCTTCCCCGCCCGCCGCCGTCCCGACGCGGCGATGGCCGCGCTGCGCAACCGCGTCGTCGCCGCGCTCGCCGCGCGGGTGCTCTTCCTCCACGCCTCCCGGGGCGGCCGGCTGCGCGCTCTCGCCGCGGAGACGCTCGCGCGCGGCACCCCCACCTTCTGCCTGGACCTGCCCGAGAACGACGAGCTCCGCGTCCTGGGCGCGATGCCGCACCTGCCGGCGTGAATCCAGCCGTTCCGGCCCGGATCGCATCTTGCCATCGTGGGTTCTGGTCGTACGTCATTCCACCCGCGGCTCGACGCACGCATGCCAGGTTTCGAGGATCTACTCACCGGCCGAACGCTGGTGAAGCGCTACCGGATCGGGGAGGTGATCGGTCGCGGGGGCTTCGCGGCCGTCTACCGGGCCGACGATGAGCGGCTGGGGCGGCCGGTGGCGGTGAAGGTGATGTCGCTGCCCGCGCGCGACGCGGAGTCCCGCACCGAGCATCACGAGCGCTTCGCGCGTGAGGCGCGCGCGGCGGCGAGCCTCCCGCAGCATCCGAACGTGGTGGCGGTCTACGACTTCGGCACCGACCCGCAGACGGGTCTGGACTTCCTGGTGATGGAGCTCCTCGACGGCGAGGACCTCGCGGCTCACCTCGCCCGCGAGGGGCGACCGCCGCTCCCGGTGGCGCTGCGCATCGTGCACGACGTCGCGGAGGGGCTGGCGGTCGGGCACCGCGAGGGGCTGATCCACCGGGACGTGAAGCCGGGCAACATCTTCCTCGCCGAGCCGCGCGGGGAGGACCGGGTGCGCGTCTGCGTTCTCGACTTCGGCATCGCGCGCCTGGTCGAGGAGGACGAGACGCTGACGCACCTCACCCGCGGCGCGCCCCTCTCGCCCGCGTACGCATCGCCCGAACAGACGCGAGGCGACGCCAGGCTCACCCCCGCGACCGACGTCTTCAGCCTGGGCGTGGTGGCGTACCAGCTGCTCACGGGAGAGAAGCCCTTCCGTGCCGAGCGCTCTGCCGACCCCGCGGACTGGCTCCCGGAGTCGCCGATCCGTACGCTCGACCCCGATGTCCCGCCCGCCGTCGCGGCGGTCGTGGACCGCGCGCTCGCCTACGATCCACGCGCCCGCTTCGCCGACGGCGGCGAGATGCTGCGCGCCCTGGACGCGGCGATCGGCGGCGGCGCAGCGGTCGCGGAGATCGCTCCCGCGGCGGTCGTCGCGCCCGCGCCACCCGCGGCCGAGGAGGACGACCGGACCCTGCTCGCGCCGATGCCTGCAGCGGCCGCCCCGCCCCCGACCCCCGTCCGGCCGGCGGCCCCCCGTCGCAGCTCGGCCCCGGCGTGGATCGCGCTTCTCGTCCTCCTCGTCGGCGCGGCCGCACTCTGGGCCGTCACCCGTGGGCGTACGCACCCCCGGGTGGTCCGGGTCGAGGCGTCACCGGAGAGCGCCGCGGTGACGGAGCCGCCGCCCGCGGCCGAGCCCGCCGTACCCGACTACGGTCCGCCACCCGTCGTCGTTCCTCCCGGGGTTCCGCCCGGAGCAGCGACCGCCCCGAGCGTGGACACCGCCACGATGACCCCCGCGGTCGGTGCGGTCGGTGCGGTCCCGGCGGAGACGGCCGGCGCGGCCCTGCCGGCGGAGGGCCCGCCGACCGCGGTCGACACGGTCGCCACACCTGCTGCCACCAGCCCGTCGCCGCGGCCCGATACCTCGGCCGCCGCCGTGGACACGGTGACGACCGCGCCGGACAGCACGCGCCCGCCACCGAGGCTCCTCGGCACACCCGCGGGCCGGTCTGCCCCGAACGCGACGCCGCGGGATACCTCCGGTCCCCACTAGTGTGGCGGAGCGGAGCCGATCTGCCCGTGGCGGTTGATGTGGAAGATCGGACCGATATGTTGAGAGGAGGACCTCCGCCCGACGGCGGGGAGGCCCGGCCCGGTCCATGCGCCGTCCGCGTCGCCACGAGCCCTGGGGGAGCCCATGCGATTCACCAACTACACCCGCTACACGGGCCACCTCGCCGACGCGCTCAACCTGGAGGCGCTCCTCGAGCACCTCTCGGACTTCCTCCTGCAGAGCGGCTTCGAGGGCGGCCCGTACTCACACCCCTTCTGGGGTGACTTCGACGACAGCGACCGCTCGCTCGACGCGCTGAAGGAGGCGCTCCTGCGCGCGCTGCTGGAGAGCGGCCAGCTCACCCCGGAGATGCTCGCCGAGCTGCGCGGCGAGGGCGGCGGCGACGAGGAGATACGCCAGCAGATCGCCGAGCTCCTCGACCGCCTCGTCGAGCGGCTGATGGAGGAGGGCTATCTCCAGGCGAACCAGGTCCCGCAGATGCCCGCGGGCCACACCGAGCTGACCGACGCCGAGGGCAACATCGACGAGGCCCGCTCCGCCTCGCGCCAGGTGGAGTTCAACCTCACGCAGAAGGGCATCGACTTCCTCGGCTACCGCACCCTGCGGCAGCTACTCGGGGCGATGGGACGCTCCAGCTTCGGCTCGCACGACACGCCCTTCCTGGCGACCGGCGTGGAAGCCGAGGCCGCCAGCAGGCCCTATCGCTTCGGCGACACGATGAACCTCGACATCCCGCGCACGCTCACCAGCGCCCTGGCGCGAGAGGGCCTGCGCGAGGACGGCACCATCGCGCTGGAATACGAGGACCTGCACGTTCACCAGGCCGAGTACCGCTCCAGCTGCGCCACGGTGCTGCTGCTCGACACCAGCCACTCGATGATCCTCTACGGCGAGGACCGCTTCACCCCGGCGAAGAAGGTGGCGCTCGCGCTCACCCACCTCATCCGCACCCAGTTCCCGGGCGATTCGCTCCGCGTGGTGCTCTTCGGCGACCGCGCGGAGGAGATCCCGGTCTCCCAGCTCGCGCACGCGAAGGTGGGGCCCTTCCACACCAACACCGCGGAAGGCCTCAAGGTCGCGCGCAGGCTGCTCCTGGCGCAGAACAAGGAGATGCGCCAGATCGTGATGATCACCGACGGCAAGCCCTCCGCGATCACCCTCCCCGACGGCCGCGTCTACAAGAACCCCATGGGGCTCGACGCGCGCGTGCTCAAGGAGACCTTCTCCGAGGTCGCCGCCTGCCGCAAGGCCGGCATCCTCATCAACACCTTCATGCTCGCCCGCGACCCCGCGCTGGTGGCCTTCGTCAGCCGCGTCTCCCAGATCGCGCGCGGCAAGGCCTACTTCACCAGCACCATGACGCTCGGGCAGTACATCATGAGAGACTTCCTGCGGCGGAAGACGCGGCGGGCGGGGTAGCCCGGGCGCAGGCTCGGCGCCTCACCCCTCCAGCAGGTCCAGCTGCCCGCTCGGGTCGGGCCGGCGGAAGGCGGTGGTGTCGAGCGTGGTGCGCTCGGCGTTGAGCCCGAGCTTCCGGCAGGTCACGTGGAAGAGCGCGCGGAGCTGATCGGCGTAGGGGCCCTCCCCGCGCATCCGCGCGCCGAAGCGGGAGTCGTTGAGCGCCCCGCCGCGGATCTCGCGCACCCGGTGCAGCACCTTCTCGCGGCGCTCCGGGGCGTGGATGGAGAGCCACTCGTCGAAGAGCTCCTTGAGCCCGTACGGCAGCCGCAGCGGAACGAAGCCGGCCGTGCGCGCGCCCGCCCCGGCCGCCGCGGCGAGGATCGCCGGCAGCTCGTGGTCCGTGAGACCGGGGATCACGGGGGCCACCAGGACTCCCACCGGCACGGCCGCGCGCGCCAGTGTCTCCAGAGCCGCCAGCCGGCGAGCGGGAGAGGCCGCCCTGGGCTCCAGCTTCTTCTGCAGCTCCTGGTCGAGGCTGGTGATCGAGAGGTAGACCACGGCCCCGCCCCAGCCCGCCATCTCCCCGAGCACGTCGGCGTCGCGCGCTACGAGCTGGCTCTTCGTCACGATGCAGACGGGGTTGCGGAACTCCGCGAGCACGCGCAGGCAGCGGCGCGTCAGCTCCAGCCGGCGCTCCACCGGCTGGTAGGCGTCCGTCACTCCGCTGAAGGCGATCGGCGTCGGCTTCCAGCGCGGCGACGCCAGCGCCCGGCGCAGCAGCACGGGCGCTTCCTCCTTCACGAAGACCCTGCTCTCGAAGTCGAGCCCGGCCGACAGACCCAGCCACTCGTGGGTGGGGCGGGCGTAGCAGTTGTGGCTGATCACCCCCTCTGCGATGAAGTCGCCCGTGCCTGTCGTGATGTCGTAGAGCCGGAACCTTCGATTCAGCGGCTCCACGTCGACGACGCGGAGCGCGGCCCCGCTCTTCACCGCCTGTCCTTCGATGTCGCATCTGCGTCGGATCGCCGGGGACACGGTATGGAAGAAGCGCAGATGTTGCTTGAGGCCACCGAGCAACCGTAGGGTATGGATGGGCTTCGCGCGCTCACCGGGCTGATGCTCCAGCCGACACTCGAAGCCCAGTCGAGCGAGGCAAGCAGAGGCGCGGCCGAGGATCTCGAGAGAGGTGTTCGAGATCCGCAGAACTCCTGTGCTGTAGCTCCCTTCGGCATCGAAGATTCCCGCCAGAAAGCCCCGGCTCCACGGCTCGGTCGGAACGGCGGGCCACGCAATGAGGCCGTGAATTCGCTCGACGTCGTCGCGTCGATGCGTGCGGATGGCGCGCATCGACTTTCGCGCCTGACTCCCGACCGAGAACATGAACCAGTGCACCTGGATACCGCGCTCGCCCAGGAAGTCGGCCGTTCGGCGCAGCGCAGTATCCTCCACCAGCGCCAACCGAAACTGGTGCTGATCCCCATGCGCGCGCCCCACCCGCTCGTAGGGGTACGACGCCAGGAGTGCGTTTCCGCGTATGATGCCGCACAGGTAGCCGAGCCGATACTCGGCGTCCATCTCTGGCGGTCGAGCGAAGCCGCCTACTCCCATCAGCTTGTCGTTCACCGTAAGGTGCGGCCGTCTCTGCCGTCCCTGCTGCCTGCCAACCACGTGCTTCCAGCCGCGCCTCGTCAGGAACCGATGATCGCCGCTCGCTACGAGCGTCGTCCCGTCTTCCAGCACCACGCGGAATGCAGGCTCCATGGTACTCCAGTGCGCGAGCACCCGCGTGCGGACGTAGCGGCGATACGAGCCTCGGAGCACGGTACCATAGATCTCATCTCCCTCGTGGATCGCGTCCAGTTGCTGCGTCGTCCCGTCGCCCATCAGAATCCGCGTCTCACCGCTGAGGCAGTAACCACATCCATGTGAACACCCCCTGTACGGGTTCACGGAGACGGTGAAGCCCACGTCCGGGCTGTCGTTTCGCGAGAGGATCGTCCGCGAGTGGTCGCGGAAGTACTGCGTGTGCTTCCACGGCGAGGGGTCGTCCGGGTCCGACCCGTCGGCGTCGGGCTCGAAGGCCAGGCGCTCGAAGCGCCCCGCCGGGTTGCTCGCCGCGCCGCGCCCTCCAATCTGGATCAGCTCCATCGCCCCGTCCCCTGTTTCGGTTTATCTTCGGTGCAAGCTACGGGCGTCGGCGCCGGATGTCCAGCACGATCTTGGCGACGGCGGGCGATGCCCCGGGCGGGTACTTGACGGGTCGCGCACCCGGGCGCAGCTTGCCGCTCCATGGATCCGAACCACCCCGGCACCCCTTCCCTCCCGCGCGCGAACCCCGTCGCGGTGCTCGGGCTCGGACTCATGGGCGGCTCGCTAGCGCGCGAGCTCGCGGCGGCCGGGGCCGAGGTGCTGGGCTACGACGCCGATCCGCGGGTCGTGGCGGCGGCCGCGGCGGAGGGTGCCATCCGGGGGGCGCTGGCGGATTCGTTCGAGGGGCTGGAGCGCGCAGAGCTGGTAGTCCTCGCGGTGCCGGTCGACGCCATGCCGCCGCTGCTCTCCCGGGTTCTACCCCGGCTCTCCCCCGACTGCATCGTGACCGACCTGGGGAGCACCAAGCGGAGCATCGTCCGCGCGGCGGAGGCGCTCGGGATCGAGGAGCGCTTCGTCGGCTCCCACCCGCTCACCGGGGACCACCGCGCGGGGTGGGCGGCCTCGCGCCAGGGGCTCTACGCGGGCGCGACCGTCTACGTCACGCCCACGGCCGCGGCGACGGAGCGGGCGCGTCGCGCGGTGGTGGAGCTCTGGCGCGCGCTCGGCGCCGTGCCGGTCGAGATCTCGCCCGGGACCCACGACGAGATGCTCGCTTGGACCAGTCACCTCCCCCAGCTCGCCGCCACCGCGCTGGCCAACGCGCTCGCCGGGGCCGGTCACCCTCCGGGCCGGCTGGGTCCGGGCGGGCGCGACGCCACCCGGCTGGCCGGCAGCTCACCCGCCGTCTGGCGCGCCATCTGCCTCGACAACGCCGACCTCATCGTCCCCGCCCTGCGCGCGCTGGAGGCGGAGATCGCGGCGCTCCGCTCCGCGCTGGAGAGCGGCGACGAGCCCGCTCTGGCCGGGCGTTTTGCGCGCGGCCAGCGGTGGAGCACCACGTCCGGCGAGTAGCCGGACGGCCGCGCCGAACGGGCACGTATCTCCGCGAGGACGTTGCGTTTCTGTTCCCGCGCCCCCATTTTCGTAGCCACCGATGCAGCGGCGAGCACTGATCACGGGAGCGACGGGCTTCGTCGGAAGCCATCTCGCCGAGCGGCTCGCCGTCGATGGCTGGCGGATCCGGGCGCTCGTGCGCCCCACCAGCGATGCATCGCGGCTGGAGGCGCTCGGCGCGGAGCTGTGCGAGGGATCGCTAGGCGACCGCGATTCGCTGCGGCGAGCCAGTGCGGGAGCGGAGGTCGTCTTCCACCTCGCGGCGGTCACGGGGCTGCGCGCGGAGCGCGACTTCGAGCGTGCGAACGTCGAGGGCACGCGCAACGTGGTGGAGGCGGTCCGCGGCGCCGAGCCCCGGCCGCGGCGGGTGGTGTACCTGAGCTCCTATGCCGCCTGCGGCCCCTCGGAGCCGGGGCGGCCGCGGCGGGTGGACGACGCGCCCGCGCCACTGACGGCCTACGGTCGGACGAAGCTCGCCGGCGAGAGGATCGTCCGCGAGCTGGAGGGGGAAGTGGAGACGGTGGTGGTGCGTGCCCCGGCCGTGTACGGTCCTGGCGATCACGCCTTCCTCGCCTACTTCCGACTGGTGCGACTCGGGCTGGCGCCCGCCCCGGCGGGTGGTGAGCAGGAGCTGCACCTCATCTACGCGCCTGACCTCGCGCGTGCGCTGGCGCGCGCGGCGGATGTGCGGCCCGGTACCCGTGCGATCGCGGAGCCGGGGGTGCACACCTGGGCGGACGTCGTGAGGGAGATCGCACGCGCGATGGGGCGTCGCCCCGTCCGGGTGCCGCTGCCGCCCGCGGTGGTCCGTGCGGCGGCCGCGATCACGGAGGCCTCGGGCCGCGCCGTCGGGCGGGCCGTGATCTTCAACCGTGAGAAGGCGGAAGAGATGCTGGCGCGGTCGTGGGTCTGTGATCTGACGGGCTCGGAGGCGCTGCTTACCGCCGGAGAAGCCACCCCGCTGGGGGAAGGCATCTCTCAAACAGTTCGCTGGTATAGACGCCAAGGATGGCTTTGATGGGAACAGCGCAGGCGAAAGCCGAGCTGCAGCGGAGCACGGATCTGTTCGACAAGTGCCGCCGCTTTACCGCAGCGCGAGAGGCGATGGAGCGGGGCGTCTACCCCTACTTCCAGCCGATCGAGCAGTCGTTCGACACCGAGGTGGTGATCCGCGGCGAGCGGAAGATCATGGTCGGCTCGAACAACTACCTGGGGCTGACGCACCACCCGTACGTGCTGGAGCGCGCGGAGCAGGCGCTGCACCGCTACGGCACCGGCTGCACCGGGAGCCGCTTCCTCAATGGCACCCTCGACATGCACGAGGAGCTGGAGGAGCGGCTCGCCCGCTTCATGGGCCAGGAGGCGTGTCTCGTCTTCAGCACCGGCTACCAGACGAACCTCGGCATCATCGCCACCCTCGTCGGTCGCGGGAGCGTGGTGATCCAGGACCGGCTCAACCACGCCTCGCTCTTCGACGCCGCGCTCCTCTCGGGCGGCGAGATGGTGCGCTACTCGCACGGGAACCTCGCGATGCTGCGCCGCCTCCTCGACCGTCACTGGGACGCGCCGGGCGGGGTGCTGATCGTCACCGACGGCGTCTTCTCGATGGAGGGCAACATCGTCGACCTGCCGGCGCTGCTGGCGCTGGCGCGCGAGTACGGCGCCCGCGTGATGGTCGACGACGCCCACGCCATCGGCGTGCTCGGCGAGCACGGCGGCGGCACGGCCCAGCACTTCGACATGGAGGGCGAGCCGGACCTGGTGATGGCCACCTTCTCCAAGTCGTTCGCCTCCATCGGCGGCGCGGCGGCGGGGTCGGAGGACGTCGTCCACTACCTGAAGCACCACGCGCGCTCGCTCATCTTCAGCGCCAGCATGCCGCCCTCCGCCGTCGCCACGGTGCTCGCCTGCCTCGACGTCGTCGAGCGCGAGCCGGAGCGCCGCACGCGGCTCTGGGAGAACGCGGAGTACCTGCGCGCCGGCCTCCAGGCGCTCGGCTTCGACACCGTCACCTCGGAGACGCCGATCATCCCGGTGGTCACCGGCGACATGGAGCGGACCTTCGCCTTCTGGCGGGCGCTCTTCGACGCGGGCGTCTTCACCAACCCGGTCCTCCCCCCCGCCGTTCCCGAGAGCTCGTGCCGGCTCCGCACCTCCGTCATGGCGACCCACACCCGGGATCAGCTCGACCAGGTGCTGGACGCCTTCACCACGGTCCGCGCGGCGCTCGGAGCACCGTAAAGAAGCAATGGAGAATTGAGAATTTAGAATGTAGAACGTCAACTGGCCGCACGGCGCCGGCGATCTGCATTCTCCATTCTCCGTCTTTCACTCTCCATTCTCCATTTTCAATTCTTCATGGCCCTCTCCGCCCCCGCCCGGCCCACCGTCCGCGTCCGCGAGATCCCCGCGGGCGCTTCGCTCAAGTCCTTCGTCGATCTAGCCTGGAAGATCAACGCGCGCGATCCCAACTGGGTACCGCCGCTCCGGATGAGCATCGAGACGGTACTCGACCGGAAGAAGCACCCCTTCCACCGCCACGCCGACGTCGCCTATTTCGTCGCGGAGCGGAAGGGTGAGACCGTCGGCCGGATCGCGGCGGTCGTGAACCACCTCCACAACGACTACCACCACGAGAAGACCGGCTTCTTCGGCTTCTTCGAGTGCGAGGACGACCCGGCGACGGCGAGCGCCCTGCTGGACGCGGCGGCCGGGTGGCTGCAGGCGCGGGGGATGGAGCGCATCCGCGGGCCGGTGAACCTCTCGACGAACGAGGAGGCCGCGTCGCCCGGCGTGCTCGTCGAGGGCTTCGATACGCGTCCGATGGCGATGATGACGCACAACCCGCCGTACTACGAGGCGCTGATGGAGGCGGCGGGGCTGGAGAAGAGCAAGGACCTCTACGCCTACTGGTTCGACGACCCCAACCCGCCGCCGCGAGTGGTGCGCGGCTTCGAACGCGCGCTCGAGCGGAGCGGCACCACCATCCGCTCGCTGGACCTGAAGCGCTTCCGCCAGGAAGTCGACACCATCAAGGAGGTCTACAACTCCGCCTGGTCGCGGAACTGGGGCTTCGTCCCGATGACCGACGAGGAGTTCGAGCACATCGCGAAGGACTTCCGGCCGATCGTCGATCCCAACCTCTGCCTGATCGCGGAGGTGGGTGGGGAGGCGGTGGGCTTCTCCCTGGCACTGCCGGACATCCACCAGGTCTTCCGCCGCATCCCGAACGGGCGGCTCTTCCCGACCGGGCTCTTCAAGTTCCTGTGGCACAAGCGGAAGATCGACGGCCTGCGCGTGATCACCCTCGGTTTCAAGCCGGCATACCAGCACGCGGGGCTGGGGGCCGCCTTCTACCTGCGCACGTGGCAGATCGGAGTCGCGAGAGGCTACCGCTTCGGCGAGGGGTCGTGGATCCTGGAGGACAACCTGGACATGGTGCGCCCGCTGGAGCGCATGGGAGGCCGCGCCTACAAGCGCTACCGGATCTACGAGCGCGGGCTCTGAGGTAGGCGGGGAGGCGCGGGCCGGGAAGTTGCACCCGAGGAGCGCCGGAACCCCTGAACGGAGGAGGCGCGTGAGCCCAGAAGAGCCCAAGCAGGCGCGGAGCAACCCGGCCCTGCTCGTGGAGGTCGGCCTCGGCATCCTCCTTCTCGCCCTCTTCCTCGCGCTCTACTGGGTGCCGGCGGGCACCAACTGGGCATACCGGCCCCACTGGTGGGTGTGGCCGGTGCTCGGGATCCTCTTCTTCGGCCTGCTGCTCGTGGACGCCCGCCGTCGCCGCCGCCGCCGGCACGAAGAGATGGAGGAGCTGCACGAGGACCTCGAGGAGCAGCGCCGCGAGCAGGACGGCTGAGGATTCAGGATTCGGGTTCAGGATGCGGGGAACGCCCCCCCCGGTCCCCTGAATCCCGAATCCTGTTTTTCCTGCCCGTTTGCCGGTAGATTCCGCGCTTCGACGGCGCCGGTGGCGCATGGACCCGAGAGCGGAGACGGCCGAGCAGCGGGATGAGGATCGCGTATTTCACAGAGAGCCTGTACCCTCACGTGGACGGTGTCTCGCGCACGCTCGCGCGCCTCTTCGCCACGCTGGAGGAGCGCGGGGAGGACTTCAGGATCTTCTCGCCGTTCGTTCCCGACGGGAGCGTTTCCTGGAGCGAGCGGGTGCAGGGGGTCCGCTCCTTCCGTTTTCCGCCCTACCCCGACTACCGCGTGAGCCTCCCGGGCTCGGCGGCGGTGGCGGTGGAGCTGGAGCGCTTCCGCCCCGACCTCGTACACGTGGTGAGCCCCACGCCGATGGCCGTCTGGGCGCAGCGGTGGGCGCGGCGGCACGCGGTGCCGGTGGTGGCGAGCTTCCACACTCACTTCGTCTCGTACTTCCGTTACTACGGCGTCCGGCCGCTGGAACGCTGGGGCTGGGGCGCGCTACGCTGGTTCTACGCGCGCTGTGAGCGCGTCTACGCTCCGAGCCGGAGCATCATCCGCGAGCTGGAGGCGCGGGGAATCCGGCGGGTCGAGCTGTGGTCGCGCGGCATCGACCTGAGCGCCTTCTCGCCCGACTTCCGCGACCCCGAGCTGCGCGCCCGCGCGGGCGCGGACGAGAAGACGCCTCTGCTCCTCCTCGTCAGCCGGCTGGTGAAGGAGAAGGACCTGGCCGACCTCGTGGAGCTCGATCGCATCCTGAAGGAACGTGGGGTGCCCTTCCGGCTCGCGCTCGTGGGCGAGGGCCCGATGCGTGCCGAGCTGGAGAGGAAGCTCCCCGACGCACTCTTCGCCGGGCACCAGGGCGGCGAATCGCTGGCGCGCTGGTACGCCTCCGCGGACGTCTTCGTCTTCCCCTCCACCACCGAGACGCTCGGGAACGTCGTCCTGGAGTCGCTCGCCTCGGGTGTGCCGGCGGTGGTGGTGGACCGGGGCGGGCCGCAGGACCTCGTGAGGCCCGGCGAGACCGGCTTCGTAGCGCGGGCCAACGACCCGGCGGACCTGGCGGAGAAGGTGGCGCGCCTGCTGGGCGACCCGGCACTCCGCGCACGGATGGGGGAGGCGGCGGTCCGCTCCGCGGTAACGCGCGACTGGGAAGAGATCAACGGTGGGCTGCTGGAGAGCTATGGGAAGGTCGTCGGTCGCCGGTCGTCAGACCACGGTCAGGGGATGACCGACGACCGATGACCGACGACCGACGACCCCAGGCCCCCAGGCGCGGCATCGCCCGCCTCTTCCGCACGGCCCTGGTGCTCATTCCGATCGGGGTGCTGGGGAACATCGTCTTCTCCTACGTGACGACGGACCGGAGCGTCTTCCACTCGCTGGCGGACCGGCCGAAGAGCTATCTGCTGCTCGCGGCGGTGCTGGGAGTCACGCCGTGGTTCACCAACGCGCTGCGGGTGCTCATCTGGACGCGCTTCCTCGGCTACCGGCTGAGCTTCCGCGACGCCTTCGAGATGTCGCTCGCGACGGACCTCGGCTCCGCGGTGGCGCCCACGGCCGTGGGCGGCGGCATCTTCAAGTGGGGGCTGCTGGTGCAGCACGGCGTCAGCCCCGGCGCGGCGGCCTCCATAACCACCTTCCCGATCGTCGAGGACGGGATCTTCTTCCTCCTCGCGCTGCCCTTCGCGCTGATCTTCTCGGAGTCGCTGGACCTGCCGCTGCTGCACGAGGTGGGGCTGCGGCTGCGGGAGAACGCGTTCATCGTCTTCGGCGTCGCGGCCGCGATCGGCATCCTCTCGTGGCTCGCCATCCGCTGGGTGCTCGGAGGCGGACTCGGTCACCGTACCCGGAGCCGGGGGCTGAAGATCTTCGCGCGCCTGCGGCGGAAGATGCGCACCACCTGGCGGGACGCGCGGGAGGTCTTCCAGATCATCATCCGCCGCGGAAGGCTGCTCTTCCTGCTCTCGCTCAGCATCACGGCCGTCCAGTGGGCGGCGAGGTACTCCGTGGTGACCGCGATCATCGCCTACCTGGGCGCGCCCGTGCACCCGGTGCTCTACTGGCTCCTGCAGTGGGTCGTCTTCACCTTCATGGCGCTCACGCCCACGCCGGGCGGGGCGGGCGGGGCGGAGGCCTCGTTCTACCTGATCTACAGCGCCTTCGTCCCGCGCGACGTCATCGGCCTCGCAACGGCGGGCTGGCGCTTCCTCACCTTCTACTTCGAGCTGGGTCTCGCGTCGATCCTCTTCTTCGTCTTCAACCTGACGCGCCGGGGCTCGAAGCCGAAGCTCTTCTGAGCGGCGTGAAACGGTGCGGGCCCGGAGGCCCGAAAGCCAGTAGAGACAAAGGTTTTCACAAATCTCGCTCCACTGATACCCCTCGACATTCGGGGGGAATTCGCTTATCTTTGTCGCATGAATACAGCCACTCTCAAGCGCCATCCGCGCGGGGCGGTCCGGGTGCAGGAACGGCCGCGGCGGGAGCGGATTCCCGCGCTCGCCGTCCACGCGCGCGAGCCGGTCGCGAAGCCCGCCGAGGTGTCGCTCTCGGAGCTTTCGGACGAGCAGCTCTTCCAGCGCTACACGCACGGGGACGAGCGCGGCTTCCGCGAGCTGATGGAGCGCTACGAGCCGCGCATCCAGGGCTTCCTCCGCAAGAGGTTGAACGACGAGGAGCGGGTGGAGGATCTGACGCAGGACACCTTCCTGCGCATTCACCGGGCGCGCGACAGCTACGACCCGAGCCGGAAGTTCTCGACGTGGATCCACACGATCGCGAACAACCTGCTCAAGAACGAGTTCCGCAACCGCTCGCGCCGCCGCGAGACGGCGTTCTCGGACCTGCGCCCCGAGCACTCGCCGGCGGGCGCGCCGTCGCGGCCGGTGGAGTTCGAGTCGGCGGAGGCGGACCCGGAGCGTGAGACCTACCGCAGCGAACTGCGCGAGGCGATCGACGCCGCGATCGAGCGGATGGACGACCACCACCGCATTCCCTTCGTGATGCGCGAGGTGGACGACCTCTCGTACGAGGAGATCGCCGCCGCCATCGGCATCCCGGTGGGCACGGTGAAGAGCCGGCTCAACCGGGCGAGGAACTCGTTCAGGAGCCTGTTGCCGGTGCCGGTGTGATCCCACTCCGCCGCCCGGCTCTTCCGGTGCCAAGTGCCGAGTGCCAAGCAGTGCCGTTCCTGGCACTCCGCACCCGGCACCTGGCACTTTTCCGTTGAATGCCATGTCGAAGCGGATCCCGAGGGTCGTGATCGTGGGCGGGGGGTTCGGCGGCCTCCACGCGGCGCGGGCGCTCGCCCATGCGCCGGTCGAGGTCACCCTGATCGACCGCCACAACTACCATCTCTTCCAGCCTCTCCTCTACCAGGTCGCCACGGCGACGCTCTCGCCCGCGAACATCGCGCGCCCGATCCGGCAGGTGCTCCGCAGACAGGCGAACGCGGACGTGCTGCTGGCGGAGGTGGAGGCGGTGGACACGGAGGCCCGGGCGGTGGTGCTCGACAGCGGCGAGCGCGTCGACTACGACTTCCTGGTGCTCGCCGCCGGCGCGGTGGACCAGTACTTCGGCCATTCGCAGTGGGAGGCGATCGCGCCGGGGCTGAAGACGATCGACGACGCGACGGAGATCCGCCGCCGGTTCCTGCTCGCCTTCGAGGCCGCGGAGCAGGAGGACGACCCGGAGATCCGGCGCGCGCTGCTGACCTTCGTGGTGGTGGGCGGCGGGCCGACGGGAGTGGAGATGGCGGGCGCGTTCGCGGAGATCGCGCACCATACGCTGACGCACGAGTTCCGCCGCGTGAACCCGTCGGCCGCGCGGGTGCTGCTGATCGAGGGCGGGCCGCGGCTGCTCTCGACGTACGCGGAGGTGCTCTCGGAGCGCGCGAAGCGGCAGCTGGAGGAGCTGGGGGTGCAGATCTGGCTCGACTCGCGGGTCACCGGCATCGAGGTGGGCGCGGTCCGGGTGGGCGAGGAGCGGATCGGCGCCTACAACGTGGTGTGGGCCGCCGGGGTCGCGGCGTCGCCACTGGGTCGCGCCCTGGGCTCGGCCGTCGACCGGATGGGCCGCGTGCAGGTCGAGCCGGACCTCTCCGTGCCCGGGCACCCGGAGATCTTCGTCGTCGGCGACCTGGCCGCGATCGCCGGGCCGGAGGCCGGCGGGCCGCCGCTGCCGGGCGTCGCGCAGGTGGCGATCCAGAGCGGCCGGGCGGCGGGTCGCAACATCGTGCGCACGCTGCGGGGGCAGCCGCGGGAGCGCTTCCGCTACCACGACAAGGGGAGCATGGCGACGATCGGCCGGGCGAGGGCGATCGCGCAGATCGGCCGGGTGCAGCTCAGCGGCTTCATCGCGTGGCTGACCTGGCTCTTCGTCCACATCTTCTTCCTGATCGGCTACCGGAACCGGCTGGCGGTGATGCGCGAGTGGGCGTGGTCGTACCTGACGTGGCAGAGGGGCGCGCGGCTGATCACCGGCGAGGTTCGGCCCGCCAACGTGCTGCGGCGCCTCGGGCTGGCGGGGGCCGGAGCAACGGCGGAGCGCGGGGCGGAGGAGCCGGAGAGGAAGGAAGCGACCGCGCGGTGAGCGAGCTCGCCTTCGAGCGAGCGCTCCGGCGCTGGGTAGAGGACCGGGGCATCGCCTGGGAGGCGATCGCCTACCCGCGCCCCGAGGCGGGTGGGATCACCCGTGCCTTCCGGATCACCCCGCGCGAGCCGCGCGGGCTCGTGGTCTCCGTCCACGGCGCGGGAAACGACGCGCTCTTCGCGATGGCCGGCCTCTTCCGACGCCTCCTCCTGGAGGGCCTCGCGGTCTTCGCATTCGACGTGGACGGCCACGGGCGCGCCAGCACCACCCGCTTCGACCCCGGCGCCGCGGGCGGAGCGGTCGCCGCGGCGGTGGAGGAGAGCGGGGCGCTCGACCGCGGGCTGCCGCTCCACGGCGTGGGAGTGAGCCTCGGCGGCGCGCTCCTCCTCCACGCGCTCCCGCGCCTCCCCTTCGCCTCGGCCGCCCTGGTCTGCGCGCCGTTGCGGGTGCATCTCACGGCGGGGAGCATCGCCAACGAGCTGCGGCCCGGTCTTCTCCGGGCCGCGTGGCGAGGACGCCGGCTCTACGGCGCCACCGGCCTCATCCCGTCCTTCGGCCCCATCCGCCGCGACCTCTACCCGCTTCGCCTGACCGTGCCGCCCGGACCGGGCGCGTTCGGATACGTCGACGTCCTCAACCGGACGCTGGAGTCGCTCCGGCTCGAAGAGGCCGCACGCGCCACCCCCTGCCCCGTCCTCCTCGTCTACGGCGCGCGCGACCGGCTCGTCCCGCCCGAGCAGGGCGAGCGGCTCGCCGCGCTGATTCCCCGCGCCGAGCTGCTCCTCCTCCCGGGCGAGACGCACCTCACGACGCCGCTCGCGCCCGCGGCGATCGAGGCGGTGGTGCGGACGCTCACTACCACCCCGCCCCCCGTCTTCGGCTGTCGGTCGTCGGTCGTCGGTCACGACCGAGGACCGGGGACCGACGACCTCCCGTGAAGCTCGACATCCACGTCCACCTCGCGGGCGTCGGCACGCAGGGGTCCGGTTGCTGGCTCTCGCCCCGCTTCGCGCGGCGCCCGCTCATCCGGCTGCTGCGGCGTCTCTCCGGCGTCACGGCCGAGCAGATGCGAAGCTCCATCGACCAGGACTGGGCGGAGGGGATCGCGCGGCGGGTGCGCGAGAGCGAGCTCGATCGCGCCGTGGTGCTCGGCTTCGACGGTGTCTACGACGCGCGCGGCGAGCTCGACCGCGAGCGCTCGCAGCTCATCGTCCCGCCGAGCTGGGTCTTCGAGGTCTGCCGCCGCCACCCGGACGCGCTCCTCCCGGGCCCCTCGATCAACCCCTTCCGGCGCGACGCTATGGAGCGGCTGGAGGAGTGTATCGGGGGCGGCGCCGTGCTGCTCAAGTGGTTGCCCGCCGCGCAGGCGATCGACCCCACGAGCCCGCGGCTGCGGCCGTTCTACAGCCGGCTCGCCGAGGTCGGGCTGCCGCTCCTGGTGCACGCCGGCGGTTCCGAGAACACCTTCCGCGAGGTCGCGCCCGCGCTCAGCGACGTCCGGCTGCTGCGCATGCCCCTGGAGGCGGGCGTGCCGGTGATCTGCGCGCACTCCGGCGCGCGCGTCCTCCTCTCGCGCGACCCCGACCAGCTCCCGCTGGTCCGCGAGATGCTCCTGGAGTTCCCGCGCTTCTGGGTCGACAACTCGGGTATGGCGAACCCCGGGCGCTTCCCCTATCTCGCCCGCCTCGCCCACGACCCGCTCTTCCGGGAGCGCACCCTCCACGGCAGCGACTACCCCGTGCCCGCGCACGCCTTCTACTTCCCGCGTCGACTCGGCCCGCGCCGCGTGCGCGAGCTCGACGCCATCGCGAACCCCTTCGACCGAAGCATCGCCATCCACCGGGCACTCGGCTACCCGGAGGGGACGCTCACCCGCGCGGCGGGGGTGCTGGGGGGCAATGGACGATGGAGAGTGGAGAATGGAGGATGAACGGGGGCCCGGGCATCGCGCCGATGCCCGGGCCCCTCGGCTGCCGTGTTGCGGTCGTCGCGCTCAGTTGGCGGACCGCGTCGAGAACCTCGACATCTGGCTCGAGTACGCGTCCTGCTGGTGCATGATCGTCACGGCGCGCGCCAGGCTCGGCGCGAGGGCGGCGTCGGCCCACCCCGCGTCGATGGCGCCGGTGACCTGCTGCTTCACCTCGTCGGGCGCCCCGTTCCGGCGCGCGATCTGGACGAGCACCGAGTAGGCGAGCACGCGCTCCGCCTCGTCGCCATCGTGCGCCAGCGCCACGAACTGCGGGAGCTGACTCATGTGCCCGCGATCGCTGACGAAGCGGCGCCACGCCCGGTCGAGGTCCGGGTCGCTGCTCGCCCCCGGATTGAAGTGCGCGAACGTCGCCACCGCGACCGGCAGGTCGGCCCCGGATAGCGCGGCGAGGGCCCGGGCCCGCACGTCGGCGTCGAGCGAGGAGTCCAGCGCGGCGGCCCGGAGGAGCGGGACCGACCCCTCCGCGAGATCGCTCTCGCCGACGAGAAGCCGGGCGACGGCCTCGTGCAGCGGCGCGCTGCGGGCGTCGATCCGCGCGAGGACGGGGAGGGCGGCGCTGCTGACCCTGGAATGACCGGCCAGGGCGCGGATCGCCTCCGTACGCTGAGGGTCGTGCGAGGCGCTGAGCGCCAGGACGAGCGGCTTGGCGCCCTGCGGGAGTACCCGCTCGAGCACGAACTCGTCGGCGAGCGAGTCGAGCCCGGCCCCGCTCGCCGAGAGCAGCGCGTCCGCGAGGATGGGCCGGATCCGCGCGGTACCCGCCCACGCGGAGGGCTCGAAGTAGGGACCGAGGAACGAGGGCCGCGTGGTCCACCAGTCGCCCAGCCAGATGCCCTCCTGGTTGTCGAGGCGCGCGAGGGCGAGGAGGAGGCGATGGCGCGCCGCCGGGTCCGTGCTCCTGCGGTAGCGGTCGGCGAGGGCGGCCACGACGTCCTCGTCGTGCATCTGCTGCAGCGCACGGAGCGCCCCCGCCTTCACGGCCGGTGTTCCCGTGTCCAGCGCGTGGAGCGCGGCCCGGGACGCGCCCAGCTTCACGAGCGCGTTGACCGCGATGTGCGCCAGCGCCGGGTCGGGCCGCGCGGTCAGCGGGACGATGGCGTCCGCCGCGTCGCGCGCGCCCAGCCGCACCAGGCCATTGATGGCCTGTAGCTGCACGCTGGGGTCGGGATCCGAGAGTGCCTTCACGAAGAGCGCGGTGGGAACGCCCGCCAGCTGCTCCTTGCGGTCGACGAGCGCCCGCAGGGCCAGCGCCCGCACGGTGGGATCGAGGTCGGCGGCGGCGCGCAGCAGCGTGGGCGTCGCCTCCGCGCCCACCAGCTGCTTCAGGGTGAAGATCGCCGCGACGCGAGCGTACGCGGGCTGCTTCGAATCGAGCACGATCTCCCGCAGGCGCTGCACCGTGGCCGGCTTCTCCCCTCGCCGCAGGATCTCGTGCTGCGCCTGCAGCCGGTGCTCGGCATTGAAGCCGGTGAGCTGCTCCAGCAGCTGCGCGTCGCTCGCCGACCCCGGGTCGAGCGGCTTCGCGGCGGTCTTCTCCGGGTAGCGGACCCGCAGGACATAGCCGACGTTGTCACCCGTGTAGGTGAAGGTCCCGCCCGAGAGGCTCGCCACGTACAGGTTCGACGCGCCGTCCATCGCCAGGTCGGAGGGGTGCACCACCGAGAGGAACTCGTCCTGCTGGACGTCGTAACTGGCGCCCTTGGGCGTGAGCGGGTGGCGGTAGACCTTGCTCATCGTCCAGTCGCTCGTATAGAGCGTGTTGTCGTAGCCCGCGGGAAAGCCGGGGTCCTGCACCCAGAGATCGCCCGTTCCCGAGCCCGGGCCGTAATCGAAGAGCGAGGGGAAGTGCTCGGTCGGGAAGTTCTTGTAGAGCATGGGGTAGCCCATGTTCGCGTTCTGCGCCAGGTAGTGCAGGCGCGTGTTCCAGCCGTCCCCGTCGTTCGTGTTGTCGCGTGAGAAGACGTGCATGAACGGGTCGATGGCGACGTCGTAGATGTTGCGCGTCCCCACCGCGTAGATCTCCAGGTCGCTCCCGTCCGGGCGGACCCGGACCACGCTCCCGCCGTGGTGCTCGATCTGCGTTCCGTCGCGGCCGATCGCCTTCCGATAGCCGTAATCGCCCACGGCGACGTAGATCCACCCGTCGATCCCCATCTGGATGCCGTTGGTGCCGTGGTCGGCGCCGCGGAAGTCCAGCCCGAAGCCGAGGCCGTGGACGAGGTCCACGGAGCGGTCGGCGATCCCGTCGCCGTCGTCGTCGTAGTAGGCGGTGAGCGTGGGCGGGTGCATCACGTAGAGGGCCTTCCCATCCCATGCCACGCCGCGGGGGCTATCGATGCTGTCGACGAAGACGGTGTAGCGGTCCGCGTGCCCGTCCTTGTCGTCGTCCACCAGGCGCATGATGCGCCCCCGGTTCCGGCCGACGGACAGAGAGAGGTTGGGATCGACGCAGACGAAGACCGCTCCCTCGGGCGTGGCCGTGAGACAGGTCGGGTACATGGCCACGGGCGGCGCGGCGAAAAGGCTGACCTCGAAGCCGTCGGCGGCCTTCACCTGGGAGAGGGCCCCCTTCTCGGCGGCCGGGCTCACCTCGACCTTCCCCGACTTCGGAAGCGACTGCGCCCCGGCCGGAGAGCTCGCGAAGAAGAGGAGGGCTACGGCGGCTCCCGTCACGAAACGCTGCAGAATCGACGATTGCATGGGACCACAGACTCTCGGTTGGTGGATGGAACGTTGGGAGGGATCGTGCACCGGCGCGGCCAACGTACTGCTCGACCGCCCGATCAACAAGCCGCCGGATTTGGAGGTCGGCGCCCTCCCCCGCTACCTTCTCGTCCGGTCGAGCCCGGGCGCGCCCGGCAGGTGCGCCCGTGACGCGCCGGACAGGTCACTTCCCCCTTCCACCCGAGAGATCGCACCGATGAGCCACAACTCCCCCGCCGCCTCACGAGCCGGTGCCCGCCGACGGACCGCCGCCCTGCTCACCACCGCCGTGGTCGCCCTCACGGCGGGGTGTGCCACGGCCGGGGCCCACTCCAGCGCCCCGCGGAACGACCCGGACCAGCGGGAATGGATCCAGCTCTTCAACGGGAAGGACCTGAACGACTGGCAGATCAAGTTCGCCCACCACGAGCTGGGCGACAACTTCAACAACACCTTCCGGGTGGAGGACGGCCTGCTGAAGGTCCGCTACGACCAGTGGCACGGCTTCAACGGCGAGTTCGGCCACATCTTCTACAAGAAGCCCTTCTCCTACTATCTCGTCGCCGCCGAGTACCGCTTCGTGGGCCAGCAGGTGGAGGGGGCGGGACCCGGGAACGCCTGGGCGAAGCGGAACAACGGGATCATGGTCCACTCCCAGTCGCCCGAGAGCATGGGCCTGGACCAGGACTTCCCCATCTCGCTCGAGGTGCAGCTCCTCGGGGGCCTCGGCCAGGGCGAGCGCCCGACGGGAAATCTCTGCACCCCGGGCACGAACGTGGTGATGGACGGGAAGCTGGTGACCCGGCACTGCACCAACTCCTCGTCCCCCACCTTCAACGGCGACCAGTGGGTGCGGGTAGAAGCGCTGGTGCTGGGCGATTCGGTGGTCAAGCACATCGTCAACGGCGATACGGTGCTCGTCTACGAGAAGCCGCAGATGGGCGGCGGCGCCGCGAACCACACCAAGCCGGGCGTCCTCCAGGAGGGCAAGCTGCTGACCGGCGGCTACATCGCGCTGCAGGCGGAGACCGCGCCGATCGACTTCCGCAAGGTCGAGCTGCTCAACCTGGAGGGCTGCATGGACCCGAAGGCGGAGAACTACAAGAGCTACTTCGTGAAGTCCGATCCGGCGGCGTGTCGGTACGGGGGGTGACAGGGGACGGGAGTTCTGAGTTCTGAGTCGAGTGGGCCGGGGCCCGGGCATCGGCGCAGATGCCCGGGCCTATGCGCCGGCCCTCACCCGGCGCGCTGAGACGCGCCACCCTCTCCCGCAAGCGGGCGAGGGGACGGGTGTAGCCCGGTACTGCCGCTCGTGCTCGGACCCGCAGGGTGAACAGAGCGCAATGCGCCGCCGCCGCGTCTTTGTCTCGCAAAGCACTTGACATCTGCCCCGGCTTTCCTCATCCTTCCTCCATGGCGAAGCCGCAACCCTTCCTGCCCGGCCCTGGCGAGCCCTTCGCGCTGCACGATCGCGCGATGGAGAACCTGCGTTTCATCCGTGAGACGATGGAGCGCGCGGGAAGCTTCACGGCGGTCTCGGGCTGGGGCGAGGTGGTGATCGGCGTGACCGCGGTGCTGGCCGCCTGGGTGGCGTCGCTGCAGGCGAGCCCGGCTGCGTGGCTGGTTGTGTGGAGCGCGGAGGCGCTGATGGCGCTCGGGATCGGCGGGGTGTCGGTGATGCGCAAGGCGCGCGCGGCGGGGATGCCGCTGCGCTCCGGGCCGGGGCGGAAGTTCGCGCTCAGCCTCTTCCCTCCGCTGATCGCGGGGGCGGTGCTCACGGCCGTGCTCTTCCGCGGCGGCATCGTGGCACCGCTGCCGGGGCTCTGGCTGCTGCTCTTCGGCGCGGGCATCGTGGCGGCGGGCTCCTACTCGGTGCGGATCGTTCCGGTCATGGGGCTCTGCTTCATGGCGCTGGGCACCGGCGCGCTGCTGCTGCCCGCCGCGTGGGGCGATGCGCTCATGGCGCTCGGCTTCGGCGGCCTGCACATCCTCTTCGGTCTCCTCATCGCCTGGAGGTACGGTGGCTAAGCACAGGACCGCTCCGCAACGAGAGCCCGACGTACACGAGTCGCCCGGGCTCCAGAGCCTCCCCGGCGGCGCGGGCGACGCCGGGCCCGTCGACCTCGACCGCCTCATCCACGAGCGCGTGCGGCTGGGCATCGTCAGCGCGCTCGCGGTGAACGACTCGCTCAGCTTCAACGAGCTGAAGGAGATGCTCGCCACGACCGACGGAAACCTGAGCGTGCACGCGCGCAAGCTCGAAGAGGCGGAGTACGTCGAGTGCACCAAGTCCTTCCGCGGGCGCGTGCCCCGGACGGAATACCGCCTGACGCCGCGAGGCCGCCGCGCGCTCGGCGCCTATCTCGACCACATGGAATCGCTCATCCAGGCCGTCCGGGATCGGTGAGCCCCGCACCTGCTCTTTTTTTCTCTATGACGCAAAGAACTTTCAGCCAGACGGCCGCGGGCCTCCACGTCGCGGTGATCATGGACGGGAACGGGCGCTGGGCGATGCGGCGCGGGCAGCCGCGGGTGGCCGGGCACCGGGTGGGCGCGCGGGTGGTGCGCCGCATCGTGGAGGCGGCGCCGGACCTCGGGATCGGGACGCTGACGCTCTACGCCTTCTCGTCGGACAACTGGAGGCGCCCGACGCGCGAGGTGAACGGGCTGATGCGGCTCTTCCGGGCGTACCTGGCGTCGGAGACCGCGCGCTGCGTGCAGAACGGGGTGCGGCTGAACGTGATCGGCCGGCGCGACCGGCTCTCGCGGGTGCTGGTGGAGGCGATCCGCGCGGCGGAGGAGAAGACGGCGGCGGGCAAGCGGCTCCTCCTGCGGATGGCGATCGACTACTCGGCGCAGGACGCCATCGTGGCCGCCGCGGCGAGGGTGGGGCCCGGCGCGGACCGGGAGTGCTTCGCCACGGCGCTCGGTGCGGCGATCCACTCGCAGCCGGCGCCGGAGGTGGACCTGCTGATCCGCACCGGGGGTGAGCAGCGGCTGAGCGACTTCCTGCTCTGGGAGAGCGCGTACGCGGAGCTCTACTTCGACGACTGCCTCTGGCCGGACTTCGGCGAGACGCGCCTGCGCGAGGCGCTGCGCGACTATGCGCTCCGGGAGCGGAGGTTCGGCACGGTGCCGCAGGCGGCGGCGGGGTGAGGAAGACGTTTCGACGTTGGATTTTGAACCCTGGATTACGGCGGTACGGCATCGGCGGTCCCGGGCGGTCACGGTTCCAATTCAAAATTCAAAATCGTTTTCCGGGAGTGAGTGATGAGCAAACTGGCGGACGTCCTGTATCCGGTGCCGGATCTCCGGCGCACGCCGCTCTCGCTGCTGAAGTGGTGGGAGTCGCGGCGGCTGCTCTACAACGAGGTGGTGGGGGTGACGGGGCTCTTCTCCCTGGGCGTGGTGGTCGCGCTCGGCACCCTGCCGCCGCACCCGGCGCACTTCGAGCCCCGCTTCCTCCTCGTCGGCCCGCTCGTCTACGCACTGGCGGCGAACCTCCTCTACTGCCTCGGGTGGACGAGCGAGCTCGTCGCCCGCTGGCTCTGGCGCGAGCGGGCCCCGCGCATGGGGCCGCTCCTCTTCCGGCAGGGCCTGATCTTCTCCGTGGGTCTGACGCTGCTGCCGATCGCCGTCGCGTCGTTCTCCTGGCTCGTCCGGGTGCTGGTGACGCTGGCGGGTTAGCCGACCATGCGCTCGACGCGGCCTTCCTCCTCGTCTGGATCGATCTCGCCGTCGGCGTCATCGGGTCGGAGGGCGCCCCGTGGAGCCCTCCGCTGGAGACCGTGATGCTGAACGGGTCGTCCGTCGCGCTCTTCGTCGGATCGGCGTTGCTGTTCCAGCGCGCCGCGCGCGAGCGGCTCCCGGCGGGCACGTGCTCGGTGGCAGGTTGAGCATGGACACGCCCGGAGGCGCCTCGCGCCAGGCGTGGCGGGCGCCGGTCCGCCACGATGCGGCGCCGGCCGGGGCGGGGAGTGTGGACGTGGACGTGCTCGTGGTGGGCGCCGGGCTGGCGGGGCTGGAGTGTGCGTGCAGGCTGGCCGCGGCCGGCGCGCGCGTGCTGCTGGCCGACCGGAAGCCCGCCGTGGACCACGCGGTGCACACCACCGGCATCTTCGTCCGCCGGACGCTGGAGAGCTTCGCGCTCCCCGACGACTGCCTCGGACCGCCGGTACGGCGCGTGGTGCTCTACTCTCCGCGCGGGCGAGCCCTGCCGCTGGAGAGTCCGCGCGACGAGTTCCGGGTGGGCCGCATGGGCGTGCTCTACCGCCGCACCCTGGACGCCTGCGTTCGCACCGGCGTGCAGTGGGCGCCGTCGACCAGCGTCGCTTCTCTGGAGCCGGACGGGGCGGGCTCCGCCGCGGCCCTGGAGCGAGAGGGCCGGCGGTCGCGGCTGCGGGCGCGCTTCGTGGTCGCCGCCGACGGTGCGGTGTCGCGAGTGGCGCCCGCGCTCGGGCTGGACGAGAACCGCGAGTGGATCGTGGGCGTGGAGGAGGTGTTCCGCGGCGTCGCCACCGGGCACGCGCCCGCGTTCCACTGCTGGCTCGATCCGGTACTGGCACCCGGCTATCTCGCCTGGGTGGTGGACGACGGCGAGGAGGTGCACGTGGGCGTGGGCGGCTATGCCTCGCGCTTCCGGCCGGCCGAGGCGCTCCGCCTCTTCCACGCCCGCGTGGCGCCGCGCTTCGGGCTGAACGGGGTGCCGGCGTGCGAGCGGCGTGGGGGACGCATCCCGGTGGGCGGGGTGCTGCCGCGCATCGCCTGCGCACGCGGGCTGCTGGTGGGCGACGCGGCGGGCGCGGTGTCGCCGCTCACGGCGGGTGGCCTGGACCCGTGCCTCCGCCTCTCCGCCCTGGCCGCCGCGGTGGTCACCGACTTCCTGGCCACCGGCGACGAGGCCGCACTGGCCCCGTACGGGGGCGCCGCCTTCCGCGCCCGCTTCCGCACCCGCCTCCTCCTCCGGCGGGTTCTGTCGGCGGTACGCTCTCCCGCCGCTGCCGAGCTGGCCTGTGCGGCGCTCCGCCTCCCCCCGTTCCACGCCGTCGCGCACAAGGTGTTCTTCGGGCGCGGCTCGTTTCCGGACACAGCGCCTGCCCGGCGGAGTCGCCAGATGCGGAGGAGGTGATGCAGACGTGGCTGAGGCGCGCCCGAGGTGCGATCGGCATGGGCCTGACCCGGGCGGTCGGAGGGGCCCTCGCCAGCGTGCTGATCGGTGCCCCGCTGCCGGCGCTCGCGATGCCTGGATTCCCGGGTGGTATGCTCTTCTCGGCGGTGCTCGGGGCCGCGGTGGAGCATCCTACGGGAACGTCGAGGCGGCTACCGCGGTAGGAGCGCTCGACGTGCCCTTCCCCCGCCCGCTCGCGACCGAGCACCGCCGACTCCATCCGGTCTCCCTGCGCGACGGGCACCGCCCGCGGGCGGAAGCGTGCAACCCGATCGTGGAGCGATTCCGTGAGCCGTGTCACCGACGTGAGCGTCAACGCCCATCTCGCCTGGCAGATCCTCCTCCTGACCGTCGCGCTGCTGCTCGCCTGCGCGGTGGCGGCCGTCGTCCTGCTCATCCTCCGGCGCCGGACCGGTCTTCGGCGTGTCCTCGTCGCGGGCGCCGGAGTGATCGGAGCCTACCTCGTCGCACTCCTCGTGGTCTCGGTCCTGAGCGGCAACCGGCGCCTTCAACCGGATACGCGGAAGTACATCTGCGAGCCGGAGTGCCAGCTCTCCTATTCCTTCGCGGGCCTGCGGACGGGCTCGTTGCCGGGGACGGGACGGGTGGGAATCGTCTACATCCGCGTCCGCTCCGACACGGCGTCGGCGAGCGGGAGCCCGGGATTGATCTGGCCGGGCCCGCGGAGGCTACGACTGCTCGACGCGGCGGGGCGGGAGATCGCCCCGACGTCCCCGGAGCGGGTGTGGGGAGTGGCGGGCATGCAGGCGACGCTGCGTCAGCCGGTTCCGCCCGGTGGCGCGTTCACCGCCGGAGTGCCGTTCCTGATGCCGGAGGGCTTCACTCCCACGACCGTGATGCTGACGCAGGACGCGCCCGTCACTCACCTGCTGATCGGCAACGAGAACAGCCCGCTGCACGGCAAGGCCGTCTGGGAGATCCCCCGGACAGGATCGCCGGTCAGCGCCAGGGAGTCGCCGGCAGGATGAGGGGCTCGCGGGGCAGGCGCTCCAGGGAGAACCGTCCGAGGAGGTCGCGGGGAGCGGCCTCCTCGCCCGCATCCGCGAGGCCGCAGGTAGCCGCGAGCCACCCCACCACCGTCTCCGGCCGCACACCGCCCTCCCGTAGCTCGCGCAGCGAGACGGCGCCGTGGCGCTTCGCCAGCCGCTCGCCGTCGGGCCCGAGAAGGAGGGGGACGTGGATCCACGCGGGAGGCTCGAGTCCGAGCGCCTCGTAAAGGAGGAGCTGGCGCGCGGTGGAGGGGAGCAGGTCGGCGCCGCGCACCACGTGCGTGACCTCCATCGCCGCGTCGTCGACGACCACCGCGAGCTGGTAGGCCGCCACGCCGTCCTTGCGGCGGACGACGAAGTCGCCCGTTTCCTCCGCCGGCCGGAAGGTGCGGTCGCCCTGCAGCAGGTCGTGGAGGCCCACGGACCGCGCGGGAACGCGGAAGCGAACGGCCGCCTCGCCCCGCTCCGCCCGCCGCTGCTCGACCTCCTCGGGCGTCAGCGCGCGGCAGGTGCCCGGGTAGACGGGGCCCTCGTCGTCGGGGCCGTTGGGAGCGCTCGCGGCCCCGGCGATCTCGCGGCGCGTGCAGAAGCACCCGTAGAGCAGACCCCGCGCGGCGAGCCGCCGCAGGGCCTGCTCGTACAGCCCCTGGCGACGCGACTGCTCGTAGGGGGCGAAGGGGCCGCCCACGTCGGGCCCTTCGTCCCAGTCGAGACCGAGCCAGCGGAGGTCCGCGAGCTGCGCCTCCATGATCCCCGGCCGGACCCGGCCGCGGTCCAGGTCCTCCACCCGGAGAACGAAGCGCCCGCCGGCCGCGCGCGCCTGGAGCCAGGCGAGCAGCGCCGTGCGGGCGTTGCCGAGGTGGAGGTCTCCCGTCGGGCTGGGAGCGAAGCGACCGCGGAACTGCGATTTAGGATCGAGAATGGACAATGGAGAATGATGCCGGTGCGACGGCTGCCGTTCATTCTCCATTCTAAATTCTCAATTCTCCATTCATCAGAGGTCTCCCAGCATCCGGTCCACGCGGGCCTGGAGGGCGGGACGGGTGGCGCCGGCGAGGGCGGATTCGAGCAGGTCGGCGAGCTCCTCGCCGAAGTCGTCGGGGAACTTCCGCTCGAGGCGGATGAGAGGAGCGAAGGCGAGGAGCGCCGTGCGCGGGCCGCTCTCCTCCTCCTCGTCGAAGTCGTCGCCGCCGCGCCACGCCTCCGGGTCGCCGGCGCTGGCGCGCCAGGGCTCGCGCTCGTCCGCCGGTTCCTGCTCGGCGGGCAGGTCCTCGCTGGAGACGGGGATCGCGAGCCCCACCATCGCGTGGATCTCCACGCCCGGCTCCTCCGGCTCCTCGGCGAGCACGCCGAGGGTGACCGGCTCGCCGAGCGCGTCGCGCAGCACCGTCACCGTGTCGGGCGGCAGGAGCGCGCGAAAGCTCGGGTGGTCGCTCCCCTGGACGTAGAAGGCCATCGGGATCAGCTCCGAGTCCTCCGGCACCAGGCCCTCGGCGTCGACGGCGTGCATGCGCAGCCGCACCGGCTCCTCTCTGAGGTATACGTGCATCTGTGTTCATCTCCCGCGTGTGTGCCGCTGATACTCCTCAAAGTAGGGCCGGGGTCCCAGCGGGCAACAGGGGCGCGATGCGCGGGCGGCGCTGGTGGCGCGGAGGCCCGGGTGGCTTATCTTGAGGCGGTTTCGCGATCGTCAACCCGGAGCGATTGTCCCATGCCGTCCCAGCTGCCCGTTCTCCAGACCGACCCCGCATCCGCCCGGCTCGAGCGCGCGCTGCGCGAGAAGCTCCGTGGCGAGGTGCGTTTCGATACCCATTCCCGCCTCCTCTACAGCACCGACGCCTCGCCCTACCAGATCGCGCCGCTCGGCGTGGTGGTCCCGCGCGACGCGGAGGATGCGCAGACCGCCCTCGCCCTCGCGGCCGAGGCCGGCGTGCCCATCCTGCCGCGCGGCGGGGGCACCTCGCTCGCCGGGCAGTCGGTGGGCACCTCCGTGGTGGTCGACTTCGGCAAGTACATGAACCGGGTGCTGGAGATCGACCCGGCGAAGCGCCGCGCGCGCATCCAGCCGGGGCTGCGGCAGGACCGGCTCAACCGAAACGCCGCGGTGCACGGCCTCCAGTTCGGCCCCGACCCCGCCACGGTGCGCCAGTGCTGCCTGGGCGGGATGATCGGCAACAACTCCTGCGGTGCGCGCTCGCTCGCCTACGGCAAGACCGGCGACCACGTGCACTCGCTCGACTGCGTGCTCCCGGATGGTGAGCACGTGCACTTCGGCCCGGTGGAGCGCGCCGCCATCGCCAGGCTCCCGGGCCGCGAGGGCGAGATCGCGCGCAGAGTGATGGAGACCCTGGAGCCGCACCGCGGCCTCATCGAGCAGCGCTACCCGAAGATCCCGCGGCGGGTCTCGGGCTACAACTTCGACCACTTCCTCGAAGCGCCGGAGCTCAACCTCGCGCAGCTCATCGTCGGCTCCGAGGGAACGCTGGCCACGATCGTCGAGGCGGAGGTCGGGCTCGTTCCGCTGCCCGCCGCGCGCGCTCTCGTCCTGCTCTCCTTCCGCGGCCGGTGGGACTCGATGGACGCCATCCCCCACATCCTGCCCGAGGCGGGGCTCTCCGCGCTGGAGATCGTCGACTCGCGGGTGCTCAAGGGCGCGAGGGAGTTCTTCGAGTTCCGGCCCGTCGCCGCCCTCGTGGAGCCCGACGCGCTCGGCGTGCTCTTCTGCGAGTTCTCCGGCGACTCCCGCGAGGAGGTGGCGGCGCTGGCGAACGACTTCGCCGCGCGCGCCTCCCGCCTGCCGGGCCAGCCGGTCCCCGGCGTCTTCCTCGACCCCAAGGTGCAGACGGCGGCGTGGGCCCTGCGCCAGGCGGCCACGGGCCTGCTCTACCGCAGCACCGGCTCGCCCGACATCCGACCGCAGGAGTTCGTCGAGGACACCGGGATCTCCCCCGAGAAGCTCGGCGCCTACACGCGCCGCTTCGAGCAGATCGTCCACAAGCACGGCACCACGCTCGGCTTCTTCGGCCACGCGGGCCACGGCTGCCTGCACATCCGCGTCGACCTCAACCTCAAGCTCGGCGAGGACGTGCACCGGATGCAGGCGATCGCCGCGGACATCGCCGACCTCGTCGTAGAGTTCGGCGGCTCCCTCTCCGGCGAGCACGGCGACGGCCTCTCGCGCTCGGAGTTCCTCCCGGTGATGTTCGGCCCGGAGATCATCGAGCTGCACAGGCAGGTGAAGACGATCTTCGACCCCGCCGGGCGCATGAACCCGGGAGGGAAGATCGTGCCGCCGTACCAGAAGATGTCCGAGAACCTGCGCTTCGGCGAGGAGTACCGCGCCAGCGCGCCGGAGACCTTCTTCGACTACTCCGCCGTCGGCGGCTGGGACAAGGCGGTCGAGCAGTGCAACGGCATGGCCGTCTGCCGGAAGCTGGACGCCGGCAGCATGTGTCCCTCCTTCATGGTGACGCTCGAGGAGGAGCACAGCACGCGCGGCCGCGCCAACAGCCTGCGGGAGGCGATGCGCGGGAACCTGCCGGGCATGAAGAGCGAGAAGGTGATGGAGGCGCTCGACCTGTGCCTGGAGTGCAAGGCGTGCAAGACCGAGTGCCCGATGGGCGTGGACATGGCGCGCTACAAGTCCGAGTTCCTGGCGCAGCACTACAAGGCGACGGGCCACACGCCGGCCTCCGCGCAGTTCTTCGGCCGCACGCACCAGCTGGCGAAGCTCGCGAGCCTGGCGCCGAGCCTGGCGAACCTCGGCAGCCGCCTGGCGGCGCCCCTTCTGAAGCGCATCTCGCACATGGACCCGCGCCGGAAGATGCCGGTCTTCGCCGAGCGCACCTTCCGGAACGAGTTCGCCGGCATGCCGCGCGGCCGCCGGGGCGACCGGCCGCGCGTGATCCTCTTCGACGACACCTTCCACAACTACTTCGAGCCCGGCCCCCTGCGCGCCGCGGTGACGGTCCTGGAGCGAGCCGGCTTCAGCGTGGAGATCCCCCGGCGCCAGGTCTGCTGCGCGCGGCCGATGATCTCCAAGGGGCTGCTGGAGGAGGCGCGCGACTACCATCGCCGGCTGCTCGACGTGCTCGTGCCGGAGGTGGAGAGCGGCGTCAAGATCGTCGGCCTGGAGCCCAGCTGCATCCTCACCCTGCGCGACGAGCTCCCCGACCTGGCGCGCGACTCCCGCGCGCGGGTGATCGCGGAGAACAGCTTCCTCATCGAGGAGTTCCTCGCCGACCTGCCCGACTACCGCCCCGGCCGGCTGGAGCGCACCGCCACCGTCCACGGCCACTGCCACCAGAAGGCGCTCGTCGGGATGGGACCCACCGAGAAGGTGCTCTCCCGCGTCGAGGGGCTGGAGTACCGGATCCTCGACTCGGGCTGCTGCGGCATGGCCGGCTCCTTCGGCTACGAGAAGGGCCACTACGAGGTCTCGCAGGCGATCGGCGAGCGCGTGCTCTTCCCAGCGGTGCGCGGCGCCCCCGACGACCTCGTCGTCGCCACCGGCTTCTCCTGCCGCTCGCAGATCGCGGACTTCTGCGACGGTCGCACGGCGCTGCACACGGCGGAGCTGCTGGCGATGGCGGAGCCGGAGTAGGTCGTCGGTCGTCAGTCGTCAGTCGTCAGTCGGAGGACGGGCGTCGGAGCCGTCGGAGTGAAAGACCGACGACCGACAGCCGACGACCGACGACCGACTGCCGACGACGTCCCCCAGCGCCTGCGCCTCGGTCGGCGCGGGGCGCGGGTTCACGCGCAGGAGCCGGTAGCGATGCTCGCGCTCGATCCCCTGCACCTCCACCCGGAGATCGAGGCGGACGAGGAGGTCGTCGGGACCCCGCAGCACGCCGCCCGAGCCGAGGGCGTCGCTCGCGAGCCGCTCCTGGTGCAGCGCCGTGTCCGCGAGACCCGGGATGCGGGTGCGGCAGCCCTCGCCGCGGAGGCGGACGACGCTGCGGTCGTTGGCGAGGGTGAAGCGCTGGCAGACGTGGCCGTCGACCTCCACCTCGCCGGGGAGCGGCACGACGCGCAGCCTTCCGAGAATGGCGCGGGCGCCCTCCCTCACCCGCCCCTCGGGCGGCGGGTCGAGGGGCAGCAGGGTGCCGGGATCGGGCACCACCAGGTAGCGCCGTCCCGTGCCGGGGCGGAAGAGGAGCACGCGGCCGCCCGCCTCGGTGATCACGAAGCGGGCGGCCGCGTGCTGCACCTGGCGCGAGGCGACACCGTCGACGGTCACCAGGCTGGTGATCGTATAACAGAGATCGGGAGGCCACGCCGCGCCGGCGGCCGGTCCCGCGCTTGCACCGCGGGCGGGCGGCGCGTACGCGCCGGCCACTCCCGCGCCCTCGAGAACGAGCGAGCCCATGCACCACCTCCCCGGAAGAGACTCCGTCGCGCACCACGCGGCCCCGTCCGCGCGTGTGGTAGGTAACCTAATCGAGCGCCGGTCGTGCCCCGATGAGCGGGCCGACGGCGCCCCGGCGCGCGTGTCACCCGCCGCGCCCGTGGCCCGGGCCACCGCCGCCGCGCTGCTCCTGGCGGTGCTCGGCGCGTGCGTGCCGTTCGCGCCGCGCGCCGCACCACGCCCCACGTCTCTCACCGCTGCGCTCGACTCGGCGTTCAGTGACACCACCTTCGCGCACGCGGAGTGGGGCGTGCTGGTGAAGTCGCTGCGCACGGGGCGGACGGTCTACGCGCGCAACGCGGGCAAGCTCCTCGTCCCCGCGTCGAACATGAAGCTGGTGACCGCCTCCGTCGCGCTCGAAGCGCTGGGGCCGGACTACCGCTACCGGACGAGCTTCGCGGCCGAGGGCCCGGTGCGCGGCGGGGCGCTGCACGGCGACCTCGTGGTGCGCGGCAGCGGCGATCCCACCCTCTCCACGCGCTTCGGCCCGGACGCGCGCGCGGCCATGCGCGCGTGGGCAGACTCGCTGCGCGCGCACGGCATCTCCCGCATCGAGGGCGGCATCATCGGGGTGGACAGCGCCTTCAGCGGCCCGCCGCTCGGCGCGGGCTGGGCGTGGGACGACCTGGGCGAGGACTACGCCGCCGAGTTTGGCGCGCTGCAGTTCAACGAGGGCGTGGCGAGGGTGCAGGTGGTGCCGGGGCGGGCGATCGGCCAGCCGGCGATCGTCGTCCTCGACCCGCCCACGCAGTACGTGCGCGTGGAGAACGCCGTCGTGACCGCGGCCCGGGGCGCCCCCGCGCGTCTGGAGATCACGCGCGAGCCCGCCGGCCCGCGGATCACCGTCGCCGGCCAGATCCCGGCCGACAGCGCCTATCTGATGGGGGCGGTCGCGGTGCGGGATCCCGCCGGATACTTCCTGAACGTCCTGCGGGAGACGCTGCGCGAGGAGGGGGTCGCCGTCGAGGGCCAGGCGCTGAACGCCAGCGAGTGGCCCGCGCCGCGCTCACCGGCGTCGGACGTCCCGCTCTTCACCTACGCCTCGCCGCCGCTGCGGGAGATCCTCCCCGCGATGCTGAAACCGAGCCAGAACTGGATCGCCGAGACGCTCCTCCACACCCTCGGCCACGAGCTGCGGGGGACGGGCAGCGCCGAGGCGGGCGAGGCGGTGGTGGACAGCGTCTTCCGCCGCTGGCAGCTGCCGGCGGGCGAGCTGCGCCAGGCGGACGGCTCCGGCCTCTCTCGCTACGACCTCGTGACGCCCGAGCTGCTCGTCGCCCTGCTCGCGCACATGCGGCAGAGCCCCAACTGGGAGCTGTGGTACGCCTCGCTGCCCGTCGGCGGCGTCGACGGGACGCTCGCCAACCGGATGAAGGCGCCACCGCTGCACGCGAACGTCCACGCCAAGACCGGCACCCTGACCGGCGTCCGCAGTCTCTCGGGCTACCTCACGACCAGCTCCGGCGAGCCAGTGGTCTTCTCGATCCTCATCAACCACCACCTCCACTCGGCACACGAGGTCGATGCCGTGGTGGACGCCGCGCTGGCGCGGGTGGCGGCCGGGCGCTGACGGGGCGCCGGGGGCACGCGACGTGCGCCGGAGCGCCCCGTCCACCCGAACGGCGCCCCTGCTCGATGCTCGGGCCCCGGATGCCGGATCCCGGATCCCGGATCCCGAATCCCGGAGCATGACCCATCTCTTTTCGCCCCTCCGGCTTCGGGGGCTGGATCTCCGGAACCGCGTCTTCGTCTCGCCGATGTGCCAGTACTCGGCGCGGGACGGCGTGCCCGACGACTGGCGCC
The DNA here is from genome assembly GCA_035707865.1 of Longimicrobiaceae bacterium. Lineage (GTDB taxonomy): Bacteria > Gemmatimonadota > Gemmatimonadetes > Longimicrobiales > Longimicrobiaceae > DASSTO01. The sequence goes on along the minus strand of DASSTO010000206.1, from coordinate 26,865 downwards.
TGGTGCACCTGGGGAGCCGGGCCGTGGGCGGCGCGGCGCTGGTGATCGCCGAGGCGACGGCCGTCTCGCCGGAGGGGCGGATCTCGCCCGAGGACACCGGGATCTGGAACCCCGAGCAGGCGGACGTCTGGGGGCGCATCGCGCGCTTCGTCCGCTCGCAGGGCGCCGCGGCCGGGGTACAGCTGGCGCACGCCGGCCGCAAGGCCTCGACCTACGCGCCGTGGCGCGGGCGCGGCTCGGTGCCGGCCGAGCAGGGCGGCTGGCGGACGGTCGCGCCGAGCGCCGTGGCCTTCCCCGGCTACGCCGCGCCGCGCGAGATGGGCGCGGACGACATCGAGAAGGTGGTGGACGACTTCGGCGCGGCGGCCCGGCTCTCGCGCGAGGCGGGCTTCCAGGCGGTCGAGATCCACATGGCGCACGGCTACCTCCTGCACCAGTTCCTCTCGGCGCTCTCGAACCACCGCACCGACGAATACGGCGGGTCGCTGGAGAACCGTGCGCGCCTCCCGCTGCGCGTCGTGCGCGCGGTCCGGGCCGAGTGGCCCGACGATCTCCCGGTGCTCGTGCGCATCTCCGCCACCGACTGGGTCGAGGGCGGCTGGAACCTCGACCAGTCCGTACAGCTGGCTCAGTGGCTCGACGACGCGGGCGTCGACGTCGTCGACTGCTCGAGTGGCGGACTGGTCGCGGGCGCCACCATCCCGGTCGGCCCGGCGTACCAGGCGCCCTTCGCCGCCGCCATCCGGGAGCGATCCGGCATCGCCACCGGCGCGGTGGGCCTCATCACGGAGCCCGCGCAGGCCGAGGAGATCATCGCGAGCGGCCAGGCCGACGCCATCCTCCTCGCCCGCGTCCTCCTGCGCGACCCCTACTGGCCGCTGCACGCCGCGATCGAGCTCGGCGAGGACGTGCCCTGGCCGGTGCAGTACGAGAGGGCGAAGCCGCGATAGGATCCAGGAGCCGGGATTCAGGATTCGGGTACCGAACCGATGGCCGATAGCCGATAACCGATAGCCGATAACCACTCATGTCGATCGCCAGCATCAACCCCGCGACCGGGGATGTCCTGAAGGAGTTCCAGCCGCTCGGCGCGGCCGAGGTGGAGGCGAGGCTGGCGCGGGCGGTGAGCGCCTTCGAGGAGCACCGCCGCACCCGCTTCGCGGAGCGGTCGCGGAAGATGGCCGCCGCGGCGGAGATCCTGGAGAGGGAGAAGGCGGAGCTGGGCGCGCTGATGACGCTCGAGATGGGCAAGCCGATCGCCGCGGCGGAGTCGGAGGCCGCGAAGTGCGCATGGGTCTGCCGCTACTACGCCGAGCACGCCGAGCGCTTCCTCGCCGCCGGGGAGGTGGAGACGGATGCGAAGCGCAGCTCAATCCACTACCAGCCGCTCGGGGCGGTGCTGGCGGTGATGCCGTGGAACTTCCCCTTCTGGCAGGTCTTCCGTTTTGCCGCTCCGGCGCTGATGGCCGGAAACGTGGGGCTGCTGAAGCACGCCTCGAACGTCCCGCAGTGCGCGCTGGCGATCGAGGACGTCTTCCGGCGCGCGGGCTTCGCGGAGGGCGTCTTCCAGACGCTGCTGGTCGAGGTCGGCGCGGTGGCGGCGATCCTCGACGACCCGCGCGTGAAGGCGGCCACCCTCACGGGCAGCACGCGGGCCGGGAGCGCGGTGGCGGAGCGGGCGGGTAAGCGGATCAAGAAGACCGTGCTGGAGCTCGGCGGGAGCGATCCGTTCATCGTGATGCCGAGCGCCGACCTGGAGCGCGCGGCGAGTACCGCGGTGAGAGCGCGCGTCATCAACAACGGCCAGAGCTGCATCGCCGCGAAGCGCTTCATCGTGCACGAGGCCGTGTACGACGAGTTCGAGCGACGCTTCGTGAAGGGGATGGAGGCGCTGAAGATCGGCGACCCGATGGAGCGCGACACCGACATCGGCCCGCTCGCCACCCCGCAGATCCGCGACGAGGTGGAGGAGCAGGTGAAGCGCTCGGTGGAGATGGGCGCGCGCCTCCTGACCGGCGGGAAGCGGCCCGAGCGGCGCGGCAACTACTTCGAGCCCACCGCGCTGGCCGACGTCCCCCCGACCTCGCCCGCGTACCGCGAGGAGGTCTTCGGGCCCGTCGCCTCGCTCTTCCGCGTCGAGAGCGCCGAGACCGCGGTGCGCCTCGCCAACGACACCGTCTTCGGCCTCGGCGCCGCCGCGTGGACGAACGACCCGCGCGAGCGCGATCTCTTCGTCGAGGGGCTCGAGGCCGGCGCCGTCTTCATCAACGGCATGGTGGCCTCCGACCCGCGCCTGCCCTTCGGCGGCGTGAAGGAGAGCGGCTACGGGCGCGAGCTCTCGGTCTTCGGCATCCGGGAGTTCGTGAACGTCAAGACCGTGTGGGAGGGAGAGTAGGGGGCTCCTCGCCGGCTCTCCGGACCCTACCGGCGTGTCATGCGACACCCGGAAGACCACCGTCAGGGCTCGGTGTCGGGCCACGACAAGGCCCCCGCCGGATTCGCTCCGGCGGGGGCCTTCGCCGTCACCCCGCCCCTACTGCAGCGCGTCCAGCACCGCGGCGAAGGTCTCCTTGCGGTGGTAGCTCGCGTCGTAGAGCAGCGCGGCGCCCTGCCCCGTGAAGGTGGAGGGGACCCACGAATACTTGTCCGTGAAGCCCCAGAAGACGATGGCGTCGCAGTTCGACGCGGCGCGGCAGGCGCCCACGACGTCGCGATACATCTGGACCTGCTTGGCCACGCCGTCCGCGGTCGTCGGGACGGCCGTGCGCACGTCCATCTCCGTGATCTCCACCTTCAGGCCGAGGTCGCCCAGGCGCTTCATGTTGGCCGCCAGGTCCGTGGTGCTCGGCGCGCCGTACTGCGTCGCGAGGTGCATCTGCATCCCCACGCCGTCGATCGGCACGCCGTCGGCCTTCAGCCGGCTCACGAGCGCGTAGAGCGAGTCGGACTTCGTTCCCATGTCCTCCGCTCCGTACTCGTTCAGGTAGAGCTTCGCGTCGGGGTCGGCCTCGTGCGCCCAGCGGAAGGCCAGCTCGATGTAGTCGGGCCCGATCGTCTGCAGGAAGATGTTGCTCTGGAGCGTGCCGTCGCCGTTGAACGGCTCGTTGACGACGTCCCAGGCGTGGATCTTCCCCTTGTAGTGCCCCACGACGTTCTGGATGTGCGCCTTCAGCGTGTCGGAGAGCGACTGCTTCGTCCACGTGCCGTTCCTGACCCAGTCGGGCAGCTGGTTCTGCCAGACGAGCGTGTGGCCGCGCACCTTCATCCCGTTCTTCTCGGCGAACGCGACGATCGTATCGCCGGCGGCGAACGTGTACAGCCCCGGCTGGGGGTGCGTGGCGTCGAACTTCATGGCGTTCTCGGGCGTCACCATGTCGAACTCCGCCGCCAGCGTGTCGGCGTACGCGGCGTCGCCACGATTCAGGCCGGTCGCGGCCGCCGAGCCGACGTACAGGTCGTGGGCCTCCGCGCGCGAGCGCAGCGTCACCGGCGGGGTCGTCGAGGCCGTGTCGGGCGGGGGATTGTTGCCGCTGCCACCGCCGGGGCCGGTGCCGTCGCCGGAGCAGGCCCAGGCGAGTGAAGCGGCGAGGAGAACGACGGGAATGGATACGAACGAACGATGATACATGGCGCCCTCGCGTCGAGTGGACCGGCAGGGCGCGGCCGGCTCGGGGAGGGCGCCGGCCGCGGAGGGAGATAAGGCGACCTGTTGCCTCAGCACCAAGGTAAACCGGTGGCGGCTCCGAGAGCAATCCCCTACCGCGGCGCGGCCTGGAGAGGAGTGCGTCCTTCCTGCGGACCCGCCCGGCCGACCACCACCCGCGCGCGGACGGGCTCGTGCTCGGCGGCGGAGGGAGCGGAGGAGGGCGGGGATGCGAGCTCGGTCCAGGCGCCGTAGATGAGGCCGTCGGCCGCGTCCACGCCGGTGTAGTCGCCGAGGAACTCGCCGTTGCCGGTGAACGGAGCGCCCCAGGGGAGGCGATCGAAGCTCCGGCCCGCGTCGTCGGACCAGGCGAGCTCATAGCGCATCTCCCCGGAGGGCAGGACGTGGTAGTAGCCGAGCGCGAGGCGGGTGGTGCTCGGGTCGAAGCTGATCGACGAGAAGAAGCGCGGCAGGGAGTCGGTCCGGGTCTGGCCGCCGACCTCGCGCGGAGGGCTCCAGGTGGCGCCGCGGTCCCCGGAGGTGGCGAGGAAGACGGTCGGTGCGCCACGGCGCGGGTCCACCCAGGCGACGTAGAGCCGTCCCGAGCGCGGATCTACCTCGACGCCGGGGTAGCCGTTCGCGCGCTCGATGCCGGGAATGGAGAAGACGATGTCGGGCGTGTGCGCCACCAGGCGATCGGCGCCGAAGTGCCGGCCCGCGTCGTCGGAGCGGTCGATCCAGATGCCGAGCGAGTCGCTCCAGACGACGTAGACGCTGCCGTCGGGCCCCACGGCCACGTCGGTGCCCTCCTCGGCGCCGACGGTGTCCTTGGGGCTGCCGGTGCGGTCGGAGACGAGCACGGGCGCGGAGAAGCTCCGGCCGCCGTCGGTGGAGCGCGCGAAGAGGATCACGGATTCGTGGCGCCGGAACTCGGTCCAGGCCACGTACAGGTTGCCGCGCCGCGCGGGATCGGCGTAGCGGTCCACGGCCGCCATCGGCTTGTCCTCGAAGGGAACGCCGGCCCGCGCCGGCTGGCGGATCACGGCCGTGGGCGCGGCGCGCCAGGTGCGGCCGCCGTCGTCGGAGCGGTTGACGAAGATGCCGTTCGGCGGGGCATCCTTCCCGAGCGTGTCGTAGTTCAGGGGCCGGCCGAAGGCGATGTAGAGCGCGTAGGCGTGGCCGTCGGCGTCGAAGTAGACGGAGGGGTCGCCCGACATCGCCCACGCGGTGGTGTCGGGGAGCGGGACGGTCGCCCAGGTGCGCCCGCTGTCGGCGGACCAGGCGGTGGTAGCCGGTACCTGCCAGATGGCGACGACGCTCGCTGGGCGGATCGGGTCGACCGCGACGAAGGGCTCGTTGTGGTAGCCCACGTCGGTGATCGGCCGCGCGCCCGGCACGGGAGGCGGGGTGCCGGCGGGGGTCGGGGGCGCCACGCAGCCGGCCAGGCAGGCGAGGAGCAGGAGCGCGATTCCTCTCATGGGAGCTCCGGTTCGGGATCCACGTGCGGGGCGGGTGCAAGTTGCCGACCGGCCGGAGCGCCGCCGGGAGCGGCCGCCGCATTGCCCCGGGAGCGCGCGGGTCCGAGATTGGGGCACCACGCCGGGGCGTCGGCGTGGGAGGCCGAGTCGCGAGAGTCGTGCGGGAGTGGATGAGATCGAAGATCCTGCAGTACCTGGGGCCGCTCTTCGGGCTGTTCCTCTTCGTCCTGGCGCTGGTGGTGCTGCACCACGAGCTGCGGGGCGAGGGGTTCCAGCAGATCGTGCGCGCGATGGCGGGGATGCCGCGCCGGCAGATCGCGGAGGCGCTGGCGCTCACCGCCGTCAGTTACGGCGTGCTGACCGGGTACGACTGGCTGGGCCTGCGCTACGTGCGCCGCCGGCTGGCGTACGGCCGCAGCGCGATGACGTCGCTCATCGCCTACGCCTTCAGCCACGCGCTCGGCTTTCCGCTCCTCACCGGCGGCTCCATCCGCTTCCGGCTGTACTCGTCGTGGGGGCTCTCGACGGTGCAGGTGACGAACGTCATCGGCTTCGCGGCGGTCACCTTCTGGCTGGGCGTGTTGATGGTGGGCGGCGTGGTGCTGCTGACGGCACCGCCCTCGGTGGCGGCGCTGCTGCACCTGCCGGCCGCGGCGCTGCGGCCGATCGGCGTCGTGGCGCTGGGCGTGGTGGCGGCCTACGTGTGGTGGGCGATGGTGGGACGGCGCTGGGTGCGCGTGCGCGGCTGGCGCTTCCGCCGGCCCACCGCCCGACTGGCGGTGGCGCAGGTGGCGCTGGGCTCCCTCGACTGGCTGCTCGCCGGCAGCGTCATCTACGCGCTCCTCCCGCGCGGCCTGGGCCTCACCTACCCGTCGTTCCTGAGCGTCTTCGTCCTCGCCTACCTGGCGGGGATCGTCAGCAACGTCCCCGGCGGCCTGGGGATCTTCGAGTCGGTGCTGCTGGTTCTGCTCCCGGGGCGGGTGGACCAGTCGCAGATCATGGGGAGCCTGCTCGTCTACCGCGGCGTCTACTACGTCCTGCCGCTGATCACCGCCACCGCGCTGCTCGGCGTGCACGAGGCGACGCGGCGGCGCGAAAGGCTGCGGCGCGCGGCGCGGGTCTTCGGCCAGTGGGCGCCGTCGCTGGTGCCCAACGTGCTCGCGCTCACCACCTTCCTCGGCGGCGCGATCCTGCTCTTCTCCGGCGCCACGCCCGCCGCCGCCAGCCGGCTGTACTGGCTGCACGCGCTGCTCCCGCTCCCGGTCGTCGAGCTCTCGCACTTCCTCGCCAGCCTCGCCGGCATCGGGCTCCTCCTCCTCGCGGGCGGCCTGCAGCGGCGCATCGACGCGGCCTTCCACTTCACCGTCCTGCTCCTGGGCGCGGGCATCGTCTTCTCGCTGCTCAAGGGCCTCGACTACGAGGAGGCGATCGCCCTCGGGGTGATGCTCGCCGCGCTGCTCCCCTCGCGGCACCACTTCTTCCGCCGCGCCTCGCTCCTCAGCGAGCCCTTCACCCCCGGCTGGACCGCGGCGGTGCTGGTGATCCTCGGCGCGTCGGTGTGGCTGGGGATCTTCTCGCACAAGGAGGTCCGCTTCACCGCCGACCTGTGGTGGCAGTTCGCGTGGGCGGCCGACGCGCCGCGCTTCCTGCGCGCCAGCGTCGGCGTGGCGGCGGTGCTCCTGTGCGTCTCCGTCGCGCACCTCTTCCGCCCCGCCGCGCCGGAGCCCGCCGCGCCGAGCCCCGGGCAGCTGCGCCGCGCGACCGAGCTCGCCGCGCGCTCGCCCGACACCGTCGCCTGGCTCTCCCTGCTGGGAGACAAGGCGCTCCTCTTCAGCCCCAGCGGAGACGCCTTCCTCATGTACGCGGTGGCGGGGCGAAGCTGGGTGGCGCTGGGCGACCCCGTGGGCGCCACGCCCGAGCGCGCCGAGCTCGCCTGGCAGTTCCACGACACCGTCACCCGCCACGCGGGCTGGACGGCCTTCTACCTCGCGCGCGGCGACCTGATCCCGCTCTACGTCGACCTCGGCCTCAGCATCTTCAAGCTCGGCGAGGAGGCGCGCGTGCCGCTACGCGAGTTCTCGCTCTCGCAGCCCGGCCGGGAGACGCTGCGCGAGACGCACGACGCCGTCGCGGCTCAGGGCTGCACCGTCGAGGTCCTCCCCGCCTCGGCCGTGCCCGCGCTCCTGCCCGAGATGCGCCGCGTCTCCGACGCGTGGCTCGCCGCGAGAGGCGCCAGCGAGAAGAGCTTCTCCCTCGCCCGCTTCGACGAGGACTACCTCCGCACCCACCCCGCGGCCGTGGTGCGGAAGGACGGCGCGGTCGTCGCCTTCGCCAGCGTCCTCCCCGGCGGCCGCGGAACCGAGCTCTCGGTGGACCTGCTGCGCTTCCTCCCCGACGCGCCCGCCGACGTCATGGACTTCCTCCTCGCCGAGCTCATGCTCTGGGGGCGGGAGCACGAGTACCGCTGGTTCGCGCTCGGGGTCGTCCCCAGCGGAGAGACCGACGGCGCCCCCATCTGGGCCCACGTCGACACCCTCGACTTCCGTCTCGGCGAGCACTTCGGGAGCTTTCAGGCGCTGCGCCGGTACAAACAGGCTTTCCAGCCGGTCTGGGAGCCGCGCTACATCGCCTCCCCGGGCGGGCTCGTCCTCCCGCGCCTGCTCACCGCCGTGGCCACGCTCATCGCCGGCGGCCCGCGCGGGGTGATGACGAAGTGACTCCGGCCCCGATCCACCCTCCCCCTCGAAGAGCGAACTCGTGAAGATCCCAACGCACCGCCCCCTGTCGACCGCCGTGCTGGTGCTGATGCTGACCGCCCCCGCCGCGGCGCAGCAGGCGCCGAAGAAGCGGCTCGCCACGGTCCAGGACGCGCTCGCGGCGTCGGGCATCCTCGCCGGCCGGAGCGGGCCCGCGAGCGTCAACTGGGTCGAGGGCGGAAAGCGCTTCTCGTACAGCACCTACAACCCCGCCACGGGACGCGAGGAGGTGCACCTCTTCGACCCGGCCACGCTCCGGGACGAGCGCCTCTTCGACAACCGGGTGCTCACGCTGCCGGGGAGCGCCCAGCCCATCGAGTACCGCTCCTTCCAGTGGGCGGCCGACTCGCGTCACATCGTCTTCCAGGCCAACTTCCGGCCCATCTACCGCAACTCCGGGCTGGCGGACTACTACGTCTACGACACGCGCGACCACTCCATCCGCCTCGCCGCGCGGGACGCGCGCACCGCCGAGCTCTCCCCCGACGGCGGCATGCTCGGCCTGGAGCGCGGCGGGAACCTCTACGTGCGCGACCTCGCCGCGGACTCGCTGCGGGCGCTCACCACGGAGGGGAACGACAGCGTCTTCAACGGCGTGCACGACTGGGTCTACGAGGAGGAGTTCGGCGAGACGCAGGCGTGGAAGTGGTCGCCCGACAGCCGCTACATCGGCTTCTGGCAGACCGACGAGCGCGGCGTGCCGGTCGCGCGGCTCACCGACTACCTGGGTCAGCACCCCGACTGGGTGCGCATCAACTACCCGCAGGTGGGCGACCACAACCCGCAGGTGAAGATCGGGGTCGTCGACGTCCACACGGGCGAGCGGCGCTGGCTGGACACGGGCCTCTCGGGCGATTTCTACATCCCGCGCATCTACTGGACGTCGGAGCCGGACACGCTCGCCGTCGTCACGCTGAACCGGGCACAGAACCACCTGCGGCTCTTCTTCTTCGACGTCCGCACCGGCGCGCGGCGGCAGGTGATGGAGGAGACGAGCCCGACCTGGATCGACGTCAGCGACTTCTACGCCGACGTCAACGACTTCTTCACCTTTCCCGCCGGGCTGAAGGAGTTCTTCTGGATCTCCGACCGCGACGGGCACCAGCAGGTCTACCGCTACGACTACGGCGGCGCGCTCCTGGACCAGGTGACGAAGGGCCCGTGGACGGTGACGCGCGTGGAGGGGATCGACCCCGCGACGAAGACGCTCTACTACACCTCCACCGAGGCCTCCCCGCTGCAGCGGCAGCTCTACGCCATCGGCTTCGACGGCAGCGGCAAGCGGCGGCTCACGCAGACGGAGGGAACGCACGAGGTCGACCTCTCGCCCGGCGGCTCCTTCTACATCGACTCGTGGTCGAGCGTCCGGGAGCCGCGCACCGTCGAGCTGTGGAGCACGGCCGGGAAGAAGCTGAAGACGCTGGAGGCGAACGATCAGACGCGCGACTGGCTGCGGACGCACGCGTACTCGCCCGCGGAGACCTTCCACTTCACCACCTCCGACGGCGTGCAGCTGGACGGCTTCATGATCCGCCCGCCGGACTTCGACGCCTCGCGCCGCTACCCGGTGCTGCTCTCCGTCTACGGCGGCCCGGGCTCGCAGCAGGTCTACGACGAGTTCAACCACGACGGCTGGTACCAGTACCTGGCGCAGCACGGCTACCTGGTCGTGGGCCTGAACAACCGCGGCAGCGCCAACTACGGCAGCGCCTTCGAGAAGATCGTCTACCGCCAGCTGGGCAGGTGGGAGAGCCACGACTTCGCGGAGCTCGTCCGCTACCTGCAGCGCCAACCGTACGTGGACGGGAAGCACGTCGCCATCCAGGGGACGAGCTACGGGGGCTACAGCACCATCTACACGATGCTGCAGTACCCGGATCTCTTCGCGCTCGGGATCGCCAACTCCGCGGTCGTCGACTGGCGGCTCTACGACAGCATCTACACCGAGCGCTACATGGGCCTGCTCCCGGACAACCTGCAGGGCTACCGCACGAGCTCGGCCCTGCCCTACGCCGACCGGCTCGCCGGCCATCTGCTGATGGTGCACTCGACGATGGACGACAACGTGCACCCGCAGAACACGATGCAGATGCTCACCGCCTTCAGCGCGATCGGGAAGGACGTGGAGGTGCGTCTCTATCCGCCCGGCGGGCACGGGGCGGCGTTCAACGGGCCGAGCCGGCTGGTGATGATGGAGGTCTACACCAACGAGCTGTGTCGCTACCTGAAGCCGGGGTGCGAGCCGGCGGCGCTGAACGCGCGGTGATATCCTCAGATCCCCATGCAGGGGTTCAGGAAGAGCTGCGCGATCCACTGCGCCACGATCACCAGCGTGAAGAAGGCGCTCGCCAGCACTCCTATGACGGCCATGAAGCGGCTGCGTACCAGGGGTCCGCTCCCCTCCCCCGGCCATTCGCTCCCCGCCCGCCGCCATTCGCGCCACGCCACCGCTCCGCCCCCGAGCGCCAGCAGCAGGGCTCCGAGCGAGACGAGGTGCAGCGAGAGCATGCTGTGCTTCGCGCAGGCCACCCGCACCAGGGAGTAGTTCGCCAGCATCCCCAGAATCCACGCCGTCGGCCCGGCCAGGACCGCGAACCACAGCGCCGCCTCCACGCGCTCGGTGCGGAACTCCCCCGCGCCCTCCGTACGCTCCTCCGCCATGCTCCTCCGCTCTCGCGCGCTACAGGATGCGCGGGCCCCAGTAGACGATCAGGTACAGCGGGACCCACGACAGGGAGAGGTAGTACTGGTAGCCCGCCGCGTCGCTCGCGTCCGGGTAGTTCTTCCGCTCCGCCCGCCCGCTGAGGAAGACCCACGCCAGCACGGCCGTCTCCACGAGGTTGACGGCGAGGAGGGTGCCGTGCAGCACCACCACCCCCCAGGCCGCCGAGCCGTAGGCGTGCGCGTCCCAGCGGCAGTTGAGCGCCAGCAGGTCGAACCAGCGCAGCACGACGGAGACGGCGGTGAGCGCGGTGGCGACCACCAGCAGGAGCCCCACCCGCCTCCGCTCGAAGCGCCGCGCCGCGTGGTCCGCCATCCACATCGGCACCATCGTCACCAGGAGCACCACCACCTGGATGCTGGGGATCAGGAGGTCCGGGAGCGGCGTGCGGCCCGGCGGCCAGGCGACCTCCCCCAGCCGCAGATAGAGGTAGCTCGCCGCCATCAGCACCAGCGTGAAGCCCTCGATGACGACGAAGCCCAGAGTTCCCCAGCTGACGATGTTGCGGTAGCCGAAGACGACGCTCGGCAGCCCGGAGACGTCGACGACGCGCCGTGTCTCGCTCACACCTTGGTCTCCGCGTAGGTGGGGACCTCCGCGCCACGCCGCCGCGGAACGAGCCAGAGGAGGAGCGGCGGGACGAGCAGCACGCTGCCGACCACGATGGCCCACGGGGTGAAGATGCCCCAGATGAACATGATCCCCACCGGCAGCGCGGCGACGAGCGGCCAGATGGTGGGGCCGGGGTGCTCGTGCCTGGCGTCGGGCTCGGCGTCGAGCACCGTCGTCACCAGGATCTCCCGCCGGTCGGTGGCCATTCCCGTCACCAGCGGTCGGTCGGGACCACTCTCCCAGAGCGGGTAGAGCCCCTCCACCACGGGGATGTGCAGGTAGTTGTAGGGCGGCGGCGGGGAGCTCGTACTCCACTCCAGCGTGTGCGCGCCCCAGGGGTCGTCGCCCGCCGGCGAGCCGAGCCACAGGGTGCGCGCCACGTTCACCAGGAAGACGATCACACTAAGCGCGATGATGCCCGCTCCCACCGAGGCCGTCGCGCTCAGCGGCCCGAAGCCGCTCTCGGGCAGGTAGGTGTAGACCCGCCGCGTCATCCCCATGAGCCCCAGGAAGTGCATGGGGAAGAAGGTGATGTTCATCCCGATGAAGAAGAGCCAGAAGTTCCACTTCCCGAGACGTTCCGAGAGCATGTGCCCGGTGAGCTTGGGGAACCAGAAGTAGAGGGCGCCGAAGAAGGGGAAGACGAAGGCTCCGACCTGCACGTAGTGGAGGTGGGCGACGATGAAGTAGGTGTCGTGCGCCTGCAGGTCGAAGGGCACGGAGGCCACCATCACCCCCGTGATGCCCCCGCAGACGAAGAGCGCGATGAAGCCGAGCGCGAAGAGGAGCGGCGTGGTGAAGCGCGGCCGGCCGGCCCAGAGCGTCGCGATCCAGCAGAAGATCTGCACACCGCTCGGGATGGCGATCATCAGACCCGCGGCGGTGAAGAAGCCCGAGCCCAGCTGCGGGAGCCCGGTGGCGTACATGTGGTGCACCCACAGCCCGAAGCTCAGGAAGCCCGTGGCGATGAGCGAGATCACGATGGCCGTGTGGCCGAACATCCTGCGCCCGGCGAACGCGGGGATGATCTCCGAGACGAATCCCGTGGCCGGGATGAACATGATGTAGACTTCCGGGTGCCCGAAGAACCAGAAGAGGTGCTGCCAGAGGAGCGGGTCGCCGCCCTCCGCCGGGTTGAAGAAGTGGGTGCCCACCAGCCGGTCCCAGGCGAGCATCTGGCTGGCGAGCGCCACCGAGGGCATGGCGAAGATCACCAGGAAGGCGGTCACCGCCATCGCCCAGACGAAGAGGGGGAGGCGGTTGAGCGACATCCCCGGCGCGCGCTGCTTGAGGACGGTGACGAGGATCTCGACCGCGGCGACCAGCGCGGCGATCTCGGTGAAGGTCACCGTCTGCGCCCACACGTCGGCGCGCTTGCCGGGGTCGAAGCTCGGCCCCGAGAGCGGGACGTAGCTGAACCAGCCGGTGTCCGGCCCGGTGTTCAGGAAGAAGGCGGTGTAGAGGAAGAGACCGCCGATCAGGTACGCCCAGTAGCCGAAGGCGTTCAGGCGCGGGAAGGCGACGTTGCGCGTGCCGACCATCAGCGGGACCAGGTAGAGCCCCATCGCCAGCACGCTCGGCACCCCGAAGAGGAACATCATCGTGGTGCCGTGCATGGTGAAGATCTGGTTGTACTGGTCGGCCGTCACCAGGTGGTTCTCCGGGCGCGCGAGCTGGAGGCGCATGACGGCCGCCTCCAGGCCGCCGAGCACGAAGAAGACGAACGCGGTGAAGATGTAGCGCCTCCCGATGGACTTGTGGTCCACCGAGGTGAGCCACCCCCACAGGCCGGCGCGCGGGCGCCAGGTGCGCTCCATCGCCGCGCGACCCTCGGCGTCGAGCAGCGTCGAGCTCAGGTGGGATTCGGTCCGTGCCACGTGGGCCTCCGCGTCATTTCAGGCTCTCGAGGTAGCTCAGCAGCGCCTGGAGCTCGTCGGGCGCGAGCGGGTTGGGCGGCATCTTCGCTCCCGGCTTGATCCGCTGCGGGTCCAGCACCCAGCCCGCCAGGTGGCCGCGCGTGTTGGCGAGGGTGACGGCGGCCAGGCTCATCCGGCTCCCCACGTGCGTCAGGTCCGGCCCCACGGTCCCCCCCGCCGGGGTGCCCCGGATCGTGTGACACGAGGAGCACGCGCGGGTGAGGAAGACCTGCTGGCCCTTCTGCTCGATCGTGCCGGTCGGGACGGAGCCGGGGTGGAGCTGCGCCTCGTACCACGCCCTGAACTTCGCCGGCGTCTCGGCAACCACGAGGAAGTCCATGTGGGCGTGCTGCAGGCCGCAGAACTCGGCGCAGCGCCCGTGGTAGACGCCCGGGCGGTCCGCCTCGAAGTAGGTGGTGCCGAGGTAGCCCGGGATCAGGTCGAGCTTGCCCTGGAGGTTCGGTGCCCAGAAGGAGTGGATCACGTCGGCCGAGCGTACCTGCAGGCGCACGCGCCTCCCCACGGGGACGTGGATCTCGTTCGCGGTCACCACCCTCCGGGCGGGCACCGGATCCTCGTACTCGACCTCCCACCACCACTGGTGCCCCGTGACGCGGATGGTCAGCGCGTCGGGCCCGGTGAAGTGGCCCATCGCGCGGCCGGTGGTGAGATTGGCGAAGAGGAGGAAGACGAGGATGACCAGGGTGGCGCCCACCGCGCCGACCACCCAGTTGCGCATCCGGCGCTCCACCTCGGGCCCGGCGGCGTTCTCCGCCCGGCGGTGCCCCCGCCAGACGGCGTAGAGGAGAAAGCCGATCACCACCACGTAGACGGCGGCGCCCAGCCAGGTGAAGAGCCAGGTGAGGTCGTCGATGCGCCGCGCCTGCGGGCCCGCGGGCGAGGCGGTGGAGAACTGCCGCCCGCAGCCCACCAGGAGGAGGCAGAGCGCGGCGGCGGCGCGGCGCGGAGCGGGAGCCCGCGGGGCGACCCTCACGGCTGAGGCTGCTCGCGCGGCGGGTTCCGCTCGGGACGGCTCTCCTGCACGTGGTCCGAGCGTGCCGACCAGGTGTCCTTCGGCGTGAGCCCGCTCAGGCCGCGCACGTACGCGACGAGCTGCCAGACCTGGGCGTTCGTCAGCCGGCCGCGGAAGGTGGGCATCCCGTTCGGGCGCCCCTCCACGATCGTCCGGAAGACGTTCTCGGGGTCGCTCCCGTAGATCCAGTTCGAGTCGTTGAGCGGCGGTCCCATTCCCCGCCGCCGCCGGGGGAGTGGCAGCCGGAGCAGTTGAACTCCGTGAAGAGCCGCTCCCCCTGGCCGATTGCCCAGCGGTTCTCCTGGTAGGCGCCCCCGGAGGGGTCCACGTACGCGGGCCCCGCCTGGATGCCGGTGGTCTGCACCGCCGGGAAGGCGGTGGCGCCGGGGGAGGTACCCGTTCATGGCAGCGCGAAGACGTAGAGGGTTCCGCCCTCCCGGGTGTGCCGCGGCAGCTCGCGCATGGCGCCGACGAAGCCCGGCGCCGCAGTCGGGTCCGCGGGCGAGAGGTCGCCCGAGACCACCGCCCCCGCCCAGCCTCCCACACCGGAGAAGATCGCCACGTACTGCTTCCCGTCCGGACCCCGGTAGGTGATGGGCTGGCCCACGATCCCGGAAGATGTCCTGAACCGCCAGAGGAGCTTCCCCGTGCGCGCGTCGGGGTTCCAGGGGCCGGGATTGCCGGTGCCGTAGTAGACGAGGTCCAGCTCGGGATCGTAGGAGATCCACCCCCACACGTTCCCGCCGCCGATCTTCCACGCGCCCGCCGGCCAGCTCTTCACGCCCAGGTCCGTCCCCCGGTCCTTCGCGTAGAAGGGGTGGAACCCCGGGCCGATCAGCACGTCGGCGTCGGGCCCCGTGCCGTAGGCGCGCCAGACGGTCCTGCCCGTCTCCTCGTCGAGCGCGGTGAGCCAGCCGCGCACGCCCATCTCCCCACCGCTGTTCCCCACCAGCACCCTGCCCTTCACGACGATGGGCGCCATCGTCATCGTCTCGCCCTGGTTGATGTTGCCCAGTCGCACGCGCCAGACCTCGCGTCCCGTCCGGGCGTCCACCGCCACCGTCTGGTCGTCGAGGGTGTTGAAGAAGATCTTCCCGTCGGTGTAGGCGGCGCCCCGGTTGACGACGTCGCAGCACGCCACCCCCTGGGCGGCCCGCTGCAGCGGCGGGTTGTACGTCCACTCGAGGGGCGCGCCTGGGCCACGGGCGCCGCCTGCGCACTCTCGCCCCGTCCGCACCCCGCCACCACGGCGAGCGCGCAGGCGAGCACCGCCCTGCGTGCGGCACGCGCGGACCACCGTGCGTCCACCCCCCGGAGCTGCTGCACCGCGCCTCCCTTGAAGGGACGTGCCGCGACCCGTAGCCCACCGGATTCGAGGCGGAGTCAGAAGCGGTCGCCGCCGGAAGGTGCACGTCGCGTGCCGGATGCCCGCGCGCGCGGCGCCTCTCCGTCGCCCCCTCTGGCCCTGCTCTTGCCCGCACTGGCGTCGCATGCCCATCCACCCCTCGGCGCAACCCGGAACCGGTCCGATGAGAGGTCGCCTGCCGTGCCTCGCTCTGCTGCTCGCGCTGACGGCGTGCGGGAACGCGAGCCGGACGCAGAGCGAGTACGTTCCGAGCAACGTCCGGATCGCCACCGCGTCCAGCGACACGATCGTGTCGCTCGCGCCGGTCGTTCTCGGCGCGCCGGACACCGCCGTGAAGCCGCCCTCGCCGCCGGCCACCGCGCCCGGAGTGGAGGTCGCTCTGGCGTCGCTCGGGGGCTCCACGCTGCGGGGGCTGGCGCACCTCACCGCCATCGGGGCGAGCACCGCCGTGGCGACACACGTGCTCGGCGGGCACGGGGGAGCCACGTACGCGGGCGCCGTCCGCCTGGGGACGTGCGGGGCGATGGGCGCGAGCGTCGCACCTCTGAACCCCGTCACCGCCGACTCGCTGGGGACGGGCGCCTCCGCCAGCCGGCTCTCCGTCCCGCTCGACAGCCTGCTGCACGTGCCGACGGTCGTGGTCTTCGGGCCGGGCGGCCGGCCGCAGGCGTGCGGGGAGATCGGGTGAGGTGAGGCGCGTCGCGGCGGCCGCTCACCGCGACTCCGCGGCTCCGACGGCCGGCAGCGGCGCCGCGGTGAGATATTCCTCCAGCTCCGCCGCGCGCACCCGGCTGGTGTGCTCGCGGAGCACCCGCGCGCGGAAGGCTCCGGCGATCGCGCGGCGCTCCTCCTCGCTCGTCCCGGTCAGGATCTCGACCACGTCGTCGGTGCTCGCGGGTAGCAGGATCTCCCGGCCGGGCTCGAAGAGCGTGTCGATGCCCGCCCAGTAGTCCGAGATGACGGCGCAGCCGATGGCGCCGGCCTCGAAGAGCCTCACCGAGGGCGACCACCCCGCCGCCACCATGTCGGCGCGCGTGGCGTTGAGCTGCCACCTCGCGCTCGAGTAGAAGGCCGGGTGCCGCGCCGGGGGGAGGTGGGAGATCAGCCGCACGTTTTCCGGCCAGCGGATCTCCTCCGGGTACTGCGGCCCCGCCACCAGGAAGCGCTTCTCCGGCAGTCGCCGCGCGACGGCGTTCAGGAAGCGCTCGACCACCGGCTGGCGGTCGGGGGCGTAGGTGCCCATGTAGCCCATCTCGGCCGCGAGCTCCGGCTCCGGCGCGGTACGGCGGTATCGCGCCGCGTCCACCGAGCAGTAGAGTGGCCGCGCCTCGCGCGCGCCGAACTCGCCCTCGACCACCTCGGCCAGGAAGGGCCCGCCGGTGAACGAGAGGTAGCGCGTGAAGAACGGCACCTGGTCGGGTCGCAGGTAGTCGGTGGGGCCCTGCCGGAGGCTGGCGATGGTGACCGGCGTGTCGATGTCGTAGAAGAAGACCGGCCCCGCGCCGGCGTCGGCGAGGGCGTCGATGACGCGCGTGCCCTCCTTCACGTACGAGCCCACCAGCACCGCGTCGGCCGTGCGCGCCTCCGCGACGGCCCGCGCCGCGACCTCCTCCCAGTCCGGGTAGAGGACGAGCCGGCAGAAGTCCGGCTCCGGGAGGTCGCGGTTCGCGCCCGAGTACCACGGCGCGTCCCACTCGTAGAAGACGATCTCGTGGCCGCGCTCGGCGAAGGCCCGCAGCAGCGCGCGGTAGGTGGTGGCGTGGCCGTTCCCCCAGCTGGAGGAGAGCGAGAGGCCGAAGACGACGAGCTTCATCGCGCCACCCGCGCGGTGACCGGCTCCGGAGCGGCGGTCAGGATCGAGTGCAGCAGCTCCGCGCGCTGGCGGTAGGTGTGGGAGGTGAGCGCCCGCGCCCGCCCCGCCGCCCCGATCCGCCGCGCCCGCGCGTCGTCCACCTCTCCGACGTAGCGCGCCACGTCCTCCGCTCCCGTCGCGACCAGGATCTCCGAGCCGGGCGCGAAGAACTCCTCCAGCCCGAGCATCGCGTCGGTCACCTGGCAGGCACCCGCCCCGGCGGCCTCGAACATCCGCGTCGCGGGCGACCAGCCGTTGCGCGCCATCGATTCGCGGTGGATGTTGAGAACCAGCCGCGCGCTCGCGTTCACCTCGTTGTGCCTGGTCGTCGGCACGTGGCCCAGGTAGACGACGTTCTCCGGCATCGGCTTGTCGCCCCAGCCCTCGCCGCCGAGGGCGAAGCGAGCCGTGGGCGCGAGCGCGGCGGCGCGGAAGAAGAACTCCTCCACGCGCGCCTCCCGGTCCGGAAGGCGGTTTCCCATGAAGAGCAGGTCGAACTCCGGCGGCCCGCTCCGCTCCAGCGGCCGGTGCTCGTCGGGGTCGAGCCCGTTGTAGATCGGCGTGCACGCCCGCGCGCCCCGCTCCAGGTACTGCTCGACCACCGGCGGGCCGCCACCGTAGGTCAGGATGCGATCGTAGAGCGGGATCAGCTCGCGGAAGCGGTCCGTCGGGTCGCCGGCGAGCCGGCCGAGCGTCGCCGGCGCGTCCACGTCCAGGTAGGCGCGGCGGGCGCTGCCCGACCCGCGCGCGGTCCCCTCCTCCAGCTCCCCGTCCCAGACGCCCACGCCGCTGCACTTGATCACCCAGTCGCTCGTCTGGAGCGCGTAGGCGAGCAGCGCGTCGCGCTCCGCCTCGCCGCGATAGACGATCACCCTCGCGTACGAGGGGTCCTCCGCGAGGTCGCGCTTCTGCTGGCGGCCGTAGGCGTCCGGCTCGCAGAAGGTGATCGCGTGGCCGAGCCCGTCGAGCGCGCGGATGAGGCCGCGGTAGTAGGTGGCCGCGCCGTTCCAGTACGACGAGACGAGCGAGGAGCCGAAGAAGGCCAGGCGCATGGGCAGAGTGACGAGTTCTGAGTTCTGAGTGCCAAGTGCGAGTTCTACGTGGTACTTGGCACCTGGCAGCCGGCACTGGTTCCGTCGTACAGCGCGAGGTACTCGTCCGCCACGCGCTCCGCGGTGAAGCGCGAGAGGGCACGCATCCGGGCACGGGCGGCGAGGGCGGCGAGGCGCCCCGGGTCGGCGGCCAGGCGGGCGATCGCGCGCGCGAGCGCGCGGGCGTCTCCCTTCGGGACGAACTCCGCGCAGCCGTCCCAGAGCTCGCGGAAGGAGCCGATGTCGGAGAGCACGAGCGCGCATCCGCGCAGTGCGGCTTCCAGGGGCGCGAGACCGAAGGGCTCGTAGAGCGAGGCGCCGACGTACAGCGAAGCGCGCTCCAGCCAGGCGTCGACCTCCGCGCGCGCCGCGCGGCCGTGGCGCGTCAGGTGGCGCGCCTCGAAGTACTGGCCCGCCGGTCCGTGCTCTTCCCCCAGCAGGTGCGCGGGAGGGGCCGCGCCGCCGAGGAGCCCCACCGCCGCGTCCACCACCGCCATGCCCTTCGCCTCGTCCCAGGCGCGACCGAGGGTGACGAGCAGCGGCGCGCCCCGCGGCGGCGGCTCGCGCGCGGGCGGTCGCGCGCCGTTGTGGATCACCCGGTCGGCCGCGCGGCCGTAGTGCCGCAGGCAGAGGGCCGACTGGTACGCGCTCGGGGTCACCAGCGCGGCCGCGGAGCGGATCCCCTCACCCACCCACCGCGCGTACTCGCCCCACTCGGGGCCCGGCCGCTCGCCCAGCACCTCGCCGAACCACGAGAGTACGTCGCTGTGCACCACGAGCAGCGTCGGCGCGCCGAGATCGCGGGCCGCGTACGCCATCTGGTTGAGGTGCACCAGGTCCGGCCGCCAGCGGCGCGCGAGGCCGGCGAGCCACTCGCCCGCGGGCTCGATCTCCGCCGCTGCGCCGGGCATCCACTCCAGCCGGTACTGCCGCGCCTCCACCTCCACCCCCACCGGCAGCGCGCGCCGCCGCTCCCCGTCCACCGTCCCGATCACCGCCAGCAGCACCTCATGCCCCCGCCCGCGGAGCGCGCGCACCAGGGTGAGCGTGTAGTCCCACACGCCCCCGACGGTGTCGGTGGAGATCAGCACCCTCACCCGGCCACCGCCCTTCCACCCCGGCCGTCAGCTATCAGTCCCCTGCCACGACCTCTCCACCCGCTACCAGTCAAGCAGTAGCCGATAGCCGATAGCCGATGGCCGATAGCTTCCGTGCCCGTCATCGTCCGTAGATCCCGTCCAGCACCGCCGCCACTTCGACCAGTCGCTCCGCCTCCGGGTCGAATCCCTCACCGGCGGCGAGCCGCCCGGCCCAGTCCACCGCCGCGCGGCCGCCCCACTCGTCGGGCGGGGAGGTGATCGTCTCGCGGGCGGTGCCGCGGAAGCGCTCGGCGGTGAAATCGTAGAAGGAGCCGCTCTCGTTGTGCATCGCCACGCCGCCGCCGGTGCCGTAGAACGAGGCGGAGATCACCGCCTCGCGGCCGGCCGGGAGGTTCCAGGAGCAGGCGAGCTGAACCGTCGCGCCGCCCTCCAGGTCGAGGCGGGCGATCGCATAATCCTCCACCCGCCGCGGATCGGGGCCGAGCGGCTCTCCCTGGGCGAAGAGCCGGCTGGTGACCCCCGCGACCGCGGGGAAGTCGAGCATCCAGAGCGCGAGGTCCACGAGGTGGATGCCGAGGTCCATCACGCAGCCGCCGCCGGAGAGCTTCGGGTCGTAGAACCATGGCTTGTCCGGGCCGTAGGCGTTGTGGAAGACCACGTCCGCGGCGTAGACGCTCCCGATCTCGCCCGCGCGGACGATCTCGCGGAGCGCGCGCATCGACCTGGTGAAGCGGTAGGAGAGATCGACGCCGAGCAGCCTGTCGGCCGCGCGCGCCGCGTCGACCACGCGCCGCACCTCCGCGGCCGTGCGACCCGCGGGCTTCTGGCAGAAGACGGCCAGCCCGCGCTCCAGCGCGCGGATCGATTGCTCGGCGTGCTGCGCGCTCGGCGTGGCGATCACCACGCCGTCGAGCTCCTGCTCCAGCAGGGCGTCGAAGGAGTCGAGTCGCGCCGCGCCCGGCACGCTCTCGCCGGCGACCGCGCGCATCTCCTCGCTCGGGTCCGCCACCGCCACCACCTCACCCAGCCCGCTCCGCGCCACCGCCTCCATGCGGTGCCGGCCGATCCAGCCGACGCCGAGGAAGCCGAGGCGAGGGAGGGTGGAGTTACGAGTTACGAGTGACGAGTTACGAGTTACCGCTTCCATGCTTGATTCCGTTCATGGTGAATCGCTGCCTCGAGCTTCCAACTCGTAACTCATAACTCATAACTCAAGACTGCCTTTATGAATCCCTCGGGCCGGTCGCGCGTGTGGTTCAGCGCGTCGGCGAGGCGGTCGAGCGGGTAGGTGGTGTAGAGCGGGGCGGGATCGAGAGTGCCGCCGCGGACCGCCTCCACCGCCTCGCGCATGCCCCGCAGGTAGATGGCGGGGTCGCGCTCGTGCGCGTTGACGACGTCGAGGCCGCGCCAGTTCCAGAGCTGCATGTTCACCTGGCGCGGACCGTCCTGGTGATAGCCCGCGACGACGAGCGTCCCGCGCTCGCGGGTGAGCTCGGCGGCCAGGTCGAGCGGCCACTGCTTGCCGACCGCCTCGATCACCCGGTCGCAGAAGACTCCGCCGGTGAGCTCCTTCACCCGCTCGATGATCCGGTAGTGGTCGTCCATGCGGATCGTCTCGTCCGCCCCCATCCGGCGCGCCACCTCCAGCGAGTAAGGGCGCCGCGAGACGGCGATCACCCGCGCGCCTGCGTTCTTCACCAGCCGGGTGAGCAGCGCGCCGAGGAAGCCGATGCCCACGATCGCCACCGTCTGGCCGGGCTCGACGCGGCTGCGGCGGAAGATGTTCATCGCGCAGCCGAGCGGCTCGGCGGGGAAGGGCCGGCCGTCGAGCTCGGGCGGGAGCTTCACCGTCTGCGAGGCGTCGGCGACGTCGTACTCGGCGTAGGCGTGACCGGAGAGGCAGGCGACGCGGTCGCCCACGCGAAGGTCCTCCACCCCCTCCCCCACCGCGTCCACCCGCCCCCATCCCTCGTGCCCCAGCGCGCCCGGCTCCATCGGGTACTCGAACCACGGCTGCCCGCCCCACGGCGAGAGGTTGGAGGCGCAGACCCCCGTCCCCTCCAGCCGCACCCGGATCTGCCCCGCGCCGGGCTCCGGCACCGCCGCCTCCTCCAGCCGCACGGTTCCCGGCTCCGCCACCACCGCCGCCCGCATCTTCTCCGGCCTGATAGCTGATCGCTGATAGCTGACAGCTTCCCTCATATCGCCGCCCCCGCCACCCGGGGGGCCGTGGGCTGCGGCGTGCGCAGCGGGAGCACGGGGGTGGAGAGATCGGCCTCCTCCAGCCAGTCCACGAGTCGCTCCAGCCCTTCCCGCCAGCTCACCGCGGCTCGCCAGCCCAGCACCTTCTCGGCCTTGCCGGTGTCGGAGATGTAGATGCGCTGGTCGCCCGGACGCCACGGCGCCGTCTTCATCGGCACGCGGCGGTCCGTCACCTCCATGAGCGAATCGATCACCTGACGCACCGAGACGGCGTTCCGCGCGCCGCCGCCCAGGTTGAAGATCTCCCCCGCGGTGCAATCGATGCGGGCCATGGCGGCGCGCATCGCCCGCACCAGGTCGTCGACCCAGAGGATGTCGCGCACCTGGCAGCCGTCGCCGTAGATGGTGATCGGCGCGCCGCCCATCAGCGAGCGCGCGAAGTGCGCCACCCAGCCCTGGTCTTCCGTGCCGAACTGCCGCGTTCCGTAGATGCAGCTCATGCGGAAGACGACGGTGGGGACGTGGAAGATGCGGGCGTAGTCGCGCACGTACTGGTCGGCCGCACCCTTCGAGCAGCCGTAGGGCGAGTGGAAGTCCAGCGGCTCACGCTCGCTGACGCCGGGGCGGCCGTCGGCGTAGCGGTAGCTGTCGTCGCTCCTCTCGACCGGCACGTGGTCGAGGCCGCCGTAGACCTTGTTCGTCGAGGTGAAGAGCACCGGTGGCGGCGTCCGCGCGGCGCGCGCCGCCTCGAGCACGTTGAAGGTGCCGATCAGGTTCGTCTGCAGGTCGTGCGCGGGGTCGTCGAGCGAGGTGGTCACCGCCACCTGCGCCGCGAGATGGAAGACCCGCGTGGCGTTGCGCACCAGCGCGTCCACCCGCTTCGCGTCGGTCACGTCGCCCACCTCCAGGCGCACCTGCGAGCCGTGCTTGGCCGTGAGCCACTGCACGTTGTTCTTCACGCCGTCACGCGAGAGGTTGTCCAGGATCACCACCCTCTCCCCATCCGAGAGCAGCGCGTCGGCCAGATTGGAGCCGATGAAGCCGGCGCCTCCCGTGATTAGCGTGTATGCACGCTCCCTCATCTGGTTCTCCCTCCCTCACAAGGTTAGGCCGCGCGCCGCCAGCTCGGCGGCGTGGCGCCCGACTCCGTCCTCCGGCCTCTCCTGTTCCTGAAGCCAGGCCACGAGCTCCTGCATCCCCGCCTCGAGCGAGACCCGCGGCTCGTAGCCGAACGCCGCGCGGGCGCGGGTGACGTCCGCGAAGCAGTGCCGGATGTCGCCCACGCGGTAGCGGCCGGTCACCTCCGGCTCGATCTCCACCCCGAGCACCTTCGCCAGGGTGCGGGCCACGTCGCGCACCGTGACGCTGTGGCCCGAGCCGACGTTGAACGCGCCGCCCACCGCGCCCTCGGCCTCGCCGGCGAGCAGGAGCGCGCGCACGACGTCGTGTACCGAGACGAAGTCGCGGCTCTGCTCGCCGTCCTCGAAGATCAACGGCGCGTTTCCGTTCAGGAGCCGCGCGCTGAAGATCGCCACCACCCCCGTGTAGGGGTTGGAGAGCGCCTGCCGCGGGCCGAAGATGTTGAAGAAGCGCAGCGCCACGCTCGGGATGCCGTAGGCGGCACCCACCTGGAGCACCATGCGCTCCTGGTCGGCCTTGTTGAGGGCGTAGATCGAGGTGGGGTCGAGGAGCTTCTCCTCGTCGGTGGGCAGCGGCCGCAGCGCGGTGCCGTCGGGGTCGCGCAGCTCCCAGTCGTGCTGGTAGAGCTGCTCGACCGAGCGCCGGGTGGCGGTGGGCGCGCGGCCGTCCGGCCGGGCGTAGCGGCCCTCGCCGTAGATGCTCATCGAGCTGGCCACCACCAGGCGCTCCAGCTCGATCTTCCCGTCCACCAGCGCCTGCAGCAGGTTCGCGGTGCCGAGGGTGTTCGTCGCCGTGTACTCGGCGATCTGGTACATCGACTGGCCCACGCCCACGGCGGCGGCCAGGTGGTAGACGACGTCGACGCCGCGCAGCGCGCGGGAGACGGCGGCGGGGTCGCGCATGTCGCCGAGCTGGAACTCGGCCTCGGGCGCCAGCCACGCCGGCTTGCGCCGCTCCGGCCCGTGGACCTGCGGGTCCAGGTTGTCCAGCACCCGTACGCGGTCGCCCCGCTCCAGGAGGGCGTCGACCAGGTGACTCCCGACGAATCCCGCACCGCCGGTGACCAGCACGCGTCGTTCCGCCACGCCTCACCTCCCGCTGTTCACGTGTTCCGCCCCCCTCAACCTCTCGCCGGGCTGCAGAAGTAGACTTCGCTCCCCACGTGCCCGTCGATCCTGAGCCCCGCCGAGCGCAGCATCGCCTCCATCCCCGGCTGGTTCGGCACCCACCAGTTCGTGGGGTCGCCGGCGTAGCGGTGTTCCAGGAAGTACATCGCCGGGAAGCGCGAATCGTCGAAGATCTCCCGCTCGGTGATCGGGTAGTCGGCCTCGATCGGCAGCGACGTGTCGGTACTGCCCCGCAGCATGCTCTGGAAGACGAGCTTCTCGCGCGGCAGCCGCGCCACCTTGTCGAGCGCGTAGAGCGGGTAGCGCAGGTGATAGAGCACGCCCATGAAGAGCACGTAGTCGAACTGCTGGCCCAGCTGGTCGACGTCGTAGACGTCCATCAGCCGGTAGTCGATGTCGGCGTCCAGCACCTCGGCGGCGAACCTCGCCTGCGCCAGGTAGTGCGCGTCGTGCTCGATGCCGGTGACCCGCGCCCCGCGCGCGTGCAGCTGCAGCGAGTAGAAGCCCGCGTTGCAGCCGATGTCGAGCACCGTCTTGCCCCGCATGTCCCTCGGAAACGCCGGCTCCACCTGCGCCCAGAGGTCGCGCAGGAAGTTGCCCAGCGGGTGGTCGGGCGCGGTGTGGACCCCGTGGAGATCCAGGTCGTGGAACCACGGGTCGAGCGATCGGACCCTCTCCTCCAGCTCCCCCGCCGAGGCCATCTCCGTCGTCGCCATCGTCATCGAGCCACCATTCCGAGTCGAGATTCGTACTCCGCGCCCCACTGCTGCACGCGCAGGTTCACTTCGTCCGCCCAGACTCCCGTCACCAGCCGCTGCGCCAGCCGGACGCCGAGTCGCACGTCCTGCCGCCGGCTCGCCTCCGTCTCGTCCCCCGCCCGGAGCAGCTCCGCGACCTCCATCTCCAGCGTGAAGGCGAGCCGGTCCAGGTCGTTGAAGATCGCCCCGCGCAGCCGGGCTGCTTCGGGCGCTTCCTCGGGTGGCGGATGGCTCAGCATACCCCGGAGCGGGCGGGGGCTCCCGACGCTTCAAAAATTTGCAAATTCATGAAACCCGGCGCTCCCCGGTTCGACGGAATTAACCCCACAACCGCAACGCCTCCGCCAGTTGGCAAGCTCCATGCCAGGGGCGGCCAGCTCACGAATTCCATCTTTCCGGTACTCCGGGGCGGCCGTTCGGGCGCCGATGATCCACGAAAAAGCGCCGCTCGCCGGGACCCCGGCCGGGCGGCGCCACCCGTGCTCCGCGCGACGAACGTTCATCCGTCCACCAACGCTTCCGGCAGCCCTCCGGGCCGGTTGCGGGGTCGGGCACCCGCCCGACGCGGAGGTCCACGCATGGACTGCGATTTTGAATCATGAACTTTGAATTCTGAATCACGGCAACCGCACCAGGGCTCCGCGCCTTTGTCCCGGCCGCGACTCGACATTCAAAATTCAAAATTCATAATTTCCTTCACGATCCCCTCCAGCTGCTCCGCCCGGTGGTCGCAGGTGTGGCGCGCGCGGATGGTTTCGAGGCCGTTCTCGGCGAGGCGGGCGCGGGCGTCCTGGTCGCTGGCGAGGCGGAGCATCTGCCCGCGCATCTCGGCGGGCGAGTGGACCATTCCAGATCACGTCGTCGCTCTTCTCGCCCTCGCGCGGGTAGAAGACGGTGGTGTCGGCGGCCTCGTGGAAGGTCCAGACGTGCTCGTGCCCGAAGTCGCGGCGGTAGACCCGGCCGAGCGAGTCGCCGTAAGCGAGCGCGCCGTCGTAGTGCCGCAGGTCGAAGCGCGCGATCTCGTCCACCTCGTCGACGATCCCGTCCCACTCGCCGAAGGCCCGGATCTCCAGGTCGGGGAAGAGCCGCGCGAACTCCACGATCGGGCCCTGGCCGTGATCCTCGTACAGGGAGTCCGTGGACCAGTTGCGCCAGCGCTCGCAGCCCACCACCTCGTGCCCCCGCTTCCGCAGCGAGCGCATCAGGCCGCGGAGGAAGTGCGCGTTGCCGTGGCTCCAGTCGCTCACGAGCGAGTGGGCGAAGATGACGACTCTCATGACCTAGGATGCCAGGCTCGAAGTGCCGCGTGCCGCGGTGTGCCGGAGTTGGCACCGGGCACCCGGTACCGCCGCCCACCCTTTCACCAGCGGGCGGCCGGGGCGCAAGGAGCATACCCGCCAGGTGCCGGACGTACGCGCGCCGGTGGTTGCCGCCGCCGCGCCCCGCGTTCATCTTGCAGGCGAACCGCTGGAGCCCGAACCGGAAGGAGACCCCATGGCCGCAACGCAATCGACTATGCTCGAGCTCGGCACCACCGCCCCGCACTTCGCGCTCGACGACACCGAAGGGAAGTTCACCTGCATCGACGACTTCTGGGCGGACAGGGCGCTCCTGGTGGTCTTCGTCTCGGACCGCTGCCCCTACGTGAAGCACATCGCGCCGGCGCTCGGGGAGCTCGCGCGCGAGTACCGGCCGCGCGGCGTCGCCTTCGTCGCCATCAATCCCAACCCGGACGAGGGCCGGCCCGGTGACGACACCGAACCGCTCCGTCTCCCCTTTCCGTACCTGCGCGACCAGGCCCAGAGCATCGCGCGCGCGTACAACGCCGCCTGCACCCCGGACCTCTACCTCTTCGACGAGGAGCGGCAGCTCGTCTATCGCGGCGAGTTCGACGACAGCCGCCCGGGGAACGGCGTTCCCGTCACCGGGCGGGCCCTGCGCGCGGCGCTCGACGCGGTCCTCGAGGGCCGCGAGGTCCCGGCGGAGCAGACGCCGTCGGTGGGGTGCGGAATCAGGTGGGTCTGAGCTGTCAGCTATCGGCTATCGGCTATCAGTCAAGCCGCCGCTAG
>DASSTO010000205.1:0-5938 GCA_035707865.1 Longimicrobiaceae bacterium | reverse complement strand
CTCAGCATCTCCTCACGGCGGGCGCGGAATTCCGTTCCCGGCTTCCACTCCGGAAACGCGGGCGCCTGGGCGACGTCCCAGCCCACGCGGAAGAGGAGTCGCACGTCCTCAGCCGCGCCCGAGAGGTCCCAGTCGGGCTTGATCTCGTCGGAGGGCTGGTGATAGTCGTTGGCGGTGTACTCGTCGCGCTTCTGCTTCCCGTAGCCCTCGGGCTTGCCGATGAAATCCTCGCCGGCGTCGGTGTAGAGCGCGGGCACGCCCTGCTTGGCGAACTCGAAGTGGTCCGCTCGGTAGTAGAAGCCCTTCTCCGGCTCGGGATCCGGCGTGAGGACGCGATTCCGCGCCGCGGCCTCCCGGCCGAGCACGTCCTGGAGCGTGCTCATGTTCCAGCCGACGACCGTCAGGTCGTGGGTGGGGCCCCACTGGTTGACGCCGTCGATGTTGATGTCCGCCGCCGTGCGCGTGAGCGGATAGAGAGGGTTGTTGGCATAGTACTTGGCACCCAGCAGGCCCTGCTCCTCCGAGGTGGTCGCCAGGAAGAGGATGGAGCGCGCGGGGGGCGTCGGCAGCGCCGCGAACGCCCTCGCGATCTCCAGCAGCGCCGAGGTGCCGGAGGCGTTGTCGAGCGCACCGTTGTAGATCTGGTCGCCCGGCAGCGACGGGTCGCGGCCGAGGTGGTCCCAGTGGGCGGAGTAGATCACGTACTCGTCCTTCCGCGCGGGGTCACTGCCCTCCAGCTTGGCCACGACGTTGCGCGAGCGCACCTTCCGCATCTCGTTGTCGATGTGGAAGTCCGCGGTGGCGCCGAGCTCGACCGGGCGAAAGTCCCGGCGCGCGGCCGCGCTCTTGAGCTGGTCGAAGTCCTTGCCCGCGGCCCGGAAGAGCTCACGCGCCCTCTCGACGGTGATCCACGCCTGCACGGGAACTACGGAGCGGTTGCCGTCCGCGGGCTCGACGTCGAAGCCCTCGCGACTGTTGCTGCTGGAGATGACGGAATACGGGTAGCCCGCCGGGCCGGTCTCGTGCACGATGACCGCCGCCGCCGCGCCCTTGCGCGAAGCCTCCTCGTACTTGTAGGTCCAGCGGCCGTAGTAGGTCATCGCGTCGCCCTTGAAGACGGTCGAGTCCAGGCGCGACGGGTCGGCGGGGTCGGGCACGGGCGGGTCGTTGATCAGGATGACGACGGTCTTGCCGCGGACGTCGACGTCCTTGAAGTCGTCCCAGTCGTACTCGGGCGCCTGGACGCCGTAGCCCACGAAGACCAGATCGCTGCCGTGCACGTCGATCCGCGGCTGGACGCGGCGGCTGTACGCGACGTAGTCCTCGGGGAAGCGCAGGGCGATCGTGCGGCCGCCCGCGTGGAAGGAGGCGTCGGGCTTCGGGGTGAAGCCGATCATCGGCACCGACTGGACGTAGGTGCCGTCCGGGTTGCCCGGCACGAGGCCCATCCGCCGGAACTGGTCGGTGAGATAGGCGATCGTCGAGTCCTCGCCCGGCGTCGCGAGGGCGCGGCCTTCGAAGCGGTCGGAGGCGAGGACCTCGATGTGGCCGAGGAGCGAGGCCGCCGTGATGCTCTCGCCCTCCGGGGCGGCGGAGGGCGCGGCGGGCGGATCGGTGCGCGCGCAGGCGCCGGCCGCGAGCGCGAGCGCGGCGGCGAGTCCGAGACTGAACGGGAACGGTGGCAAGGGAATCCTCGGGGAGTAGGGGTGTCGCGCGGCGCCTCAGACGTCCCGGGTTCCTTCCTCCGCCGGGAGGGGGAGCCGCACGGTGAAGGTGGCGCCGCCGCCGGGCTCACTGGCGACTCCGATCTCGCCGCCCATCTGCCGCACCAGCTCGCGCGAGATGGCGAGGCCGAGGCCAGAACCGGATTCCGCGGCGTCCTCGACCCGGTAGTAGGGCTCGAAGATGACCTCGCGGAGTTCCGGCGCGATCCCCGGCCCGGTGTCCGCAACGGAGATGGCGCACCAGGCGCGGCCGTCGCTGCAGACGAGCGCGGTGCTCACGCGCAGCGTGCCGCCGGCCGGCGTGTACTTGACGGCGTTGCCGATGAGGTTGACGAGCACCTGGCGTAGCCGGCCGGGGTCGGTCCGAAGCCACATCTCGGGCGCGGGCTCCACCACCAGCTCCTGCTCCTTGGCGGTGGCGGCGGGCAGAACGATCTGCGCGGCCTCGCCGACGACGGAATCGGCGCGAACGCGGTCCGGCTGCAGCCGGACGACGCCGGCACTGAGTCGGGCCATCTCGAGGACGCTCTCCAGCACCGCGAGCAGGTGGCGCCCGCTCATGCGGACGCGGCCCAGCGCTTCCCGCTGCCGGTCCGTCACCGGCCCCAGGATCTCCATCTCCATCAGCTCCGCGTAGGAGTCGATGGCGTTGAGCGGCGAGCGAAGGTCGTGCGCGAGGGTGGAGAGTGCGCGCTCCTTGGACTCGGTGGCCGCCTCCGTGGCGCGCAGCCGCTCCTTCATCTCCCGGTGCACCTCGCCCGTGAGGCGCGCGTTCTCGATCGCCACCGCCGCCTGGTCGGCGAGGGCGGAGAGGAGCCATTCCTCGGCCTCGCTGCAGGCCGCACCGCTGGCGCGCATCACGGCCAGCATCCCGGTGACCTCGCCCTTCGCCACGAGGGGAACGCCGAGGAAGCACTCCTCGCGCCCGTAGCCGAAGAGGCCCTGGAGCCGCTTCGTCAGGCTCTCGTCGAGGGGCTCGCGGAAGCGCTCGACCGCCTCCGATCCCACCCCGTGCGCGGCCCGGACGTGCAGGAGCCCGTGCTCGTCCTGGAGCATCAATACCGCCTGCTCGCCGTCGAGGAGCTCGGCCGCCCGGTCTACCGCGAGCCGGAGTACCTCGTCGAGCGACGTGGCGTAGGTCAGGGCGCGGCTGACCTCGGTGAGCTTCCGGAACTGCTCGGCGCGATGCGCGCCGTCGAGGAGCGGCATGGCCATGACCTCAGGCAAGGAGCACGCCGTCGGCGCCGATCTCCAGCTCCCGCACCTGCGGGTCGTGGGCGCTGCCGCGCGTCTTCATCACCCGCACCGTCCGCCGTGTCCGCTCCTCCCCGCCCATTTCCAGGAGGATGACGTTGTCGGCCATGTAGCTGATCGGGCCGATCGCCATCGTGTGCCCCGAGTTGGTGGGCCCGAGCGTCTCGAAGGCGAGGACGCTCGTCACCCGGTTGACCGTGAAGTGCTGGACGAGGGCGTACAGATAGTCGTGGAGGCGCTGCGGATCGGTCGCGGAGGACGCGAGGTCGCCCACCGCGTCGAGGACCAGCCGCTGGATGCCGTTGTCGCGGATGCGACCGAAGATCTCCTCGATGATGCTGTCGATCTGCAGCTCCACGGGCGAGGCGTACATCAGTTCCAGACCGCCGGCACGCGCCTCGTCGAGGTCCACGCCGAGGCCGCGAACGCTGCGGGCCAGCTGCGTCGGGTTCTCCTGGAAGTTGATGTAGAGGCCCGGCTCGCCCCTGCGAGCGCCGTCGAGGGCGAACTGGAGACCGAGAGTCGTCTTCCCGGAGCCGGATGGCCCGGCGAGGAGAGTCGTGCTGCCGCGCCAGAGCCCGCCGCCAGTCATGGCGTCCAGTCCGGCGACGCCGGTGGAGACCCGCTCGACGATCGGCTCGTAATCCTCCGGCACCGCCGGGCCCACCAGCCGCGGATAGACGTCCAGGCCGGCGTCGGTGATGCGAAAGGCGTGCGCTCCTTCCAGGTACCGACTGCCGCGCAGCTTCAGGACGCTGAAGAAGCGCTCGTCGCGGCTACCGAGCCTGCGGCGCGACAACTCGACGATCCCGTCGGCGACGGCGAACTCCGGGTAGCGCGGGATGTCGGCCTCGCTGTACTCTCCCAGCAGGAACGTGGTGGCGCCGTAGGCGGTGAGCAGCCCCGCGATCTCGTAGACCAGCCGGCGCATCTCGGGAACGGAGGGAGCCAGGTCGTGGATCGCTTTGAAGGAGTCGATCACGATCACCCGGGGCGACATCGTCTTGATCGCGTCCTTGAGCCGCGGCACGAACGCTCCGATCCCCTCGTCCACGAGCTCTGCGCCCACGTCGTCGTAGATCACGGAGGTACCGAACTTCGTCTCGTCGAAGAAACGGAAGCCCTGAAGGTAGTGAACGACCTTGGTGAGTGGCTCCGAGAGCGTGGTGAGATACAGGATGGGCCGCTCGTCGCCCGCGCTGTGGAA
This sequence comes from Longimicrobiaceae bacterium, assembly GCA_035707865.1. GTDB lineage: Bacteria > Gemmatimonadota > Gemmatimonadetes > Longimicrobiales > Longimicrobiaceae > DASSTO01. Next base: position 1,753 of record DASSTO010000205.1, on the reverse strand, counting down.
GATGAGCTCCTCGGCGAAGATCGTCTTCCCCGTCCCCGGCTGGCCCATGACCAGGTTGATGGAATTGGCCGGAAAGCCGCCGCCGAGAATGGAGTCGACCTGCGGGTTGCCGGTGCTGACGCGCGGGACTTCCTCCTCCAGCGTCGCGCCGGGGTTCACGTCCGGGCTCATACGCTCTCCTCCTCGCCGGGGCGCGCCTGCCGTGCGGCCACCAGCTCCCGCACCGTGTCCACGAGCCTGCTCTCCACCAGTGGCTTACGCAGGAACGCGTCCGCGCCCGCCTCGCGAGCGCGGCCCCCGGCCATCAGGATGCTGAAGACGAGGACGGCCGCGTGCGCCGTCGCCGGGTCCGCTTTGAGCTTTCGACAGAGGGCGAGACCGTCCAGCTTGGGCACCAGGATCTCGGTGATGACCACCTGGGGGCGGAGGGTGCAGGCACGCTCGAGCGCGACGATGCCATCGGCGGCGAACTCGACGGAGTAGCCGGCCTCCTCCAGGAAATAGGCCTCGAGCTCACGAACGTGCGGGTCGCGCTCGACGACCAGGATGAGAGCCTGTCCACCTTGCGGGGTCTTCACGCGACGCCGTCGGCCTCTGTTGCTCCGGGGATGCCGGGGTGGAAATCCGTTTGTTTCTCCAGCGAAGCAACGTATGGACCCGCGAGCGCGCCCGCAACGAGCTCGACGCTCCGGTGCACGCGGAGAACGGCGCGGCGACACTTGCATCGCGACCGGACGCACTCGTGCTCGGCGCCCAGGCAAGCCTCTACGTCGCCGCCGGGCTGGCGGCGATCGGCACCTTGACCTCGTGGCTACGCTAGCCGGCGCGCAGCGGCTTCAGCGCGCCGGTCCACTTCAGAAGCTCGTCGAGCATCGCCGTCGCGGCCTTCTCCTGCGTGACGCCCGGGTCGAAGGCGCCGGTGTCGGGGTCCAGGTACTCGACGAAGAAGGGGATCGAGATGGCCTCCGGGATGGGCATCATCTTCAGGGCGGTGACGGTCTGCTTCGCCATCTGGACGCTGCGCGTGCCGCCCGACACCCCGCCGTAGCTGACGAAGGCCACGGGCTTGTACGCCCACTCGCGGTTCAGGTAGTCGAGTGCGTTCACCAGCGACGGTGGAGCGCTGTAGTTGTATTCCGGCGTGACGAAGACGAAGGCATCGGCCCGGTCGACGATGGCGCTCCAGCGCTTCGTGTGCTCGTGCTCGTACTTCCCGAGGCGGGGGTGCCGCGGCTCGTCGAAGAGCGGGAGGTTCACGTCCGCGAGGTCGATCAGCTCGACCTGGAACCGGCCGTGCTCGCGGGCTCGTCCCACGAGCCACTCCGCGACCGCCGGTCCCTTCCTGCCCTCACGGGTGCTTACGAGTATTACCTGCAGGTTGAACATCGGTGCTTTCGGGTACGTGTCTCGGGCCATGGAACCAACCGGCGCCGATCTGCACGATCGGCGCCGGGGGCGCTGGGGCTATCGTTTATCAGTTATCCGTTGACCGATAGCCGATAGCCGATAGCCTCTACTCCACCTGCACCGTCTTCTCGAGGCGGATGTCCGCCGAGGACGCCCCCACCCGCAGCTGCACCGGCTCCCGCTCCACCACCCAGCCCTTCCGGCCCTCGTCCCAGTACGCCAGCTCGCTCGCCGGCAGCGCCAGGCGCACCGTCTTCGTCTCGCCCGGCTGCAGCGAGATGCGGCGGAAGCCCTTCAACTCCTCCCTCGGGCGGCTCACCTTCGAGCCCAGGTGCTTCACGTAGAG
>DASSTO010000204.1:0-14939 GCA_035707865.1 Longimicrobiaceae bacterium | reverse complement strand
TGCCCTCGATCGTCTCGACCGCCGAGCGCCGGAACTCCTCGTCGCCGGTGGCGAGCGTGAAGGTCAGCGCGTCGAAGATCAGCGCGTCCGGCTGGAGCCCGTACTCGGCCGTCGCGATCTCGTGGATCTTGCGCGCCACCTGGAGCTTCGTCGCGGCGTCCTTCGCCATCCCGCCGAGCGCCCTGTCGATCGTCAGCGCGATCACCGCCGCCCCGTGGTCGCGCACCAGCGGAAGCACCGCGTCGACGCGCTCGCGGCCGTTCTCCAGGTTGATCGAGTTCACGATCGGCCGGCCCGGCGACTGCTGCAGCGCCGCCTGGATCACCCCCGCTTCGGTCGAGTCGATGCACAGCGGCGCCTCGACGCCCTGCGAGAGCAGCTTGACGACCTTCCGCATCTGGTCGGCCTCGTCCTGCCGCTCGGTGAGCGCCACGCAGACGTCGAGGACGTGCGCGCCGCCCTCGACCTGCTCGCGCGCGACCTCGAGCACCCCGTCGTAGTCGTCCTCCAGCAGGTGCCGCTTCATCTTGCGGCTACCCTGCGCGTTGACGCGCTCGCCGATCATCGTCGGCGCGGGGACCTGTACCAGGTCGGTGGAGCGGATGGCCGAGGAGAGGCGCGGGACGTATGCCACCTCCCGCGGCTTCGGCTCGAGCCCGCCGACGCGCTCCACCAGCAGGCGGATGTGCTCCGGCGTCGTGCCGCAGCAGCCACCCACCACGTTGACGCCGAACTCCCGCACGAACTCGGCGAGCTGCTCCGCGAAGGGCGGCCCCTGCATCGGGTAGACGGCGCAGCCGCCCTCGTTGTGGGGGATACCCGCGTTCGGGATGACCGAGATGGGCAGCCGCGAGTTCTCGCAGAGGTAGCGCACCGCCTGGCGCATGTGCTCCGGCCCCGTGGAGCAGTTGAGGCCGATCACGTCGGCGCGCAGCGCCTCGAGGGTGACCATCGCCGCGCCGATGTCGGTGCCCAGGAGCATCCGGCCCGAGACGTCGAGAGTGATCTGCACCTGCAGGGCGACGGGCCGGCCCGCCTGGCGGATCGCCTCGCGGCAGCCGAAGACGGCGGCCTTCACCTCGAGGATGTCCTGCGAGGTCTCGATGAGGAGGACGTCCACGCCGCCCTCGACGAGGGCCTCGGCCTGCTCGCGGAAGACCGGGACCAGCTCGGCGAAGGTGATGTTGCCGAGCGTGGGGTCCGAGGCGGAGGGCAGGAAGCCCGAGGGCCCGATGGAGCCGGCGACGAAGCGCGGCTTCTCCGGGGTCGCGAAGCGCTCCGCGGCCTCGCGCGCGAGGCGCGCCGCCGCTACGTTGATCTCGCGCACGCGCTCGGAGAGCCCGTACTCGCCGAGGGTGATGCGGTTGGAGCGGAAGGTGTCGGTCTCCACCACGTCGCAGCCCGCGCCGAGGAAGCTCGCGTGGATCTCCCCGATCACGTCGGGGCGGGTGATGACCAGATTGTCGTTGCAACCCTCCAACTTCGGGCCGCCGAAGTCCCCGGCGGTCAGCTCGTAGCGCTGGATGGAGGTACCCATCGCGCCGTCGAAGACGAGCACGCGCCGCCGGAGAGTCGAGAGGTATGTCGATTCGGACACGAGTACGTATCTCCCGAAAAGCGAAAACGGCCCCGCAACGAAAGAGTGCGGGGCCGGACGGGGCCGATCCGACTCTTTAGCATTTTTTTAGGTGGTTGCAAGCGGTCGCAAAGCCATCCACCGCGCGCAGCAGCGCACCCGTGCAAAATGCCGCATCCGCGGCCGAAACGCAAGGGAGCCTGCGGGGGAGCCCCGGGCCGGCGGGCCGCGCCCGGAAGCGGGAACAGGGGCTGCGTCAGTCCCGATCCCCCACCAGCGCCTCGACTTCCGCCGGATCGACCGGCAGCCCGCGGGTGAGGTTCTCCCGGCCGGCACGGGTGATGACGATGGAGTCCTCGAGCCGGACGCCGATGCCGCGGAACGCCTCGGGAACATCGGCGGCATCGGGAGGGAAATAGAGGCCCGGCTCGACGGTCAGCACCATTCCGGGCTCCAGCAGGACCGACGCGTCGCCCTCGCGGTAGAGCCCGACGTCGTGCACGTCGAGGCCGAGCCAGTGCGAGGTGGAATGGGGATAGAAGCGGCGGTAGGCGCCGCTCTCCAGCGCCGCGTCGACGTCCTCGCGCGCCAGGACCCCGAGCGAGATCATCCCCTCGACGAGCACGCGGAGCGCCGCGTCGTGGACCCCCGCGAAGGCCGCTCCCGGCGCCGCCGCGGCGATCCCCGCCTCCAGCGCCGCGAGCACGAGGTCGTACACGGCGCGCTGCGGCGCGCTGAAGCGGCCGTTGGCGGGAAAGGTCCGCGTCATGTCCGAGGCGTACATCCCCCACTCCGCGCCCGCGTCGACGAGCACCAGGTCGCCGTCCCGAATGCGCCGGTCGTTGGAGGTATAGTGCAGGACCGTCGCGTTCGGGCCAGAGCCGATGATGGAAGGGAACGCGGCCCCCACGGCGCCGAGTGCCCGGAAGGTGGACTCGACCGCGGCCTCCAGCTCCCACTCGCCCGCGCCGGGTCGGGCCGCTCGCATCGCGGCCCGCTGGCCGGCGACGGCGATCGTCGCTGCGCTCCGCATCCGCTCCAGCTCGTGGTCGTCCTTCCGGCGGCGCATGGCACCGAGGACCGCCTCGGCGTCCTCGATCACCGCGGGGCCGACGCCGGAGCGCTGGCGGGTGCGGCGGAAGGCGAGGATCAGTTCGGCGACGCGTGCGTCCAGCTCCGGGTCGAGACCGAGGGTGAGGAGTACGCGGTCGGCGGGCCGGAGCAGGTCCGGCAGGCGCTCGTCGGCCTCGCCGATCGGGTACACGGCGTCCGCGCCGAAGCGCTCCGCGGCGCCCTCGACTCCCACGCGCGGGCCGTTCCAGACCTCGCGCTCCGGGTTCCGCGGACGGACGAAGAGAGTGAAGCGGTGCGCGGGATCGTGCGGGGTCAGCACGGCGAGCGCGTCCGGCTCGTCCACCCCGGTCAGGTAGTAGAGGTCGCTGGCGGGCCGGTAACGGATGTCGGTGTCGCGCGAGCGACGCAGCTCGGGCGCGGCGCCGAGCACGGTCACCGCGCCGCCGGTGCGGGCCAGCAGCCGTTCGCGCCGCTCGCGGAAGATCTCGGGTGGAGCGCTCGGGGCGGGGCCGGGAGGGGTGGTCGGGTTCACGGGCAGATCCGCGGGGTGGATGCGATGGGGCGTGCTCCGGAAGCATACGAGCCCGCTCCCGTGCCATGCAACCCGCACGCCCGGCCACACGACCATCGCCGCGGAAGCGGGAACGACAGACCATACTCAACTCTGAACGCGCCGATCTTCGAGTCCATGCTACGCCGTCTCTCCTTGACAGCCGCGCTCTGCCTCGCCCCCGCCCTCGTGGCGGCGCAGTCGGGGCGCGCGCCGAGATGCCACGACTGGCGCGCCGGATCGCACCGCAACCCGACCGATGCCGAGCTGCGCTGCCACTTCGGGGTCTCCGGACCGGGCCGCTTCGGGCTGCTCTCCTACGTCGACGTGCCGGTCTACCAGCCGGATACGCCGATGCCGGGTACGCACGTCGTCGGCGTGGCGGGAATGCCGCACCCGCGCGCGGGAGAGAGCTACGAGACCTGGGAGTGGCGGGTGCTGCGGACGAGCTACGGTCCCGAGGCACGGCGGGTCTACCGGTCGCTCGAGCTCCTGGACCCCAGGGTCGCGGCGCGCATCCTGAAGCTCGAAGCGCGCCTGGCCGAAGCCGGCATCCGCGAGGTGCGGCGCGAGACGTGGCGCTCGCCGGAGCGGCAGGCCTATCTCTTCCAGCAGGGCCGTTCGCGCCCCGGCCCGCTCGCGACCGCGACGCTCACTTCGTGGCACTCGCTCGTCGACGCGCGGGGCAGGCCCGCCGGGCGCGCCGTGGACTACGACGTGCCCGCCAGCCAGATGGTGCGCTTCCACCGGATCGTGCACGAGGTGGGGCTCGAGAGCTACGGTGCGGACTCCTTCGACCCGGGGCACGTCTTCCTGCCCGACCCCGACGCGATTCCCGAGCGCGAAGTCGTGCTGCTCCGCGTGCTCCCGCGCGTTCCCGAGGTGACGCTCTCCACGGGGCTGCCCGTCGATCGGAGCCTGCCGGCGGGCGGCCGGGCCGCCTTGCGCGCCGAGGCCCTGGCCTTCGCCAGCAGCCCCTTCGGCGGCGGGATGCCCCGGCCACACCTGGCCAGCGCGGTGCTCAGGATCCGGATGGTCCGCACGCCCGTGGCCCCGCGCGCCACAGCGCGCGAGCTGGCCGAGCGCGGCCGCGGGCGGGGAGGCGGGTGAGCGCGGGCCGCCGCTTCAGCGGGCGGCCTGCTCCGAGACGGTCCGGATGACGGACGCGGAGCTGTTCACGGCGATGTCCGGATGCTGGAGCACCACCGGGACGGGCGGCTGTACGCCCAACCGCTTGAGCGGCACGAAGCCGTCCACCGTCATCGCCGCGAAGAGGAGCGCGAGGTAGAGGAGCGAGGTCTTGTACAGCGTCCACGCCGGCTGCGTGAGCTTCTGCGCGCGCATCAGGCGAACGACGTCCCGCAGCAGCCATCCCCCCAGCAGCACGGCGCTCGCCCCGTAGAGCAGTCCCAGGCCCCCGTAGAGCACCGGGATGATCGTCAGCGGCACCAGCAGCAGCGAGTAGATCAGGATCTGCCGCATCGTCTCCCGCTCGCCCCAGACGTTCGGCGCCATCGGCACGCCGACCCGCCCGTAGTCCTTCTGCTTCACCAGCGCCAGCGCCCAGAAGTGCGGGGGCGTCCAGAAGAAGACGATGAGGAAGAGATAGACGGCCGTCAGCGAGACGTGCCCGGTCGCCGCCGCCCAGCCCACGAGCGGCGGGAACGCCCCCGCCGCGCCGCCGATGACGATGTTCTGCGGTGAGCGGCGCTTCAGCCAGCGGGTGTAGATGAAGACGTAGTAGAGCAGCCCCGCGAGCGCGAGGATCGCCGAGAGCACGTTCACCGCGAGCGCGAAGAGGGCGAACGCGGCCGCGCCGAGCGTGATCCCGAAGGCCAGCACGTGCGCCGGAGACATGCGACCGCTCGGGATGGGGCGCAGGCTCGTACGCCCCATCCGGCTGTCGATGTCGCGGTCGATGAACATGTTGATGGCGTTCGCGCCACCCGCCATGAGGTAGCCGCCGACCATCGTCCAGAGGACCGCCCGGCCGTCCGGCCAGCCGCGCGCCGCGATGATCATCGGCGCGAGGGTGGTGACGAGCAGGAGCGAGATGATGCGGGGCTTGGTGAGGGTGATGTAGTCGCGCAGCCGCTGGCGCAGCGCGCTCTCGTCGGGCCGACGCAGCGCCGCCATGCCGGCGCGCTGCGTGCCCGTGGTCATATTGGATTCGGCGACGCCCGTCGGCTCCGCCGTTAGGCCGGATCCACTCATTCCATTCGATCCCGGTTCGGGCCGTGACGCCGGGAGCGCACGGCCAGGAAACGCCGTGCGGAATATACGCATCCGCCGCGGAACCGCCACCCTCCGGGGCTGCCCGTGGCACACAACTTCCACGCTTCCCCACCCTCGCTCCGGGCCCGCATTCCGCGGCCGCCCGGAGGGCCGGCCACCCGGTCAGCCCCCCCGTGGGGCAGGAGGTTCCGATGCCAGGCACCACGACGGAGGAGCGCGTAGCCCAGCACGCCCCTCGCGCGCCGGCGGGAACGGCAGAAAGGGTGCCGCGCCCGGGCGGTCGCGGCGGGACGTCGATCGGCGCGAGGAACGTGGGCGAAGCGGAGCGTCTCCTCTCCGTCGCCGCGGGCGCGGCGCTGACCGTCCACGGCCTGCGCGCCCGGAGTGCCTCCGGCCTCGCGGAGGCGCTCGTCGGCGCGCTGCTGCTCGGGCGCGGCGCCACGGGCCGGTGCCCGGTCTACGGCGAGCTGGGCATCAGCACCGCCGAGGTCGATGGCTCCCGGTCGGCGCTGCCCGAGAAGCACACCTTCCACGCGCGGCGGAGCTTCACGATCCAGCGACCGCCGGGCGAGCTCTACGCGCACTGGCGGCGCCTGGAGAACCTCCCGTCCTTCATGAAGCACCTGGAGTCGGTGACCGAGCTGAGCGAGACGCGCTCGCGCTGGGTGACGGAGGGGCCGGCGGGGAGGCGAGTCGAATGGGAGGCCGAGATCACCGAGGACGTCCCGGGCGAGCGCATCGCCTGGCGCTCGGTCGAGGGCTCGCGCCTCGCCAACCGCGGCGCGGTGAGCTTCCGCGCCCTCCCCGCCGGCCGCGGCACGGTGGTGGACGCCGAGATCGAGTACGCCCCGCCCGCCGGCGCGCTCGGCGAGGGGATCGCCACCCTCTTCCGCGAGAACGCCGAGGTACAGATGCGCGACGACCTGCGGCGCTTCAAGAACGTGATGGAGACGGGAGAGTACCCCACCATCGACGGCCAGACCTCCTGCCGCCGCAACGAGGGAGGCGAGTCATGAAGGCGCTCTGCTGGCACGGGGTCCACGACGTTCGCATCGAGAACGTGCCCGACCCGGAGATCCTGAACCCGCGCGACGCCATCGTGCGCGTCACGGCCACCGCGATCTGCGGCTCCGACCTGCACCTCTACGACGGCTACATCCCCACGATGGAGAAGGGCGACATCCTCGGCCACGAGTTCATGGGCGAGGTGGTGGAGGTCGGAGCCGGCGTGGGCAACCTGAGGAAGGGCGACCGCGTCGTCGTCCCCTTCCCCATCGCCTGCGGCGGCTGCTTCTTCTGCAAGCGCGAGCTCTGGTCGCTCTGCGACAACACCAACCCGAACGCGGCGGTCGCCGAGGCGCTCCTCGGCCACTCGATGGCGGGGATCTTCGGCTACTCGCACATGACGGGCGGCTATTCCGGCGGGCAGGCCGAGTACGTCCGGGTTCCCATGGCCGACGTGGGACCGCTGAAGGTGCCCGATTCACTCACCGACGAGCAGGTCGTCTTCCTCAGCGACATCCTGCCCACCGGTTACCAGGCCGCGGAGCAGTGCGGCATCCAGCCCGGTGACGTCGTGGCGGTGTGGGGGTGCGGCCCCGTCGGCCAGTTCGCGATCGCGAGCGCGAAGCTGCTCGGCGCCGAGCGCGTGATCGCCATCGACCGCTTCCCCGCCCGCCTCGCCCTCGCCGAGCGCCACAGCGGCGCCGAGACCCTCAACTACGAGGAGGTGGGCGGCCTCCCGGACATCGTGGAGACGCTGACGGAGATGACCGGCGGGCTCGGCCCCGATGCCTGTATCGACGCGGTGGGGATGGAGGCCCACGGGGTGGGGCTCGAATGGTGGTACGACCGCGCCAAGCAGGCGGTGCGCGCGGAGACCGGCCGGCCCATCGCCCTGCGGCAGGCAATCATGGCCTGTCGCAAGGGCGGCACCGTCTCCATGCCCGGCGTCTACGGGGGCGCCGACGACAAGATCCCGCTCGGCTCGCTGATGAACAAGGCGCTCACGGTGAGGACCGGGCAGACGCACGTGCAGCGTTACCTGCGTCCGCTCCTGGAGCGGATCGAGCGCGGCGAGATAGACCCCACCTTCATCATCACGCACGAACTGCCGCTGGAGGACGGCCCGCGGGCCTATCGGATGTTCCGAGACAAGCAGGACGACTGCGTCAAGGTGGTGTTGCGGCCGTGAGGAGTTACGAGTTACGAGTTACGAGTTGGGATACGCTCAACTCGTAACTCGTAACTCGTAACTCGTAACTGGAAACTCCCCGAAGGGTGGCCCGCGCGATTGCCGTCGATTAGCTTCCCGGCGTCGACCGACGCGGAGGGGAGCATGGCCGAGTACACGCTGGTGGCGGAGAAGACGGGCGAGCGGCGCCTCGATGCGGAGAGCCGTCGCGCCCGCTACGCGGAGATCGCGGAGCAGATCGATGCCGTGCTCGCGGGCGAGACCGACCTCACCGCCGCGATGGCCACCGTCGCGTGCCTGCTCCACAACGCCTTCCCGTACTACTTCTGGACGGGCTTCTACCGTCGGGTGGGCCCGCGCGAGCTCCTCGTGGGGCCCTACCAGGGGACGATGGGATGCCTGCGCATCGACTTCGACCGGGGCGTCTGCGGGGCGGCGGCGCGCGAGCGGCGCACCCAGCTGGTGCCGGACGTGCGGCTGGCCAGCGACCACATCGCCTGCGACGCGAGCTCGGCCTCGGAGATCGTCGTGCCCGTGCTCGACCCCGCGGGCGAGCTGATCGCGGTCCTCGACGTCGACAGCGACCTGGTGGACGCCTTCGACGACGTCGACCGGGAGTGGCTGGAGCGCATCGCGGCCCTCGTGGGCGCGAAGTCGCCGCTCCCGGTCGTGGCGTCGGCGGGCCGCACGAATCCCTGATCCGAACGACCCACCCAACGAATCTCGCGGAGAGAACTGATGGCGAACCGGTCCATAGAGAACGTCGTGATCATCGGCTCCGGCCCCGCCGCGTGGACGGCGGCGATCTACGCCGCGCGCGCCAACCTGAACCCGCTCGTCTACGAGGGTGAGCCGAGCCGGACGATGCTGCCGGGCGGGCAGCTGATGACGACCACCGAGGTCGAGAACTTCCCCGGCTTCCCGTCCGGCCTGAGCGGACCGGAGCTGGTGGAGCGCATCAAGGAGCAGGCGCTGCACTTCGGCACGCGCTCGGAGATGGAGGACATCGCCAGCGTCGACCTCAGCGAGCACCCCTTCGTCCTGCGCCCCCACTACGGCGAGCCCGTGCGCGCGTACTCCATCATCGTCGCCACGGGAGCGAACGCGAAGTGGCTGGGTGTGCCGAACGAGGAGCGACTGGCGCAGACCGGAGGCGGGGTGAGCGCCTGCGCGGTCTGCGACGGCGCTCTCCCCGCATTCCGCGGCAAGGTGCTCGCGGTGGTCGGCGGGGGCGACACCGCCATGGAGGAGGCGCTCTACCTGACCAAGTTCGCCAGCGAGGTGCTGATCATCCACCGCCGCGACGAATTCCGGGCCTCGAAGGTGATGGCGGACCGGGTGCTCTCGAACCCCAAGATCCGGGTGCTCTGGAATCGGCGGGTCGTGGAGGTGCTCGGCTACGACTACGTCACCGGCCTGCGGCTGGAGGACACGGAGACGGGAGAGACCGAGGACATCGAGGTCGAGGGCCTGTTCGTGGCCATCGGGCACGAGCCGAACACCGCGTTCCTCGGAGGTCAGCTCGACCTGCACCCCGCGGGCTACATCGTGACGCCCTCGCCCTGGCGCACGTGCACCAGCGTCGACGGGGTCTTCGCCGCCGGCGACGTGATGGACAGCTACTACCGCCAGGCGATCACCGCGGCCGGCACTGGCTGCATGGCCGCCCTGGAGGCCGAGCGATGGCTGGCGCACCACGGCTTCGGCGAGTCGCCGGTGCTGGAGACCGCGGAAGCCCCCGCGTCGATGGGGGACGGGTGACGCGGTGAGCGGGTGAGGGGGAGTGCTGAGTTACGAGTTATGAGTTGAGGGGGCCCGGGCATCGGTGCGATGCCCGGGCCCCCGTCGTTGGCGGCTGTGGCCTGCGCCCGCGACCTATCTCGGCCGCTTGAAGAGATCGTGGAGGTCGTTCAGGCGGCGGCGGAACCAGCTCCCGACGCCCGGATCGGGGTGGAGCGGGCAGTACTCGGTCGGCTCGGTTCCGGGGAGGAACCACTCCTGGCGCACGAGGTCCGGGGGGCACATCGAGGTGGCGAGCTTTCCGCTCGCGTGGTCGATCTCGGCCGAGACGAGGTCCGCCGGCGGCTGCCAGGGCGCCGGAACGGGGTGGGACTTGTAGTACTGGGCGAGGATGCGGCCCCACACGGGCGCGGCGAGCGTGCCGCCCTCGGCGCCGGGCACCACCTCGTGCGGCCGGTCGAAGCCCACCCACGCGGCGGCGGCGATGTCGGGCGTGAAGCCGACGAACCAGTTGTCGGCCGAGTTGTCGGTCGTTCCGGTCTTGCCCGCCGCAGGGATGTCGGCCGGGAGCGACTCACGTACCCGCCAGCCGGTGCCGTGGGAGATCACGCTCTCCATCAGGCTCGTGGTCAGGAACGCCACCTCCGGCGAGAGGACCGCCTCGCGCTGTACCGGCGCCTCGTAGACGACCTTCCCCGACGCGTCCAGGACGCGCTGGATGAAGCGCGGCTTGACGCGGACGCCCTGGTCCGCGAAGGCGGTGTACGCCGAGACCATCTCGATGGGGATCACGGAGGCCGTCCCCAGGATGGTGGACGGGTAGGCCGGGATGTCGGTCGTGAGGCCCAGCGCGTGCGCCGTCCGCACCACGCTCTCCACCCCCACGCGCTCGCCCAGCGCCACCGCCGCCCGGTTCGACGACAGGCGCAGGCCGTCGCGCATGTCGACGTTCACCGAATCCGCCGTGTGGTCCGCCGGCCGGTAGTCGCCCTCGTAGTCCGCGGCGTCGGGGCCGATCAGCGGAGTGGTGATCGGGATGCTGTCGGCGAGCGCGGTGGCGTAGACGAACGGCTTGAACGACGAGCCCGGCTGGCGCTTCGCCAGCGTCGCCCGATCGAACTGGCTGAGGGAGAAGTCGCGCCCACCCACGAGCGCCAGCACGTCACCCGTGCGAGCGTCCATCGCGACGAAGAGCCCCTGCAGGCACTGGGACGGGTCCTTCACGTCGCCCTTGGAGCAGATCGGGCCCCGGAAGCGGCCCATCTTTCCCGACTCGACCGCCGCGAGCTGCTTCTGGAGCTCCTCGCGCGCCGTGGTCTGCAGCTCGGGGTCGAGGCTGGTGTACACCCTCAGGCCCGCCGTTTCCGCGCCGGGGCCGAAGCGCTCCGTCAGCTCCCGGCGCACCTCCGCCACGTAATAGGGCGCGCTGCCCGCCGCCTCGGGCGGCGGCGCGAGGCCCAGCGGCTCGGTGCGGGCGTGCTCCGCCTGCGCGGCGTCGATCACGCCCGCGTCGGCCATCAGCGAGAGCACGAGGTTGCGTCTCTCGATGGCGGCGGCGGGGTGGTCGCGCGGGTCGTACGTGGTCGGCGCCTTGGGGAGCGCGGCCAGCATGGCGGCCTGCGCCGGGGTCAGCTGCGTGACGTGCTTGCCGAAGTACCCCTCCGCGGCCGCCTCCACGCCGTAGAGGCCGTTCCCGAGGTAGATCTGGTTGAGATACATCTCCAGGATCTGGTCCTTCGTGAACGCGTCCTCGATCTGCCGCGCGAGCACGATCTCCCAGACCTTGCGGCGCAGCGTCTTCTCACGCGTCAGGTGCTTGGGGAAGACGTTTCGGGCGAGCTGCATCGTGATGGTGCTGAAGCCCTGGGCGAAGCCCATCGCGCGGATGTCGCGCACGAGGGCGCCCACCGCGCGCCGGTAGTCCACGCCGTGGTGCTCGAAGAAGCGCCGGTCCTCGACGGCGAGGAAGGCGCCGGCCACGTGAGGGGGGATCTTCGCCAGCGGAACGACGATGCGGTGCTGCGGCGCGAGGTGCGCCAGGATCTGGCCGTTGCGATCGAAGACCCGGCTGGCCTGCGGCGGAGAGTAGTCGCGCAGCGCCTCGACGGAGGGGCAGTCCTGGCCGTCGCAGCGAGGCCACAGCCACACCACCCCCGCCCCCGCGGCGACGACGCAGAGGAGGAAGAGGAACAGCAGGATCCGGAGCACCGTCGAGCGCCGCCGCGAAGCGGGTCGCTTCTTCGGGGAGCGGGAGGCGGAAGGCCGTCCGGTGCGCCGCTTCTGGGTGGGAGGCATCGGGTACTGGGAGCGGGCGGAGAACTGCGGCGCCGCCCCACGGGGGCGCCCTGAACCAGCCGAGTGGTACAGACCGGGGGGGAGTTGGTTCCTCCGTGGCGACTCAGCAGCGGAGCGTGCGGCCGCCGTCGAGCACCAGCACGTCACCGGTGACGAAGTCCGCGCCGACGAGGTAGAGCAGAGCCCCCACGACGTCGTCCGGCGAGCCGTTGCGCAGCAGCGGCGTGCGCGCCGCCAGGCTCTCCACCTCCGCGGGCGGCAGGCTCTCCGGCGGGAGCACGGTCCCCGGCGCGATCGCCACCACCCGGACCTCCGGCGCGAGGGAGCGGGCCGCGACGCGCGTCAGGTGGATGAGCGCGGCCTTGGAGATCGAGTGCGCCGCGTACGCCGACCACGCCTGCAATCCCGCCAGGTCGGCGAGGTTGACGATCACTCCGGCGCCCCGCGCGCGCATCCGCGCCCCGAGGAACTTCGTGAGGAAGAACGGAGCGCGCAGGTTCACCGCCATCGTCCGGTCCCAGAGCGCCTCGTCCACCTCGTCCAGCCGCTCCGGGGGGAAGACCGAGGCGTTGTTCACCAGCACGTCCACGCCGCCGAACGCCGATTCCGCCTCGCCCGCCAGCCGCTCGACCTCGTCCGGGCGGGAGAGATCGGCGGCGAGCGCAACGGCCTCGCCGCCGTCGCCCCGGATCGCCCGCACGAGAGTCTCGGCCTCGCCGGCCGAATGATGATAGTGCACCACCACCCGGGCACCCGCCCGGGCCAGCCCGTGCGCGCAGGCGCGGCCCACGCGCACGGCGGCACCGGTGACGAGGGCCGTCCGGCCGCTCAGCTCCATCGCCCGTGACGGCTACGCCACATCCTGTTCGAACATCTTCAGGTTCGTGGAGTGGCCCGGAGCCACGCGAGCCTTCGGGTTCAGATAGTGGACCGCGTTGTTGACCGCGATCGCCGCCTCACCGTACCCCGTCGCGATCAGCTCGAGCTTGCCCGGGTAGTGCGTCACGTCACCCGCGGCGTAGACGCCCTTGCGGTTCGTCTCCATCAGCTGCGTGACCTTGATGGCGTTCCGCTCCAGCTCCAGGCCCCACCCTGCGATCGGGCCCAGGTCCGGCTTGAAGCCGAGCAGCGCGACGACCGCGTCGACCTCGACCGCCCGCTCCTCGTCGGTGCCGTTGTGGAAGATCCTCACCGAGGCGACGCAGCCGCTCTCGCCGTGGATCGAGCGGACCTCGTACGGGGTCAGGATGGTGAGTGCCCCCCGCACCGCGCACTCGCGCATCTGCTCCACGCTCGCCCGGTGCGCCCGGAACTGGTCGCGGCGGTGGATCAGCGTGATCTCGCGCGCCACGCCCTGCAGGCCGAGCGCCCAGTCCACCGCCGAGTCGCCGCCGCCCACGAGGAGCACCCGCTTGTCGCGGAAGTCCTCCGGCCGGCGCACGTGCGTGTGCAGACCGCCGTCCTCCCGCTCGCGGTGCTCGTCCCAGCCCGGGCACTCCAGGACGCGCGGGTTCAGCGCGCCCTTGCCCGCCGTGATCACCACCGTCCGGCTGAGCAGGTCGCCCCGCGAGGTCTTCAGGCGGTAGTGGCCGTCCTCGTCGATCAGCCCCTGCACCTCCGCTTCGAGCACCACCTCGGGGTCGAACTGCAGGCCCTGCTCGATCATGTTCTTCGCGAGGTCCTTCGCCAGGATCTTCGGCAGGCCGCCCACGTCGTAGACGTACTTCTCGGGGTAGAGCGCCGTGAGCTGGCCGCCCAGCTCCGGCAGCGCATCCACGATGCGGCACGAGACGCCGCGCAGGCCCGCGTAGAAAGCGGCGAAGAGCCCGACCGGCCCCCCGCCGACGATGGTGATGTCCTTGATATCGTGCACGTCGTTCACTCGGTCGCCTCCGGTTGAATAAGGGAACCGGTAAGCTACCAAATGCCTGCGATGCCAGCAATCCTCCGGGTCGCGCCGCGGGCGAGGGATCACCGGCTCATCGAGGATCGGTCACCGCAGGACCGCCGGAGCCGCGACCGCCTCGCCGTGCCGGCCGCCGCGGCGTCCAGCCGGAACCGCCGCATTGCAGAGTGCAAGGGATCGTGCAGGATCGAGCGGCCGAGCGGGCCCGACGCGGGGCACGCCGAAACCCCAACCCTTTGCTACAGATTCACTTACATGCATGTACCGCACGGGGCATGTGCGTTGCCTTACCTCGGGCCGGCCGGGAGCGGGATCCCCTCCTCCTCCGCTCCCTTTCACTCCCCAAAGGAGATGCAGCAATGCGCAACCTGAAGAAGAACGACGGCTTCACGCTGATCGAGTTGATGATCGTGGTGGTCATCATCGGCATCCTGGCCGCGATCGCGATTCCGAAGTTCAGCCAGGTCTCGAAGAACGCGAAGCAGTCCGAGGCGTACCCCGTGCTCGCTCAGATCTGTACGCTTCAGCAGTCCTACTTCCTGAAGAATGACGCGTATGCGACCAGTGAGTCCACCCTGACGGGCTGGGCTGACCCGGGGGCGAAGTACTTCACCTTCACCTCCACCGGAACGGCCAGCACGGCTGCAAACGCAGTGGCTACGCCGAACGCCGCAGGCACCTCGGCGGGGCTGCCCACCATCACGCGTGACTGCCTCACCGGCGTCGACACCGAGTCCTGATCCCGGAGTCGGTAGGGAAATGGGGGCTGGACACCGCAGTCCAGCCCCCATCGTTGTTCAGGCGCCCGAACCATGCATCAGCCATGACCAGCAACACCAGGGGCTTCACTCTCATCGAGTTGATGATCGTGGTCGTCATCATCGGCATTCTCGCGGCCGTAGCGATCCCGAAGTTCAGCGAGGTCTCGAAGGACGCGAAGGAGTCCGAGTCCGGCCCGATCCTGAAGGAGATCCTCACACTCGAGGAGCGATACAGCGCGAAGGAGGGCGGCTACACCACCGACCTCACGCAGCTGGAGGGCGGCGCGACTATCGCGACGACAGGGAAGTACTTCAGCTACTCCGCGACCGGCGATGCGAGCGCGGTCTGTATCGTGGCATTACCATCCGCGGTCGGCACGGCGGCCGGCCTGAACGCTCAGAGCGTGGGCTCGGACGGTGTCTTCCACGAGTCCGCGGACTGCAGCTGACGAACCGCGCCGCCTACACGTCGAGGCGGCGCGGCGCGTTTGATGAGAGCGAATGATCCGGCCCGTAGTAGTCCACGAAGAGGTCCACGTCCTCCCTGAGCCGCAGGCGCACCAGGCGCGCCCCCTCCACCCGCGGCGCGATCCACTCCCAGAGCAGCA
>DASSTO010000203.1:0-2768 GCA_035707865.1 Longimicrobiaceae bacterium | reverse complement strand
GCCGTGCGTTGGTGGGGTTCGCGGGCGCGCCGGAGCGCCGTCGTGGAGCCGCGCACGATGCAGAATGAGGGCCAGGCCATACGAGTGCGGCGGTCGGGGAGAGAGTCCCCGACCGCCGCGGTACCGATCTCCTGCACCGTTATTCGGAGGTGTGGTTTACCCCCGGGATATCGCTGACTTCCGCTTCGCCGCTCAGCGCGCGCCCGGCTTCGACCGGCCCACCCCGCGCCTCCAGTCCCTGGCGAACTTGTCCAGGTTGAAGCTCCGCCAGAAGTCGGCCTCACTCGGCGGCGGCACCTTCGAGCGCGCGGCGGCGCGGCGGCTGAGGATCGACTGCTTGGGGCGCGGCGGGGCGATGTACTGGGTCCGGTTCATGGTAGGCTCCGGAGGAAGGACTGCCGGTGGGCGCCGGCGGGGATACCGCTCGTGGAGTGGATAGTCTCGGCGCGCGCGCCGGGATCTTTAGCGCCGGTCGCCGGTGTTCCCCTCGCGGGGTCGGCCCGCGCCCGGAACCCGCGGCGCGACGGAAGGTACGAAGTCGCATTCTTCGCAGGTCTTCCCCCGATCCTTGTCCATCCATGAACCGATCCAGAGTGCTTTCCGGGGCGCTGGGTGTCTGTCTGGCCGTCGGCGGCGTCGCGTCGCCCGCGGTCGCGCAGTCGTCCGCGCCCACGCTCGGCTCCGCGCCCGAGCTGGGCGTCGACACCACGGCGTTCGACCGCGGTGTTCGCCCGCAGGACGACTTCTTCCGCTTCGTCAACGGCGGTTGGCTGAAGCGCACCGAGATCCCGGCCGACCGCTCGCGCTACGGCAGCTTCGACGTGCTGAACGAGGCGAGCGAGGTGGCGGTCCGCGAGATCATCGACGAGGCCGCCGCCGATTCGAGCGCTAAGCAGGGCAGCAACGAGCAGAAGATCCGTGACCTGTACCTGAGCTACATGGACACGGCGCGGATCGAGCGGCTGGGCGCCACGCCGGTGCAGCCGCTCCTGGCGCGCGTGGCGGCGCTGAACAGCCGCGGGCAGCTCCCCGATCTCTTCGCGGACTTCGAGCGCCGCGGCATCCAGACGCCGTTCGGCTTCTACGTGGGCCAGGACGCGAAGGACGCCACGCGCTACATCGCGATGGTGAGTCAGAGCGGACTCGGTATGCCCGACCGCGACTACTACCTGAAGCAGGACGAGAACTCGAAGAAGACTCGCGAGGCGTACGAGGGCTACGTGGCCACGCTCTTCCGCCTCGCCGGCCAGCCCCGGCCCGAGCAGGCGGCGAAGAACGTCCTCGCCCTCGAGACCCGCCTGGCCGAGAAGCACTGGGACCGCGCCCGCAGCCGCGACCGCGAGGCCACCTACAACCTCGAGACCGTCGCGGAGCTGGAGCGGCTCACGCCGGACTTCTCCTGGGCGCGCTTCCTCCAGGCCGCCGACGCGCAGGAGACCCCCGGCGTCGTGGTGCGCCAGCCGGACTACCTGCAGGCGCTCGACAGCGTCCTCGCCAGCACGCCGCTGCCGGTGCTCAAGCAGTATCTCACCTTCAAGGTGCTCAACGACGCGTCGACGGCCCTGAGCAGCCCCTTCGTCGAGGCCAACTTCGCCTTCTACGGCAGGACCCTGCGCGGCCAGCAGGAGGAGCGCCCCCGCTGGAAGCGCGGCGTCTCCACGGTGAACGACGTGCTCGGCGAGGCGACGGGCCAGCTCTACGTGGAGAAGCACTTCTCCGCGGCGCAGAAGGCGCGCATGGAGCAGCTCGTGGCCAACCTCCTCGCCGCCTACAAGGACGCCATCGACAGCCTGGCCTGGATGAGCCCGGCGACGAAGGCGCAGGCGCAGGCGAAGCTGGCGAAGTTCCACGTGAAGATCGGCTACCCGGACAAGTGGCGAGACTACTCCGCGCTCCAGATCCGGCCCGGCGACCTCTACGGTGACCTCGTGCGCGCGAGCGAGTTCGAGTACAACCGCATGGTCGAGAAGCTGGGCAAGCCGATCGATCGCACGGAGTGGGGCATGACGCCGCAGACGGTGAACGCCTACTACAACCCGTCGATGAACGAGATCGTCTTCCCGGCCGCGATCCTGCAGCCGCCGTTCTTCAACCCGGCGGCGGACGACGCGGTGAACTACGGGGCGATCGGCGCGGTGATCGGGCACGAGATCAGCCACGGCTTCGACGACCAGGGCGCGCGCTCCGACGGCGACGGAAACCTGCGCGACTGGTGGACGCCGGAGGACCTGAAGCAGTTCAAGGCGCGCACCGACGCGCTCGCCGCGCAGTACAGCTCCTACGAGCCGGTGGACGGGTCGCACATCAACGGGCGCCTGACGCTGGGCGAGAACATCGCCGACCTGAGCGGGCTGACGATCGCCTATCGCGCGTACCACCGCTCGCTGCAGGGCAAACCGGCCCCGGTGATCGACGGCTTCACCGGCGACCAGCGCTTCTTCCTGGGCTTCGCCCAGGTCTGGCGCAGCAAGCAGCGCGACGCGGCGCTGCGCCAGCAGCTCCTCACCGACCCGCACTCCCCCGGCCAGTACCGGGCGACGGTGCCGCTGAAGAACATGCCCGAGTTCTACGCCGCCTTCGGCGTCGAGCCGGGTGACGGGATGTACCTGCCGCCGGATCAGAGGGTGAAGATCTGGTGAGGACGGCGGTGATTGGCTATCAGCTATCGGCTATCGGCTATCAGTACCTGCTTGACCGATAGCCGATAACCAGTACACGGGGGCCCGGGCATCGCCGCGATGCCCGGGCCCCCGTGTACTGGTTATCGG
>DASSTO010000202.1:0-13413 GCA_035707865.1 Longimicrobiaceae bacterium | reverse complement strand
AGTGCCGGCGGAGGGCCGCAGCGATCTCCTCGCGCAGGATCTCGAGCTCGCGGCGCAGCGCCTCCTCCGTCCAGCCGAAGCGCGCGCGCTGGGCGCCGTGGCGCAGGGCGATGGTGTGGAGCAGATCGGTGCTGTCGCGGATCATCTGCGGGTCGGTGGTCGCGCGCTCCAGGATCACGAGCGTCTTGCCGACGTCGGTCAGCAGAGCGGCCTGGTGGTCCTCGATCTCCACGTCGCTGAGGCGGCGGGCGGCGGTGGTGAGCGGGTCCGATCGCAGGCGGGCCGTGACGGCGTCGAGGATCCCGTGCACCTCTGCCACGAGCGCTTCGCCCGCCGGACCGAGCTCCGCCACCAGGAGCGCCGCGTCGACCTCCTCCAGCAGCGGGGCCGCGGCGGGCGCGGGGCCGGTGGGCAGCCAGACGCTGAAGCAGGAGCCCTCGCCGGGCGCGCTGCGCACGGTGAGGTCGCCGCCCATGAGTCGCGCGAGCTGGCGGCTGATGGCGAGCCCCAGGCCGGTACCGCCGTGCGTGCGAGTGCGCCCCTTCTCCGCCTGCACGAAGGGCTGGAAGATCTCGGAGGTCTCGTCGGCCGCGATGCCGATCCCCGTGTCCTCCACCTGGAGCCGGACCCACGGGCCCTCGCCGATGAGGCGCGCCCCCTCGCCGGGCGCGCGCGCCACGTCGCAGCGCACCGTCACCCGGCCGCCTGGCTCCGTGAACTTCACCGCGTTCGAGAGCAGGTTCACCAGGATCTGCCGGACGCGGTCCTCGTCGCCCACGTAGCTGATGCTCTCGGAGCAGTCGTTCACCACCTCGATCCCGCGCTCCATCGCCTGCGGCTCCACGAGCGAGAGCGAGACGGCCACCACCCTCCTCACGTCGGCGCGCTCCTGCTCCACCTCCATCCGGCCGGCCTCGACCTTCGCGAGGTCCAGGATGTCGTCCACCAGCGCGAGGAGGTGCTCGCTGCTGTGGCGGACGCGCCCCAGCTGTTCGCGCTGCTTCTCCGTCAGCGGCCCGCCGATCTCCATCTCGAGCAGCTCGTTGTAGCCCATGATGGCGTTGATCGGGGTGCGCAGCTCGTGGCTCATGTTCGCGAGGAAGTCGCTCTTCGCGCGGTTCGCCTCGTCGGCCGCCGTCCGGGCGCGCTCGGCCTCGGCGGTGCGCTCCGCGAGCGCGTCGTTCGCCTCCTGGATGCGGACGTTGGTGCGCGCCATCTCCGCGAGCGCGCGATCTCGCTCCTCCTCCGCCCGGATACGGCTCATCGCCTGGCCGATGTCGCTCCCGATCGCCGCGACCATCTCCATCAGCGGCGCGTTGGGGAGGAGTACCTCGTCGTGGAAGAACTCGAGGACCGCGAGCACCATGCTCCCGTCGCGCGCGGGAAACGCGAAGGCGCCGTGGAGCCCCGACGCGGCCGCGGCTTCGTGACGCGGGAAGTCGGGGTCCCGCGTCACGTCCTCGATCCACGCCGGCCGGCCACCCGCCCACACGCGACCCGGCAGCCCCTCGCGCCGCGCCAGCCGGGTCTCCCGGGTGGCTTGCTCGAAGGCCTCCGCGCCCGAGCCCGCGCTGCACCAGACGGCGATGGCGTGCAACGTGTCGGTCCCCGACTCCGGGACCCACAGCGCCCCGACCCGCCAGCCGAGCGCGGAGCCGATCGCCTCCAGGATCCGCGTGCCGGCGTCGCCCAGCCGGTACGACTCCGCCAGCACGCGCGTCACCGCACCCTCCGCGGCCAGCCGCTGCTCCACCTGGCGCCGGGGGCCGATGTCGCGCAGGAAGGCGCTGAAGACCAGCGTGGAGCCCCACCGCGCCGCGGAGATCGTGAGCTCCACGGGGAACTCGCGCCCGTCGCGGCGCTGCCCGACGACCTCGACGCGCCGGTTCAGGATGCGCTCCTCTCCCGTCGCGAGGTAGCGGTGCAACCCGCGCTCGTGCGCCTCGCGAAGCCTCGGCGGGATGATCAGCTCCGAGAGCCGGCGGCCGATCGCCTCCTCCGCCGGCCACCCGAAGAGCCGCTCCGCGTGCCCGTTCCACTCCAGCACGTTCCCCTCGGCCGACATCGTGATGATGGCGTCGAGGGAGGAGTCGATGATCCCGCGCAGGCGCGCCTCGGCGGCGGCCAGCTCCTCGTTGACCGCCTCCAGCTCCGCCGCCTGCTCCTCCAGCTCCCGGGCGGTGCGCTCCACGTCGTGATAGAGGCGCCCGTTCTCCGTCGCCAGCTCGCCGCGGCGGCGCAGCTCACGCCCCATGCCGAGCACGGCGAGGGCGCATACGACGATGACGGCGCCGACCAGCAGCACAGGGAACATCGCGTGAACGGGTCCGATCAGCGGTGATCCGCCCGGGAGCGGGACGAGGAACGGGCGACCGCCCTCATGGCCGCCCGCGCCGCGTGCAGGTTTTGGTCCCCACCACCTACTTCACGATCGTGTCGATGGTGTGCGTGGACACCGGGTGGTACATCGCCCTCGCGCTCGCGTAGATCCGCCCCGCCAGCGACCGGCCCCACTCGCCCTGGCGCATCAGCTCCTCGTAGAGGGGCTTGAGGAACTTGCGTCGGCCCTGGCCCGTGAGGAAGCGCTCGAGGGCCGGTACCGCGGCCTGGTAGCGGTTGCGCACCGCCAGCTGGAGCCACGAGAAGAGGATCTCCGCGTTGCCCCGCTGCGAGAGGTGGAAGGCGCGGTCGAGCTCCGCGAGCCGCGGTTCCGGGATCTCCTCGGGGAGCGCTCCGAGGAAGTGTTGCCACTCCTGCGTGCTCCATCCTTCCGTGTGGAGCTCCGCGGCCGGAGCGCCGGCGGCGAAGGCGCGAGCATCCCCGTCCACCGCCGCGAAGGCGTCGGGATGGGGCTCCGCCGCGCTCTCCGGCACGCCCGGCTCGTAGACCCAGCGGTCGAGCTGGAGCGCCTCTCCCGGTTCCGTGTCACCACCGAAGAGGTTGGCGCGCAGGTCGGCCAGGAACGCCTCGGTGGTCATCGACCGGAAGGCGTGGCGATCGAAGTACGAGCGCAGGTACGCATCCCACCGCTCCCGCCCCACCACCGCCTCGATGGCGCGCAGGAAGGCGACGCCCTTCTCGTAGGCGATCCGGGTCATCCCCTCGTCCGGGTCGCGGCCGGCGAGGTCGAGGCGCAGCCGGGTGTCGGGCGAGGTGGGGCCGCCCAGCTCGCGGACGGTCTCGTGCAGCTCCTGCCAGCCGAGGTTCGCCAGCATCCCCGCGCGCTCCCGGCCGTAGAGCGCCTCCATGATGCGGTGCTCGAAGTAGACGGTGAAGCCCTCGTTCAGCCAGAAGTCGTTCCAGGTGGCGTTCGTCACCAGGTTGCCCGACCACGAGTGCGCGAGCTCGTGGGCGACGAGGGCGACGAGCGAGCGGTCGCCGGCGAGGACCGTCGGGGTGGCGAAGGTGAGGCGCGGGTTCTCCATGCCGCCGAAGGGGAAGGAGGGCGGCAGGACGAGCACGTCGTAGCGCCCCCAGCGGTAGGGCCCGTAGAGGCGCTCGGCGGTCTCGAGCATCCGCTCCATGTCCGCGAACTCCCACGCCGCTGCGTCGACGACCGCCGGCTCGGCCCAGACGGCGGTGCGCGGGCCCACCTCCCGGCGCTCCAGATCCCCGACGGCCAGGGCGAAGAGGTAGGGCGGGATCGGCTCGTCCATGCGGAAGCGGAAGGCGCGTCCGCCGGGCGCCACCTCGCCGGCGGGCGTGAGCATCTCGGCGCTCATCACCGCCGTGAGCGACTCGGGCACGACGATGCGCGCGGCGTACGTCTGCCGGATCCCGGGGCTGTCCTGCGTCGGCACCCAGGTGCGCGTCAGGATCGACTGGCCCTGCGAGAAGAGGTACGGCCGCTCCTTCCCCGCCGTCTGCGCGGGGGAGAGCCACTGCAGAGCGGCCGCCTCGGGCCGGGTGGCGTAGCTCACCACCACCCGCTCGACGCCGGCGGGGAGCCGCACGACGAGCGGGTGGCCGAGCACCGGGTTGCTCGCCCGCCCCTCGCCGAGCGACCAGTCCAGCGCCCGGCCCGACCCGTCGGTGACGCCGCGGATGTCCAGGTCGCGCGTGTCCAGCACCACTTCCGTCGCGCCGGTGGCGAGCGCGAGGTCGAGCGTCGCTGTGCCGTCCAGCCGCCGCTCCCGGAAGTCCGCGCGGAGGTCGAGCTCCACGTGAGCGACGCGGGCCTGCTCCGGGACGGCGAAGGAATGCGGGTCCTGGAGCCGCCCCTCGTCACGGCGAGCCATTCAGAACGCGACCACCAGCAGAGCGCCGATCGCGACGGCGAGCAGGATGATCACGAGCAGCGACCGATTGCTCTCGGCCGCCGGCGCCTGAGCAGTCCCGGTTGCGCGGCTCGAGCGCTCCGGCGCCGACACCCTTTCCAGGCGCATCGCCGGCGCCCTCTGCGCGGTGGTGACACGAGCGACCGGCTGCTCGGGCGGGACGGTGGCCGGAGCGACCGGAGCAGCCGCGAGGTGCGCAGCCACCAGTAGCATGGTAAGCATGGTATCTTTCGAGTGAGGGGGTGGCCGTTCACCTCGTTCCTGGGGAAGTTCCATGCCAGAGGTGGCGCGCCCGCCAGGTACGCGGGCCGACGAGGCCAGACGCGGCTCCTCACCCCGTCGTGTGCCCTCTTCCGTCCTCTTCCCCCGCGGGGCGCGGCTCCAGCTCCAGCTCCAGCAGCTCCACGCGCCGGCCGGCCATCGTGAGTACCTGCAGGGACCCGCCCTCGAACTCCACGACGTCGCCCTCCTCCGCGACCCGCCCCAGCCGGCCCATCACGAAGCCGGCCACCGTGGTGTACTCGTCCTCCGGCAGGGCGAGGCCGAAGCGCTCGTTCAGGTCGGGGACCAGCACGCGCCCGGCGAGCAGCACGCGGCCGCCCTCCTCGCGGATCTCCTCGCGCTGCACCTCGTGCTCGTCCGCGATCTCGCCGACGATCTCCTCGAGGAGGTCCTCCACCGTCACCAGGCCCGCGGTACCGCCGTACTCGTCGAGCACGACGACGACGTGGACGCCCTCGCGCTGCATCTCCTGCAGGAGGTGCTCGACGTCCTTGTTCTCCGGAACGAAGGGGATGGGACGGATGAGGTGGTGCATGCGGATGAAGGCGCGGTCCCGGCGCGCCCGCCAGAAGTCGCGCGCCAGCACCACGCCCACGATGTGGTCGATGCTCTCCTCGTAGACGGGAATGCGCGAGTGGCCGGAGTCGATGAAGACGTTCGCCAGCTCGTCCGGCGGGATGCTGCTCGGGACCGCGACCATCTGCGTGCGCGGCGTCATCACCTCGGCGGCCGTCGTCTCCGAGAGGTCGAAGACCCCCCGGATCATCTCGACCGGCTCCTCCGCGAGCAGCCCGTGCTCGAACGACTGGTTCAGGAGCATCTCGATCTCCTCCGGCCGGTGCACCCGCTCCACCTCCCGCGGCGACTGCAGACCCACGGCGCGCAGCACGAGCGACGCCGCGCCGTTGAGGATCCAGATGAAGGGCTTCGTCACCCGGGAGAAGAAGACGAGCGGCATCGCCGTCCACAGCGCCACGCGCTCCGGGAAGAGGAGGGCGAGCGACTTGGGCGCGAGCTCCCCCAGGACGATGTGCAGGAAGGTGATGAGCGCGAAGGCGACCGCCACCGCCACCGCGTGCCCCGCCACCGCGCTCCACGGCTCCGGCAGCGCCGCGAACCACCGGACGAAGACGCTCGCCAGCGTGCTCTCGCCCACCCAGCCCAGGCCCAGCGACGCCAGCGTGATCCCCAGCTGCGTGCCCGAGATGTAGTGGTCCAGGTGGTGGATGGCGTCCCGCGCGAAGCGCGCCCGCGCCCCCCCCTGCTCCGCCAGCGCCTCGATCCGCGTGCGCCGCGCGCCCACCAGCGCGAACTCCGCCGCCACGAAGAAGCCGTTCGCCACCACCAGGAGCAACGCGATCCCGAGCCGGAGCACGATCGCTCCAGCGCTCAGGACCGGTGTCGCGGGATCCACTGCGGTCGTCGCTAGCATTTCCGTGCAGACGGTGCATTTCGCGGCCGGGCCGGCCGATACTCCCGCGGGGAGCATAGGCCCGCCGTGGCACTCCCGCCAGCCCTCCGCCGGCCGTGCGCCCCGTGCACTATGCGGCGAGCCGTGCAATCCGCGGCAACCAGCCGAAGCCCGCACACGCCGCGCCGCTCTCGTAAGCAGTTGCCGTTCGCCTGGTTAGACCCCCGGGCCCGCGAGCGGTCCGCCTCTTGACGCCCCGGAGGGTGACCACCCCGCCGGGGGGCTATCGTTCACGACACCACTCCTCCGATCATGCACGTGGAACTCCCCAACCATCCGGGAGCCGCGCCCGCGCGGCGGCAGGCGGCGGGGTACACCCTCATCGAGGTGTGCACCATCCTCGTCGTCCTGGGCATTCTGGCAGCGATCGCGGTACCGCGGCTGGACTTCTCGGGCTACGCGGTGGACACGGCGGCGCAGACCGCGAGCGCGGTGCTGCTCTCCGCGCAGCGGCAGGCGGTGCAGCGCGAGCACAACGTGGTGGTGGCGTTCGACACCGCCGGGGCGCGGCTCCGCATCCACGACGACGCGAACAACAACCTCCAGGTGGATGCGGGGGAGGAGGTTCGCTACGAGTCGCTGGGCGACGCGGTACACTTCGGCCACGGTACCGCGCCGGCGGGGGCGCCGGGCGAGGGGGCGGTCGGCTTCATCTTCCAGCAGGACGGGATGCCGGCGCTCGTCTTCCACCGCGACGGGAGCGCGAGCGAGGAGGGGGGCTTCTACATCACCAGCACGCAGGGGCTCCTGGATCCCGCCCACGCCCACGATGCGCGCGCGGGAATGATCCAGCGCTCCACGGGGCGCGCGCTGTGGTACAGCTACGGCACCTCCGGCTGGGAGGTGGCGCAATGAAGACCCGCGGAACGGAAGGCTTCACCCTCGTCGAGGTGCTGGTGGCGATGGTGATCCTGGGCATCGCGCTTCTCGGAGTGCAGGCCTCCATCACCGACCATCTGGTGAGCGACGTCGGGCAGGAGGACACCCGGGCGACCGCGGCCCAGCTCGCGGCGAGCCGGATCCACGAGATCGCCAGCGACCCGGATTACGGCGCGCTCGGCGACCACTACGCCGGCACCGAGAACCCCGTCGCGGGCGCGGCGGGCTTCCAGCGCACCACCGCGGTGCGGGCGGACGACGGCGGCTTCACCACGGTGAGCGTGCGCGTCACCGGACCGGCCGGCCGGGACACGGTCACCCGTACGCTGGTGATCGGTGCCCCATGAGAACTCCCCACCTTCGTAACCGCGCAGGCGTCACGCTCATCGAGCTGCTCGTCGCGATCGTCGTCATGGGGCTGGTGCTCTCCGCCGCGCTGAGCTTCGCGCGCCAGCAGCAGCAGGCCTTCGCGCTGGGCACCGGGCGGATGGACGTGCTGCAGCGCCACCGCTTCGCCGCGGACCAGCTCGAGGAGAACCTGCGTTCGGTGGGCACCGGCGTGCCCGACGGCCAGCCCTTCCTGGTCTACGCCGACACCAGCACGGTGGCGTTCAACGTCGACTTCGCGACGAACGACTCGGCCGACGCCTTCGCCCTGTACTTCGACCCCTCCGCGCCGGCCGCGCAGGTCGGCTCCCTCACGCGCACCCGCCGCATCACCCTGCCCGGGACGAGCTTCGCCTATCCCGACTCGACCTACCGCGACGGCGGCGGCACCAGCGCGGCGGAGACGATCATCTTCTTCTTCGCCCCCGACACCAGCACCTCCCGCGCCGACGACTACGTGCTCTTCCGCCAGGTGAACGACCTGGCGCCGGCGGTCGTCACCCGCGGGCTGCTGCACACCGCCGGGCAGCCGTTCTTCGCCTACCAGGAGCTGCAGGAGAGCGACACCGCGGCCGTGTCCGCCGCGTGGATCCCGGGGAGCGCGCTGCCGCTCGCCCACCGGGTTCCCATCCACCACGCCGCGGCGGACACGGCCGCGGCGGCCCGGATCGACGGCATCCGCGCGGTGCGCGTCAGCTTCACCGCCACGAGCGGCCGGAAGGGCGGCGTCGAGCAGACGCGCGCCATCCAGCGCATCATCCGGATGCCGAACGCGGGGCGCGAGCCGCTCCACACCTGCGGCGATCCGCCCTCCGCCGGCTTCTCCGTCAGCGCCGCCCAGGTCGCCGGCTCGCCGGCGATCGAGCTCGCCTGGAACGGCTCGGTGGACGACGGGAACGGCGAGGACGACGTCGTCCGCTACGCCATCTACCGCCGCGAGGACACCGCGACCGACTGGGGGCCGCCGTACTTCAGCATTCCCGCCGGCCAGAGCACCTACAGCTTCACCGACGAGCAGGTCGCCGCCGACAGCAGCTACCAGTACGCGGTGGCGGCGCAGGACTGCACCCCCGCGCTGTCCGGGCTCCAGACGTCGGCGCTCGTGCACGTGAACCCCTGAGCGACCATGTACTCCTCCACGTCCCGCCTGAGCGACGAGCGTGGCTTCGCGCTGCTGTTCGTCCTCCTCCTCACCCTCGCCGTCGGCGCGATGGCGCTCGCCTCGGTGAGCGTGCTCGGCAACGCCCGTCTCATCAACGCCGCCGCGAGCAAGCAGTCGTCGATGGAGGACGCCGCCGTCTCCGGCCTCTACCTTGGCCGCGCGCTCGTCAACCGCGACCCCGCCCTGTATCCCGACTCCGGCTTCGTCGAGCTGCCGGGCGACAGCCTGCCGATGCTCGACGCCTGGGGCGATTCGATCGTGGGCCTCACCCGCCACGTCTACGTCGGGCCCACCGGCGTCTCCAGCGGGCAGTACGGCGTCTTCGGCACCGTGCTCTCCGTGGTCGAGGACGGCCACGGCAACCGCGCCGTCTGGCGGCAGGACCTCACCCAGGAGAGCTTCGCCAAGTTCGCCTACTTCACCGACCACGAGACCGACACGCACGGGAACCCGATCTACTTCGTCACCGGTGACCAGCTCTTCGGGCCGGTGCACTCCAACGACCGGATCCAGGTACTCGGCGACTACAGCGGCGGGCCGATCTTCCACGGCCCCGTGACCACGCACTCGACCGTCAACGGCAAGCAGTACGCGCGCTTCATGCAGGGCCTGCAGGAGCACGTCGGCCGCATCGAGATGCCCGACGTCGCGCAGCTCAGCCGGCTGAAGTCGCAGGCGGAGATGGGCAACGCCGCCTTCGTCGGGAGCAACGACGGCGCCGACGGCCAGGCGACGACGCGCATCGAGTTCGTGACCATCGACCTCGACGGCGACGGCCGGGCCGACGGCCCGAACGAGGGTTTCTTCAAGGTCTACCAGTCCAGCGACGCGCGCTGGGTGACCGCCGGGCGGGTAGCGTACCAGAGCGGGGGAAAGCATTGCACGGGTTACGGATGGAGCCGCGTCTGCACGACGGAGCCCACCGTCTACCCCGCGCAGAACCCGAACTGCGGACACGTCCATAGCGACGGGCGGTTCTACGTGATGGCCCTCGAGCCGGGAGCGAGCGGCGTCTACGCGCAGGATTCCGACAATCCGCTGAGCGTGATGCAGGGAGTGATGGGCTCGCAGGCCCGCTGCTACCTGGGCGGCTCCGACTCCCTGGTCGCGGACCAGCAGTTCCAGGCCGACGACGGCGCCGGGCAGTGGATCAAGTACACGGGCACCTGGCCGGGCTCCATGCCGGCGGCCCTGAGCTCACGCCCCGACGCCGAGTACCTCTTCCCCCTCGGGCACGACTACAACCCGAACTTCAAGGGCGTGATCTTCGTCGACGGCAAGGTCGCCATCAGTGGAACGCTCCGCGGGCGCGTGACGCTGGCGACCACGGGCAACATCGTCATCGCCGACGACGTGATGTACGAGACCGACCCCGCCGCGGGTAGCTGCACCGACATCCTCGGGTTGTTCTCGGGCGGCGACATCGTGGTGGCCGACAACGCCATCAACGCCCCCATGGACCCGAACGACGACCACGGAACCAACTTCCGCACCTACGACAACACCAGCGACGAGGTGATCCACGCCGTGCTGCTGACCCTCGGCAGCTTCGGCGCCGAGAACTACGACAGCGGCGCCACGAAGACCGAGCGCTGTCAGGGCCAGTTCGCGGGGCGCGGCTGCCTCTACATCACCGGCGGCATCATCCAGGAGCGGCGCGGGGCGGTCGGCCAGCAGGCCAGCCCCGGCGCAACCGGCTACCTGAAGCGCTACGCCTACGACCAGTGCGCCGAGAAGCGCCCGCCGCCCTACTTCCCCACCACCGGCTACTTCCTCGGCAGCCGCGAGTTCGAGGTGAACCCCGTGGACTTCGACGTGAGCGCCTACTACGCGAAGATCACGGCGGGAGGGTGAGGGGGTAGGAGCCCCGTGCACTCGGCACTCGGCGCTTCCCTCCCCCCGGCCCGCGGCTTGCGGCGGCGCCCCTACGGCGACGGCGGAAGGAGATCCGCGGAGAGGGGGAGAGCGCATGGCGTACGGCGTGATTCAGTTCGTGGAGGAGGGCGCCCCCCGGGCGACGCTCGTGCGGACCGAGAACGGGCACCCCACGGGGCCGGACGGGCTGATGGACCCGCTCAGTGCTCTCATCGAGAGCGTCTCGCCCGCGATCCTCGACGAGGGCTCGCCGGGCGCGGCGAGGATGGCGATGCTCTTCTTCGCGCGCGAGCAGGAGGCCGGGCGCGGGATGCGGATCGTCGGGGCGGAGGGCGAGTGGGGGATCACGCCGCGGGAGGTGGACGCGCTCCCGGGCCGTGGCTACTACTACGAGGTCTCGGTGGGCCGCGCGGGCGAGCGAGCGGTGCCGCACGTCCTCGCGAGCGGGATCGAGGCGTCGCACTGACGATGATCGAGGGCCCCAGCCTCCGCGCGGAGGCTGGGGCCCTCGATCATCGTCCGCCGTGCCTCGGCTAGTGGCTCGGCCGCTTCGCCTTCGGTGCGGGCTGCTTCGACACCAGCCCCTTCCCCCTGTACGGGTGCGTCGTCCGGGTGCCGAGCACCTTGCTCGAGTAGCCGTTCTCGGGGTTCTTGCCTCTCCTCAGCGCGCGGTCCACCGCGATCTCCCCGCGATTGTACGCCAGCAGGCCGAGCCGCACGTCGCCCCCGTAGCGCTCGATCATCTGCCGGAGGTACCGGAAGCCCACGTGCAGGTTCGTGGCGGGGTCCATCAGCTCCTCGCGGGAGTCGACCGAACGGTCGATCGTCCGCGCCGTGCCGGGCATGAGCTGCGTGAGGCCGACCGCGCCCGACGGACCATGCGCCCGCGTCTTGAAGCGGCTCTCCGTGTGCACCAGGCGGAAGCCCAGCTCCGGGTCGATCCCCTCCGAGAGCGCCGCATCGACAATCTTCTGCGCCAGCTCCCGGGCGATCCCGAAGCGCTGCGCGTAGCTCTCCGCGCGCAGCGAGCCGATGCTGTCCGAGATCGTCGCGTGCACCACGGGAACCTCGTGCCCCGGCGACAGCACCTTTTCCGCCGCCCGCGCCAGGTAGTTGGTGCTGAGAAGGCCCGACTGGAAGTAGAGCGGGGGGGTGCGAAGGGTGTCTTTCGAGGCCTGGAGCGGCGCGGCTTTCAGCTCCCGCACCGGGAGAGTGCCCGTCACCGCGAACGCCGCCAGCAGCGCCAGGCTCAGTGTGCGGCGGCGGCCCATCGAACCGGGCCGCTCCGCCTCACGAACATGCGATTCCGTCAACTCAGCTCCATCCAGCTGGTGAAACCGTCCCACCCCGGCGCCCTCACCGGGAGCATCATCCTACATGGGCTGGCCCATCGGACCGGAGTGCGGGCAAAGTTGCCCGAATTCACGGCACCGCGCAAGCACGTCGCCGCAAGTGATAACACCGCAACAGCTTGTCTTCTCGCCGATCACCGACCCGCCCACGTGACCCGAGATTCCGGGATTTCTTCGGTGTCGTCCACGTCCGGCACCTCCCTCCGGAGGCGGCGAAGACGCCGTTCTCGTGCAGAACCCGGGGTCGACGAGGCCCATCTCGAGTCTCGGCAGCTGCTGGAGCGACTTGAAGGGGTGGTCGCCCGCGCCGCGACCGGAGTGGTACCGGCGCGCGCCCGCCGCGGGCAGGAGGCACCCTGCCCGCCTTCCCGCGCCCCCCGCGCGGGCGTAGCTTGGAGGCGAACCCGCACCCCGCGCCGATGATGCTGCCCGCGCTCCGACTGAAGAAGAACGAGGACCGCCGCCTGCGCGCCGGGCACCTCTGGGTGTTCAGCAACGAGGTGGACGTGGAGCGCACTCCGCTCACCGCCTTCGAGCCGGGCGAGCCGGTGCGGATCGAGGACAGCCGCGGCGCGCCGGTGGGCAGCGGCTACGTGAACCCGCGCTCGCTCATCTGCGCGCGGCTGGTGAGCCGGCACGCGGGCCGGCCTCTCGACGCCGCGCTCCTGCGCGAGCGGCTGGCGGCGGCGCTCGCGCTGCGCGAGAGCCTCTACCCCGGGCCCTTCTACCGCCTCGTCTTCGGCGAGGGCGACCTCCTCCCCGGTCTCGTCGTCGATCGCTACGGTGACGCGCTGGTGGTGCAGATCACCACCGCGGGCGTCGAGCGCATCCGCGATGAGGTCGTCGGCGCGCTCGACGAGATGCTGCGGCCCGCGGGGATCCTCTTCCGCAACGACACCGGCAGCCGCGTACTGGAGGGGCTGGCGCTCTACAGCGAGTCGGCGCTCGGCCGGGTGCCGGATCGGGTGGAGATCGTCGAGAACGGCGCGCGCTTCGACGTGCCTCTCCTGGAGGGGCAGAAGACGGGCTGGTTCTACGACCACCGGGAGAACCGCGCGCGGCTGCGCCGTTACGTGCCGGCTCGCCGCGTCCTCGACGTCTTCTCGTACGCGGGCGGCTGGGGGGTGCAGGCGGCGGCCGCTGGGGCGGCGGAGGTGCTCTGTGTCGACGCGTCGGCGCCCGCGCTGGACGTATTGCGGCACAACGCGGCGCTGAACGGCGTCGCGGAGCGGGTCGATACGGCGCAGGGCGACGCCTTCGACGTCCTCCGCCAGCTCCGCGAGCGCGGGGAGCGCTTCGGGGTGGTCGTGCTCGACCCGCCCGCCTTCATCAAGCGCACGAAGGACGCGAAGCAGGGCGAGCGGGCCTACCTCCGCGCGAACCGGATGGCGCTCGACCTGCTGGCGCCCGGCGGCTTCCTCGTCTCCGCCTCGTGCTCCTTCCATCTCTCGCGCGACGCGCTGCTCGGTGTGATGCTGCGCGCCAGCCGCGACGCGGGCCGCGAGCTGCAGATCCTGGAGGAGGGCCACCAGGCGCCCGACCATCCCATCCACCCCGCGATCCCGGAGACGGGCTACCTGAAGGCGTTCTTCGGAAGGGTGACGGGATGAGGGAAGTGCCCGGGGCTATCAGCTATCAGCCAGCGGTTGCTGATAGCTGATAGCTGATAGCTTCCTTCTCACCAGATCTTCACCCTCTGGTCCGGCGGCAGATACATCCCGTCCCCCG
>DASSTO010000201.1:0-17245 GCA_035707865.1 Longimicrobiaceae bacterium | reverse complement strand
GTCCGGCGCGTCGACCACCACCTGCCGGTCGAAGCGCCCCGGGCGCAGCAGTGCCGGGTCGAGGACGTCGGGACGGTTCGTGGCGGCGATCAGGATGACGCCGTCGTTCGCCTCGAAGCCGTCCATCTCGACGAGGAGCTGGTTGAGCGTCTGCTCGCGCTCGTCGTGCCCGCCGCCGAGGCCCGCGCCACGATGGCGGCCCACGGCGTCGATCTCGTCGATGAAGATGATGCACGGCGCGTGCGCCTTGCCCTGCTCGAAGAGGTCGCGCACCCGGCTCGCGCCCACGCCCACGAACATCTCCACGAAGTCGGAACCGGACATGGAGAAGAACGGCCGGCCCGCCTCGCCGGCGACGGCGCGCGCCAGCAGCGTCTTGCCCGTTCCCGGAGGGCCCACCAGGAGCACGCCCTTGGGGATCCTCCCACCCAGGCGCGAGAACTTCTTCGGGTCCTTCAGGAACTCGATGATCTCCTGCAGCTCGTACTTGGCCTCGTCCGCGCCGGCCACGTCGTCGAAGGTGACCCTGGGCGTATCACCCGAGAGCAGCTTCGCCTTCGACTTGCCGAACTGGAAGGCCTTCGCGCCGCCCGACTGCATCTGGCGCGCGATGAAGAGGTAGAAGCCGATGATCAGCAGCCAAGGCAGCGCAGCGAGGAGGAGCGACCACCAGTCGCGGTCCGCCGGGCGGGCGCTGATCTTGACGCCCGCCTGCTGGAGCCGGTCGACCAGCGCCTGCGAGTCCTTCACCGGCAGCTCGGTGCGGAAGTGCTGCACCTGCGCGCCCTGCTCTCCCGCGATCGGAGTGCGGAGATCACCCTCGATCACCTGCCCCTCGATGAAGACCGCCTTCTCGATATTACCCCGATCCACCTGCTGAACGAGCTGCGAGTAAGTGAGCTCCGCGCCGCGGTCGCGCGAGTTCATCACCTCCAGCAGGACGAAGGGGATCAGGAAGATGAGCACCCACAGGGAGGCCGCCTTCGAGTAGCGGCCCCAGCGGGAGCGGTTCTGACGATTCGGTTCGCGGTCAGCCATGATGACTTCCTTCGCAATGGAACAGCGGGAGCATACCCGCCTCCTCCGAGGCCTACAAGCTCGCGATGAACGGCAGGTTCCGGAAGTTCTCCGAGTAATCCAGACCGTAGCCGACCAGGAACTCGTTGGGAGCGTCGAAGCCCACCCAGCGTGGTTCCAGCTCGAGGTGAGAGGCGATGCGCTTGTGGAGCAGAGCGCACATCTCCAGGGAGCGCGGCCCGCGTTCGCGCAGAAGCGGGATCAGCCGGTTGAGCGTGGTCCCGCTATCGACGATGTCTTCCACTAATACCACGTGTTTGCCACGTAGATCCGCTTCCGGATCGTAGAGCAGCCGGACGCTGCCGGAGGAGGTCGTCGCGTCGCCGTAGCTGGAGGCCACCAGGAAGTCCACCTGCAGCGGTCGGGGGAGCGCGCGCACGAGATCGCCGACGAAGATGAAGGAGCCCTTGAGCAGGCCCACCAGGAGGAGATCCTCGCCCGCCGGGTAGTACGCGGCGATCTCCTCGCCCATCTCCTCCACCCGCTCGCGGATCCGCTCGGGGGTGAGGACGACGCGTCGGATCTCACGACCTCCGGTCCGGGCGAGGATCTGGTCGGGGTCGAGCATCACGGATCGAGAGGAAGAGACAGGGCCCGCCCGCATCGAGCGTCGGGAGCGAGGATCGTGCGACGCCGGCCACCCAGAGCACGGTGCCGGTCGCGTCGCGAAGCACGGGGAGCCGGTGACGGCGCGCGCGCGGGACGCGGCGCTCCACGAAGAGCTTCTTGAGGCTCTTCGTACCGC
This sequence comes from Longimicrobiaceae bacterium, assembly GCA_035707865.1. Lineage (GTDB taxonomy): Bacteria > Gemmatimonadota > Gemmatimonadetes > Longimicrobiales > Longimicrobiaceae > DASSTO01. Next base: position 15,423 of record DASSTO010000201.1, on the reverse strand, counting down.
CGGCCGTGCGGATCCGATCGCCGGGCTCCCAGGCCCCGAGCCGAAGCGGGAAGTGGATCGCGGTGAGCGGCAGCGCCAGCTCGAGCTCCGCGCCCGTGCTCTCCGGCCCCCACTCCACCCGGTACCGACGGCCGCCGGCCCGCAGCTCCTCGCCTCCCGGCACCGGACCGCCGATCTCCACCGGCCGGCCCTCCGGCTCGGCCGGCGCGTCGGCCGGGCGCTCCACTCTGGCCCGGTCGAACTCGATCGTCACCCGGACGCCGCCGGGCAGCTCGCGCGTGCGCCCGCTCGGAGCCTCCCGGATAAACTGAAGCGTCGCTCGGGTTCCGGCGCGACCCGGGACGACACCGAAACGACGCAGCAGAGCGCGCAGAACGCGGGAGACGACGGCCGAATCATAACCCGAAAGCCCGCTTCTGGCAACCACGAACGCCCTCTCCTCCTCGGTCACCAGGGCGCGGAACGCCTCCTCGGCAAGCGCGTCGAGCGCCGCCTCCGCCTCTCGGGCGAGCGCCGAGAGGGAGACGAGGTTGCGCCGCGCCGCGGGCGCCACCCAGCGCTCGGCCAGCGGGAGGATCTCGTGCCGGAGCCGGTTCCGCGCCGGCCCGAGCGAGAGGTTCGAGCGGTCGCTGCGCCAGCGAAGGCCCCGCTCCCGCGCGAAGCGCTCGATCTCGCGTCGCCAGAAGGGGAGCAGCGGCCGGACGAGGCCGCCCTCGCCGCGCGCGCGGATGCCCGCGAGGCCGGCGAGCCCGGTGCCGCGCAGCGCGCGGAAGAGCACCGTCTCGGCCTGGTCGTCCGCGTGGTGGCCGGTGGCGATCAGGCCGGCACCGAGCGACCGCGCCGTGCGGCGCAGGAAGGCGTGGCGCGCGCGGCGTGCCTCCGTCTCGTTGAGCGGCGGACGGTCGAGCCGCTCACGCACGAGCGGAACGCCCCACGCGGCGCAGAGCCCCGCGACCCAGCCGGCATCCGCGGCACTCTCGGGCCGCATCGAGTGGTCCAGGTGCGCAGCGGTGAGGCGCAGGCCGGGATCCGGGGCGCAGAAGCGCAGGAGGAAGAGGAGGGTGACCGAGTCGCAGCCGCCGGAGAGCGCCACGAGCAACGGCGCGGGCTCGCGGCCCACGCCGATCTCGAGTAGATGAGTGCGGAAGCGTTCTTCTAGGGGGCGAGCGGGCATGTAGCCATGGGGCCGCTCGCCCGGGCGAGCGGCCGGTCCGGGTGCTCGGGGCGGGCGGAGTCGCCTACCGGCGGCCGTCCGCGACGGTGAGCTCCGAGCGGACACCCACGACGCCGTCCACGTCCCACGCGTCGTCGGTGGCGTAGCGGATCTCCTCGTAATTCGGGAGGTCGCCCCGCAGCGTCACCACGCCGTCCTTCACCTCGACGGTGATGGCGTCGGCGTCCACCCAGGTGTCGTAGAAGAGCGTCTCCTCGACGTCGTCGCGGAGCTCGTCGTCCGAGCGGCGGCGCTTGCGGAGCCGGTCGTGGTACGGGCCGAGGCCATAGCGGCCCGGTCCGTAGATTCCCTCGAAGGAGCCCTCCCACCCGGCGCCGGACGGAAGGTCGCGGTCGTAGCGTCCGACGGGCCGGGCGCCGGGCGCCCCGCCCCGCGCCCGCGCCCCGTGATCGCGGCCGTAGCCGCCGAGCGTATCGATCCCCCACCCCGCGTCGTATCGCGCCATCTCTCCTCCTCGCGCACGCCGTGAACGCCTCGCCATGGTGCGCGTCAGGCGAGCAACAACCGTTCCAGAAAGGGCGCTCTCTCCGCGGCGGGCGGGCCCGGTGGCACCGGGCGGCCGATCCGCTCGTGGAGCACCTGCGCCAGCCGGTCCGGCCGGTCGGTCACGATGCCGTCGACGCCCCAATCCAGGAGCCGGCGCATCTCGGCCGCGTCGTCGATGGTCCAGACGTGGACGGCGATGTTCTTCGCGTGCGCGTCGCGAACGAGCCGGGGCGAGAGCACCTGCCGGTCGCCGTGTCGCTCCGGCATCTGCAGCGCGTCCACGTCGCAGCGGTGGAGCGCGGCGGCGTGCAGACGGTGGGCGATGTAGAACGAGCGGAGCTCCTCCCCGGACGCGCTCACCGCGCCGCGGTAGTCGCCGAAGCGGCTCCGGTTCGCTCGCCGGCCCGCGGCGATCAGCACCCGCTGCGCCGCGTCGGCCGCGTCGACGACCTCGCGCACGCGCTCCTGCGCGCGACCGTCCTTGATCTCGACGTTCACGCGCACGCCCGGAAAGGAGGCCAGCACCTCCCCCAGCGTCGGCACCGTCACGCCGCGGCCGCGGTAGGGATGACTCTGCCCGTCCGGGGTGAAGTGGTAGCCGGCGTCGAGCGCCTGGATCTGCGCCAGGGAATGCGCCGCCACGGGTCCCCGGCCGTCGGTGGTGCGGTCCAGGGTGGAGTCGTGGAAGACGACCACCTCCCCGTCGCACGTCGGCTGGACGTCGATCTCGAGGACGTCCGCACCCCACCAGTCGAGCGCCTGACGGAAGGAGGTGGTCGTGTTCTCGGGGGCGAGGGCCGAGCCGCCGCGATGCGCGATGAGGAGGGGCGCGCCGGCGAGATAGGGGGTACCGGGACGGGGCCGGGTCGTGAGCCGGCGCGCCGTCGCCGCGAGGGTCGACGCGCCGGACCGGAGCCGGTCCGGGCGCGCCGGGTCCGTCCGATCACTCACCCGCGTCGACCTCCTCGCATTCTTCCGGGGTCAGCTGGTAGAGCCGACAGAGGACGAGATCGATGAGCCGCTCGGTCATGGACCGGGCCCAGACCACGCGTTGCGAGTCCGCCCCGCCCTCGAGCTCCGCCGTGAAGGCAGCCACCTGCTCGGCGAGGAAGACGAGGATCTCCTCGATGACGTCGGGGTGCGGGCGGGCGGGTGCGAGGGACTCGGCCGGGGTGCCGTCCAGGAGGAGGCCGTCGACGAACGCCAGGAAGCCGGTGAAGGCGAGCTCCGTCAGGTGACCGCCGGAGACCACCTCCTCGTCGGTGAGCTCTTCCCAGGCGAGCTCGTTCCAGTACAGCTCCTCCGCCTCCTTGCGGAGGTACTCGGCTCGCTCGCGGGGGAGGGACTCGGCGTGCACGCCAACCGGCTGCCGATGCGTGCCGGCCGCACACCGCACCCGCGCTCGACGGCGTTCCACGATGGCCTGCGCCACGCCGGGCTCCGCGGTGTGCTCCGTCATCGGCTGTCGATCCGCTCGGGTGGGGTGGGTCCGGCTCCGCGGAGACAATCTAGGCCCGCCGGCCGGGCCGGGCAAATCGTCGGGACCGGCTAGGCGATCCCCTCTCCCGGAATCCCTCCCTGGGCACGGCCCAGCTGTTCCGGAGAGACCTTCGCCTCCGTCAGCTCGGCACGCTCGAGGTCCGCGCCGCTCAGCTCGGCCTTGCTCAGGTTCGCGCCGGTCAGATCCGCTCCGCGGAGCACGGCGCCGGAGAGGTTCGCACCGGCGAGGTTCGCGCCGGCCAGGTCCGCGCCGGTGAGGTTCGCGCCGCGCAGGTCGGCGGCGGCGAGGGTCGCCCCCGAGAGGTACGTCCACTCGAGCGTCGCCCACTCCAGGTTCGTGCTCGAGAGGTCGACTCCGCGCAGGTACGCACCCGTGAGATTGGCGCCCTTGAGCTGCGCGCCCTCGAGGTCCGCGCCGGTCAGGTTCGCGCCTTTCAGGTAGGCGCCGGTCAGCTTCGCGCGCTTCAGGTCCGACCACTCCATGAACGCGCCTTCCAGGTAGGCCCACTCGAGCACCGCGTCCTCCAGGTACGCGCCCCAGAGCATCGCGCCCTTCAGGTACGCCTCCGTGAGGTTCGCTCCGGTCAGGTTCGCACCCTTGAGCTCGGCCTTGGCCCCGTCCGCGCCGGAGAGGTTGGCCTCCTTCAGGCTCGCGCCGCTCAGCCGGGCCCCGCGCAGCGATGCACGCTCGAGGTTGGCGCCCGTCAGGTCGGCCCGTTCGAGCATCGCCCCCGTCAGGTCCGCCCCCCGCAGGTTCAGGTGACCCGCGGCGATCAGCATCCACAAGTCGCGATCGGACAGGATTCTCGGTTCCATTCACTGCCTCCCCCGGCAGGCCCTGCCGGGCAGGTGGGTGTGGCGGACGGGAAGACGAACGAACCAGACCCCGCGTTACAAGCGTTTGGTGAGCAAAATGGCCGCCGTGTGGCCAACCAGCAAGGGCGAGATTCACAAAAGGACGTTCGCGATCCCCCGCCCGCCGCGAGCCCGTCGCTGGGCCCCGCGTTCCGGCGGATCCCCGGGAGGTCCCCGTCCCTCTGGTATCATCCGTGCAGACAATCACTTAGACGGAACGAACGGGAACCACCCACGGAGGAGCACTCATGCACAAGCGCAACACCGACCCGATGTTCGACCGCGAGGAGATCGAACAGGAGGACCCGCTCGGCGAGGAGCTGTTCGCGGAGGAAGGCTTCGAGGACGCGGAGGACGGCGGGCCCGCCCTGGGTGCGCCGGGCCTCGACGACCCCAGCTACGACAAGCGGCCGGGGCGCCTCGCGCAGAAGATGGCCGGCATCCCGGAGCGCGAGCAGCACGTCGTGAACACCCCGAGCGAGGAGCGCCCGGACTCCGAGGGCGTGGTCCTGCACGAGCGCGGCGGCCAGAGCAAGGGCGACCCCGCGGTCGGCGGAACGCGGCCGGAATAACCACGGTGCAACGTGCCAGGTGCCAAGTGGTTCCATCCCTGGCACCTGGCACGTTGCACTTGGCACTCTCATGAAGCTCCCCCTCGACGTCCCGCTGATGCTCGCGCGAATCGAGCAGGCCGTCGAGCCCTTCCCGAAGGCGGCGCTCTTCGAGCTGGCGGAGGACGGCTTTCGCGCGCCCTTCGAGCAGCTCGTCGCGTGCATCCTCTCGATCCGCACGCGAGACGAAACGATGCTGCCGATGGCGCGCGCGCTCTTCTCCCGCGCCCGTACGCCCGCCGAGATCGTCGCGCTGGGCGAGGCCGAGCTCGACCGCATCATCCACGCGTCCACCTTCCACGAGCGCAAGGCGGGAGAGATCGTCGAGATCGCGCGGATACTGGAGGAGTTGCACGGGGGCGAGCTACCGTGCGATCGGGAGCTGATGCTCTCCTTCCGGGGCGTCGGCCCGAAGTGCGCGCACCTCGTCCTCGGCATCGCCTGCGGCGAGCCGTGGATCGGCGTGGACGTCCACGTGCACCGCGTCACCAACCGCTGGGGCCTGGTGGAGACCCGCACCCCCGAGCAGACGATGCACCTCCTCGAAGAGAGGCTCCCCCGGGAGTACCGGGTGGAGATCAACCGGCTCCTCGTCCCCTTCGGCAAGCACATCTGCACCGGCCGCCTGCCGAAGTGCTCCACCTGCCCGGTCCTGGAGCGCTGCCGCCAGGTGGGCGTGGAGAAACACAGGTGATGGGTTACAGGGGACAGCCTGCACGGAAACGGACGCCCGAGCATCTCGCGATTGCTCGGGGCCCCCGGAGTGGTCGGCTGTAACCTGTCCCCTGTCCCCTGTAACCCGTCACGCCGCCAGCTCGCGCAGCTGCACGACGAGCGTGCCGATGGCGGAGAGCACGCGCTCGTCGCCCTCGCGCAGCATCGCGGCGAGGATGTGCTTGCAGACCGCCTCACGCCAGAGGTGGTCTCCGCAGTCACAACGGGGATGATGGGCGGTGTGCAGGTCCACCCAGTGGGCCTCCTCCCCGCCCGTCACCCGATAGCGGCCGCGGCCGGCCGGGCGGACGTGCAGGCCGAGGCTCCGCTCCAGGCGGGGGAGGTCCACTCCACCCGCGGCGTCGATGTCGACCAGCCTGTTCTTCATCTGAGTATTTGGAATTCCCGGGTGCTCCGACTCACACCCGATGATACACCGAAGTGTGTGGAAGGATCGCCATTTACGTCGATGTCTCCGACGGCCGCCAGCGACGACGCACCGTGTCGATTCGGGGGTGTTCGGCGCGAATCGGCGCGGGCGGGGGCCATGGCGCTTGACACCGCTCCCGATCGTGGGTATCCTGCACGTGGAACCGTGACCCGAATCCAGCCGGAGGTTCAGCGGTGGTGATTGTGGACTCGGAGGATTGCAAGTCGGCTGATCGTCGGCCGTGCTGAATCGCCCATGCAGCGTGCTGCATGGGCGTTCGTTTTTCTATCCTGCGACCGCGAGGTGTGCGATGTTCGACTCGGGGATGATCAACAAGGTGCAGAAGGCGAAGCTGTACGCGGATGAGCCGGAGCGCATCCACTTCACCGATCTGACCGTGGAGTTCGACGGACGCAACAACCCGCACACGGTGCAGTTCCACGAGGGCCGGTGGACTTGCGACTGCAGCTACTTCCACACGCACCAGACGTGCAGCCACGTGATGGCACTCGACCGGGTGCTCGGCGTGATGTCGCCCCACGAGGCCTGACCGGCTGGACAGAGCCGGGCCGGACTCCGGCCCGGGCGGTTGAAACCGCTGCAACGACTACACAAAGTCCGCCTTCGCGGACTGGGGCCCGGGCATCGGTGCGATGCCCGGGCCCCCAGCGTTCACCCGTTCACCCGTTCACCCACCTGGCCCCGCCGGGTCCCCGTACTGCGTACCCCGGCCGTGGGTGCCGACATAGACGCGGCCGTACTCCTTCGGATCGCCGGTGATCTGGAGGATGAGCCCCCACTGGTGCCGGTCGTCGTTGATGCGCTCCCACGAGCGTGCCACGTCGTCGGAGCGGAAGATCCCGCGCACACCCTCGATCCTCCCCACGAGATAGAGCGCGGGGAAGGCGGCGCCAGGCGCTGCCCGGCCGAAGCCGAAGGCGGCGATCTCCTGGACGCCGGGGAGCTTCGCGAACCCCCCGCCCTCGTCCGTGGAGTGGTAGAGGCCGTCGAAGGCGGCGATCCAGAGGTCGCCCGACCGGCCGGGGGTGGCGTAGAGCCGGTCCTGACCGCCGCGCGAGTCGCCGCGTCGCTGGGCGAACGGGTCGGTGGGCCTCGGCGGGAGACCTCCGGGCAGGCTGAAGGTGCGCTCGACGAAGCTGGCGCCCCCGTCGCCGCTGACGAACAGTCTCCCGCCGAAGAGGTCCATCCCGTAGAAGCGCGTCGGGTCGACGCGGTCGGCGACGACGCGCGTGCCGGCCGGAATGCCCCGGCTCGCACCCCAGGTGGCGCCGCGGTCGCGCGTGACGTAGACGGCGCTGCGCGCCGGCGTCCAGATCCAGGTAGCGCCGTCGGAGGAGACGGCGACGTCGCCGAGGCGGCTGTCGGGCCCGGGGGTACTCGCCGCCGGCCGCCACGAGCGGCCGCCGTCCAGTGAGTAGCCGATGCTGGCGTCGCCGTGCACCCCTGCTCCGGCCCGAACGACGACGCTCGGGTTGCCGTCCCCCGCCGCGAGGCTGGTGGTGTTCGCGAAGCGCGGGTCGCTGAAGTTGCCCTCCGGCGCCGGCCGGTCGAGGTCCCGGTGGACGAAGCCGCCGTAGTCGCCGATGGCGCTGATCAGCGGCGCGCCGCGCGTGGGGCTGAGCAGGTCGAGCGCCACGGTCTCCTCGATCCCCGTGCTCATCACGCTCCACTTCGTCGGCTTCCCGGCGTCCGCGTCGGTGAGGTCGAAGGTCTCGTAGCCGCCATAACCGGTGGTGAAGAGGGCGTGGTCGGGGTTCGCCGGGTCGATCTCGATGTCGAAGAGCCAGTGGATGGGAGTGAAGGCGACGTACGGCGCAAGCGAGAAGTCGAAGGTCCCGCCGCCGGGACCGAAGATGGGGCGCCAGCTCGCGCCGCCGTCGGTGCTGCGGAAGATGTTCTCGCCCCCGGCCTCGTAGCGGTCGTACGTGCTGACGATCAGCCAGCGCGGATGGTGGGCGTCGACGGCGACGGCGGCGTAGCCGAAGGCACGCCCGGCGGCCGGGTCCGGTCGGTCGGGGGTGACGTCCGTCCAGGCGCCGGTGCGCGTGTCCAGCCTCCACACCGCTCCGTCGGTCATCGGCGAGGGGCCGGGACTGTCGCCGTACGCGACGTAGAGCATCCCGTCGGAAGCGAGCACTGCGTGCGTGGGGCGGTAGCGCGTGGGCTGGCCGGGAACGGGCCGCCAGGTGGCGCCGCCGTCGGTGCTGCGGAAGAGGTTGTCGCGCCCCATCAGCGACGCACCCGCGTAGATCGTGGGGCTCGGCCGGCCGGTGGTGCCTCCGCGCGGATCGAAGAGCACGAAGACGATCCCGACGTTCCCGCCCCAGCGGCGCCGCTGCACCGGAGCGAGGCCCGCGGGTGGCTGCTCCGTCACGTCGGGGAAGCTCGCGACGCGCTTCCAGGTGACCGCGCCGTCGGTGCTCCTCCACAGACCGTCGTGGCGCGTGCCGAGGTAGAGCACGCGCCCGTCGTCCGGGTCGACGGCCATGCGCTCGCCGTTGCCCCGGCCGTCCTCGTTGCCGCCCATCTTGAAGGGCACGTCCGTCCGCTCGAAGGTGTGGCCGCGGTCGTCGGAGCGGAGGATGGCGCCGTTCGGGGCGCGCTCGTTCGTGTAGGTGCCGCACGCGAGGTAAACGCGGCCGGGGTCGCCCGGGTCGAGGGCGATGCTCTCGACGCCCATGAGGTTGCGATCCTCGTACGACACCCAGTCGAGCATGGGCTCCCAGCGATGCGTGCCGTCGTTCCAGCGATAGGCGCCGCCCATGTCGGTACGCGCGTAGCGGACGCCCCTCGCGGTGGGGTGGAAGACGATCCCGTCCACGAAGCCGCCCCCGACCATCTGCACGTTCTTCCAGGTGTACGGCTGCGAGTGGACCGGCGGTAACGCCTGCGCGGCGGCGGGGAGCGACCACGCGGCGGCCGCGGCAATGGCGATGACGACGGTCCGGATCGTGGTCGGGCGGCTTCGCATGCGGCTCATTCTGGGGCGGGAAGTCGGAGCCGGGCGATGCAGCCGGCATCGCCGCTCCGGTTCTCGAGCGTGAGGCTGCCACCGTGCGCCTCGGCGATCTGGCGGCAGAGCGCGAGCCCGATCCCGGAGCCGCCCGGCTTGGTGGTGAAGAAGGGGACGAAGAGGTTGGCGCTCTCCGGGAGACCGGGTCCCCCGTCCAGGACGCGCACCTCGAGCGCGCCGTCGCGCCGGTCCCACTCGATCACGACCGCGCCACCGGTCTCCAGCGCCGCATCCGCGGCGTTGCGGACGAGGTTGATGAGGAGCTGGTCGAGCTGGTCGCCGTCGGCGTGGAGCGTGATCTCCGGCCCGCAGCGCACTGCGACGGCCAGGCGGGTCTCGAGCGCGGCCACTCGCCGCACCCACCCGTCGACCTCGACGGGTCCACGCCTGGGCGGGGGGAGCCGCGCGAGCCGCGCATACGCCGCCATGAAGCGCGCCAGCGCGCCGGAGCGGCTCTGGATGACGGCGAGTCCCTGCCGCACGTCGTCCAGCCACTGCTCGTCGACCGGCTCGTGTCGCAGTCCGTCGCTCAGGCTCCCCGCGATCGACTGGATGGGCGCGAGCGAGTTGTTGATCTCGTGGCCCAGCACGCGGATCAGGCGCTGCCACGCCTCGCGCTCCTCCTCCCGCAGGGCGCGGCTCACGTCGGCGAGCACCACCAGGTGGTGCGGAAGCCCGCCCTGGCGAAAGGTGGAGCGCCGCAGTTCCCAGCGCCCCCGCCCACCCGGAAAGGTGGCGTCGAGGGTCCGCGGGGCCGGGCCGGCGAGGCAGCCGCCAAGCCCCAGCTCCTCGGCCGTACGGCCGAGGAGGCGCGGGGCCGGGGCGCCGAGCAGGCGCTCCGCCGCACGGTTCGCCAGCCGCAGCGAGCGGGAGCCATCGAAGGCCAGCACGGCCACGTCGATCTCCCCCATCACCGTCCGGAGGAGCGCCGTGGCCTCCATGGCGCCCAGGCGCTGCCCGCGCAGCGTCGCGCCGAGCGCGTTGACCTCGAAGAGCGCGAGCCCGAGCGCGTCGTCGGTGCGGGCACCGCGCGCGCGGATGGAGAAGTCCCCCTCGCGCAGCGCACCGAGGAGGTTGGAGAGCGTCTGCAGAGGCCGGATCACGCGCTCCCGCAGCGCGAACGCGGCCCCCACCCAGACGCCCACGACGAGGAGGGTCAGCGTCCAGATCGTATCCGCGCCGGCCGCGGAGCGCCAGAGCAGCACGAGCCCCAGCGCCGAGCCCGGCAGCCCCGCGAGCAGCGCGAGGAGCAGGATGCGGCGCTCGTAGCGGAGCGGCCGGCGGCGCTCACTCACAGCCCATGCCGCTGCAGCCGCCGGTAGAGGGCGCTGCGGCTGAGGCCCAGCGCCTCGGCGGCGGCGCTCACGTTCCCGCCGTGGCGGCGCAGCGCCTTCTGGATGAGGATGCGCTCCACGTCCTCGAGCGGCATCTCGTCGAGCGCCGGGACGGGGGCCGACGAGGGCGAGGCGGCGCGACGAAGCGTGAGGTCCGGCTCGGTGACCTGCGCGCCCCGGGCGAGCAGCACCGCGCGCTCCACGGCGTGCTCCAGTTCGCGGACGTTCCCCGGCCAGTCGTAGTCCAGCAACGCCTGCATCGCCTCGGGCGCGAAGCCCTCCAGGCGCTTACCATACTTCCCGGCCTGCCGGCTCAGGAAGTGCGCGGCGAGGAGCGGGACGTCCTCCCGCCGGTCGCGCAGAGGCGGGAGCCGGATCTCGACGGTGTTGAGCCGGTAGAGCAGGTCCGCGCGGAACCGGCCTTCCGCCACCTCCTGCCCGACGTCCACGTTGGTGGCCGAGATCACGCGCACGTCCGCGCGCTGCGTGCGCGACGAGCCCACCCTCTGGAATTCGCCCGTCTGCAGCACGCGCAGGAGCTTCGCCTGCAGCTTCGGGGGCAGGTTGCCGATCTCGTCCAGGAAGAGCGTTCCCCCGTCCGCCATCTCGAAGAGGCCCACCCGGTCGCTCTTCGCGTCGGTGAACGCTCCCTTCACGTGGCCGAAGAGCTCGCTCTCGAAGACGCCCTCCGAGATGCCCCCGGCGTTCACCGTCACCAGCGGCCTGCGCGCCCGCCCGGACGCCGCGTGGAGCCGGCGCGCCACCACCTCCTTGCCCGTCCCGTGCTCCCCGGTGACGAGGACGTTGGCGTCGGAGGGGCCGACGCGCTCCATCACGCTCAGCACGGGCCGCATCGCCCGCGACTCGGCGATCAGCGGCGGGAGCCCCTCGCCACGCAGCCGCTCGTTCTCGCCCGCGAGGCGCTCGCTGCGCCGCAGCGCGCGGCCCAGCTCCACCTGTGTGCGCAGCGTCGCCAGCAGGCGCGCGTTGTCCCACGGCTTCTCGATGTAGTCCCGCGCCCCGCGCCGCATCGCCTCCACCGCCCCCTCCACGCTTCCCCACGCCGTCATCAGCACGATCGGCAGGTTCGGGTGCACCGCCCCGATGCGCGTCAGCAGGTCGAAGCCCTCGCGGCCGGAGGTGGTGTCGCGAGCGTAGTTCATGTCCATCAGCACCGCGTCCAGCTCCTGCTCACCCACCGCGGCCGCGATCTGGCCCGGAGAGGCGGCGGTCACCGTCTCGTAGCCCTCGCTCTTCAGGAGCAGCTTGAGCGCCTGGAGCACGTCGGGCTGGTCGTCGGCGAGGAGGATGCGGGGGGCGGGTACGTCGGGCATGCGGAGAAATCTGGGTTCAGTCGGCGCGCAGCGCCACCACCGGGTCCACGCGCGTCGCCCGGCGGGCGGGAATCCAGCTCGCCAGCCAGCCGCATGCGACGAGCGCGAGCACGACCGCGACGTAGGTGGTCGGGTCGAAGAAGGAGACGCCGAAGAGCCGGCCCTGCAGAATGCGCGCGGTCACGAGCGCTCCGACGATGCCGATCACCACGCCCACCGCGATCGCGCGCGCGCCCTCCCCCGTCACCATCCGGATGATGTCGCGCCGGTCGGCGCCGAGCGCCGTGCGCACCCCGATCTCGCTCGTGCGCTGCGCCACGAGGAAGGAGATCACGCTGTAGAGGCCGACGGCCGAGAGAAGAACGGCGAGGGCGCCGAAGAGCGCGAAGACCAGCGCCGCCATCCGCCAGGGGGCGAGCTGAGGTTCGATCAGCTCCGTCAGCGGCTGGACATTCACGAACGGCAGGTCCGGGTCGAGCGCGAGCAGCTCGTGCCGGATCGCCGCCACCTCCCCGGCGGGCTCGCCGGTCGTGCGGACGTGCAGAGTGGCGTAGGCCAGATGGCCTGGCGCACTGCCGAGCGCCGTGTAGAAGGTGGGGTGAGGCGGCTCCTGGATCCCCTGGCGCCGGGTGTTCCCCACCACGCCCACGACCCGGATGCACTGCCCGCCGACGCCCGGCAGGAAGCACTTCCCCAGCGCGCTCTCGCCCGGCCAGTAGAGGCGGGCGAGCGCCTCGTCGACGATGGCCGTCCGGGCACTGTCCGCGCGATCACTCGCGTCGAAGCCGCGCCCCGCCCGCAGCGGGATCCCCATCGTCCGGAAGTACCCCGGCTCGACCCGCTCGGTACCCGTCATCCGGACCTCGCTCCTCGACTGTCCGGGAAGAACCGTCGAGCTGCTCATGAAGGAAAAGAAAGGCACACCCTGGGCGAGCGAGACGCCCGCCACGCCCGGGAGCGCGCGGATGCGCTCCTCCGCGCGCCTCCAGAGGTCGGCGCTGCGCGCCTCCGAGTAGCCCGCGTTGTGCAGGTCCGCGTTGACGATGAGCACGTGGTCGATGTCCCAGCCCAGGTCGATCTGCTGGACGTTGCGCAGGCTCCTGAGGAAGAGCCCCGCGCCGACGAGGAGGACGAGGGAGATGGCGAGCTGACCGACGACGAGCGCATTCCGGAGCAGGGAGCGCCGTGGCGTGGCGCGGGTGGAGGTGGCCCTTAGCTCGCCCTCGATCCCGAGCCGGGTAGCGGACAGCGCCGGGACGACGCCGAAGAGGAGGCCCGCCGCGACGGCCACGACGAGGGTGAAGAGGAAGACGCGCGTGCCCAGGACCGGTGGGAGCGAGTCCGGCAGCGGCAGGAGCTTCAGCAGCGAGGCGGCCCAGGCGGCGACGAGCACACCCACCGCCCCCGCCAGGAGGGCGAGCACGAGACTCTCGACGATGAGCTGACGCACGATCCTGCCCCGCCCCGCCCCGACCGCCATTCGGACCGCGACCTCACGGCGCCGCGCCATTCCCCGCGCCAGGAGGAGGTTGGCGACGTTCGCGCAGGCGATCAGCAGCAACGCGCCGGTCACGCCGAGCAACCACACCGGGACCGGGCTCTGGCCGTTCCCGCTGCTGTCGAAATGATCGGTGATCGGGGTCACCGCCACCGACCAGGCGGACCGATCGGGGGGGCTCACGCCGGGCGGAGGCGCCGCGTCGATGCCGCGAACGACCGCCGTCGCCTCCGCCGCCGCGCGCGCAGCCGACACGCCGGGCCGCAGCCGGCCGAACATCTTGAGCCAGCTGATATTGCGCGTGCGCAGCGGGTCGGGCGAGAAGCCCAGCTTGCCGCTCATCGCCAGCGGGATCCAGACGTCCGCGGTCTTGAGCTCCACGCCTCGAAACCCTTCCGGCGCCACGCCGACGACCGGAAGGCGCTCGGTCCCGAGCTGGATCGTGTGGCCGATCACGCCCGGATCGCCTCCGAACTCGCGCTGCCAGAAGTCGTAGCTCAGTACGGCGGCCGGCGCGTACCCCCGGTCCTCGCCGGGCGTGAAGAGAGCGCCGACCGCCGCCCTCACGCCGAGGGTGGAGAAGTAGTTGGAAGACGCGAACACCGCCTGCACCTGTCTCGCCCGACCGCCCCGACCGTACGACTCGGGAACGATCGCCTGCGCCGCCAGCGACGAGAAGCTCCGGCTCCCGTCCCGGATGTCGCGGTAGTCGGGGTACGAGACCGTCCTGCCGAAGAGCGCGGGGCGTGCCTCGGTCGCCGGCTCCCGCAGCATCAGCCGCACCACGCTCCCCGGCTCCCGCACCCCGGCGGGCGGGCGGAGGAGGAGCACGTCGACCACTCCGAAGAGCGCGGCGTTGGCGCCGATCCCCAGCGCGAGCGTGAGCACGGCCACCAGGGCGAAGCCCGGCGAGCGGGTCAGCTGACGGGCCGCGTACCGAAGGTCCTGCAGCAGCCCGCTCACGATCCGGCCTCCGCGACCCGGTCCATCATGCGTCCACCACCCAGCCGTCCCGCAGCTGGATCACGCGGTCACCGTAGCCGGCGTTCTCCTCCGAGTGCGTCACCTGGATGATGGTGGTGCCGGCCGCGTTCAGCTCCCTCAGCAGCTCCATGATCATCCTCCCCTGGCTGGAGTGCAGGCTCCCCGTGGGCTCGTCGGCGAGGATGAGCGCGGGGTTGGCGATCGTCGCTCGCGCCACCGCCACGAGCTGCTGCTGACCGCCCGAGAGCTGGCCCGGGAAGAGGTCCTTCTTCCCCACCATCTGGAAGCGGTCCAGTGTGTCGGCGACGATCGCGGCGCGCTCGGAGCGCTTCACGTCGCGGTACGAGAGCGGAACCTCCAGGTTCTCGTAAACCGTCAGGTCGTCCAGGAGATGGTACTGCTGGAAGACGAAGCCGACGTACTGTTTGTTCAGCTCGCGTTGCTGCTTCGGCTTCAGCCGCCCCACGTCCTGGCCCAGAAAGCGGTACTCTCCCGTGAAGTCGCCGTCGTAGAGCGCCAGGATATTGAGCAGCGTGCTCTTCCCCGCGCCCGAGGGACCCATGATGCTCAGGAACTCGCCCGAGCGCACCGCCAGGTCGATGTGGTTGAGGAGGTTGAGCCGGCCCGCCTTCGTCTCGACGTGCTTGCCGACGTCATGCAGGCGGATGATCTCCGCGGCACGGGCCGAGGGGGCGGTGGCGAGGGCAGAGCGCATGGGGGGTCGGGGGTCAGGAGTCAGGAGTCAGAGTGAGGAAAGGGCGTGCCGGGAAGCTCGAGTGCGGTAAGTGCCTGGGACCACGGCGGGTACTCCACCTGACTCCCAGACGGGGCAAACGCGCGAGTGTCCGTTTGTGGGACTCGCCGGTCCCGGAAGCGAACAGGCGCGGCGGAACGAGTGTGATCCGGCTGGCGACGGCCCGACGCCGGGTACCGCATCGAGATCCGCTCGGAGGGAGAGGAGCTGGGCGGCGAGCCGGTGCTGCCGGGCTTCTCCTGCGCCGTGGCGGCGCTCTTCCCCTGAACCCCTCCCGGTTGCTTCCACCCGTCTACTCCGCGCGCAGGGCCACCATCGGGTCCACCCGCGTGGCTCGCCAGGCGGGGAGAGCCGCCGCGATGGCTGCAGCGAGCACGAGCGCGAGCACGGAGGTAACGAAGACCGTGGCGTCCGTGGGCGAGAGGCCGTACAGGAACGAGGCGACGAACCGCGTGGAGGCCCAGGCCGCCACGCCCCCGAGCAGCAGACCCAGGACGACGAGCACCCCGGCCTCCCGCAGCACCGAGCGCAGTACGGCGCCCGAGGCGGCGCCGAGCGCCATGCGGATCCCGATCTCGTTCCGGCGCCTGGCCACGTTGTACGAGAGCGTGCCGTAGAGACCGACGGCAGCCAGCAGCAGCGCGAGGCCGCCGAA
>DASSTO010000200.1:0-15730 GCA_035707865.1 Longimicrobiaceae bacterium | reverse complement strand
GGGACAGGGGAGCTGAAGCCTTTGCCGTAGTCCCCTCTCCCATTCACGGGAGAGGGTGGCGCGTCTCAGCGCGCCGGGTGAGGGCCGGCTACCAATACCTCCAGATGCCTGCATGAACTTTCGTGGTCTCCTCCTCTGCTCCGTGCTCGCCCCGCTCCTGGCGGGGTGCGCGCATTCCGTGGCCACCGACCCGCTTCCGGGTGGGGGAGACGGCGATCCCCAGGCGGCGTGCCGCTTCACGAACCCGCTCGGCCCGGGGCAGGACCCGTGGGTGGTGCGGGAGGGCGACACGTACTACTTCGTCGAGTCGCGCGACGGGGGGATCTGGGTGTCGCGCTCCGACAAGCTGGCCAGGCTGAAGCAGAACGCCGTGCGCGTGTGGAGCCCGCCCGCGCAGGGGTGGAACCGGAGCAACGTCTGGGCGCCGGAGCTGCACCACATCGGCGGTCGCTGGTACATCTACTACGCCGCCGGCGAGTCCGGCCCCCCGTACATCCACCAGCGGGCCGGGGTGCTGGAATCGGAGGGGGACGACCCGCAGGGCCGGTACGTGGACCGGGGGATGCTCTACACCGGCGACCACGCGGACACCGGCGCCGAGCCCGTCTGGGCGATCGACCTGACGGTGGGCGAGATCGGCGATCGGCTCTACGCCGTCTGGTCGGGGTGGGAGGAGAACAGCTCGACGGACAAGACGCCGCAGCACCTCTACATCGCCCCGATGTCCGATCCCCGGACCATCAGCGGCGACCGCGTGGAGATCTCCTCCCCGACCGAGAGCTGGGAGCGGGGTACGGAGCTGGACCTGGAGGAGGGGCCGGAGTTCCTGGAGCACGGCGGCGACACCTTCATCATCTACTCCACCCGCGAGTCGTGGCTGAAGGAGTACCGGCTGGGGCAGCTGCGCCTGGCGTCTCCAGGAGCGAACCCGCTGAGCGCCGCGAGCTGGATCAAGAGCGGCCCCGTCTTCACGGGCACGGACCAGGTCTACGGAGTGGGGCACGCAAGCTTCGTCACCTCTCCCGACGGCACGGAGAACTGGATCGTCTACCACTCCAAGGTCGGCACCACGCCGGGGTGGGACCGGGTGATCCGCGCGCAGCCGTTCGGCTGGAAGGCCGACGGCTCCCCCGACTTCGGCACCCCCGTGCCGTCGGGAGTGAGCGTGGACGCGCCCTCGGGCGAGTGCACGGCGGGGTGAGGCTCCCCGCGCTCGCCGCGCTGCTGGTCGCGGGGTGCAGCGCGGCGGTACAGCCGACCGGGTCCGCCGCTCCGGTCACGCGGGCCGCGCCCTACTCCGCCGCGACGCGCGTGGCGTGGGATGGCGCTACGCTGCGGCGGCTCTACGACGGGCCGGCCTCGTACCCGCGCATGATCCGCCTCCGGAGCGGAGCGCTGCTCTGCTCCTTCGAGAGCGCGGGGGCGAGCCTGGTGATCCGCAGCGACGACGACGGGACGACGTGGAGCGCTCCGGTGGTCGCGGCGGCGCGCGAGGGAGGGGTCGCGGCGGCGGTGCCCTCGCTGCTGCAGCTGCGCAGCGGGACCGTCCTGCTGGCCTACAACCCCCGGCCGCCCGCGGACAACCGGGACCCGTCGCGTCACTTCGCCATCCGGGTGGAGGCGAGCGAAGACGGCGGGCGGACCTGGAGCGACCGCGCCACGGTCTTCCAGGCGGGATACGAGTGGGGGCGGGGGATCTGGGAGCCGGCGATGGTACAGCTCCCGAGTGGCGAGATCCAGCTCTTCGCCGCCAACGAGTGGCCCCACGCGCAGGACGACGATCAGGAGATCTCCCGCTTCCGCTCGTGGGACGACGGGCGGAGCTGGTCCGCGCCGGAGCGGGTGAGCTACCGGGCCGGCCACCGCGACGGGATGCCCGTCCCTCTCCTTCTGAAGGACGGCGGCCTGGTCGTGGCCATCGAGGACGACGGTCTGGTCGCGGGGCCCTTCAAGCCGGTCCTCCTGCGGCTGCCCGGGGACGGCTCCGCGCTCGACGAGCCGATCTCCGGCGCGAGCCCCGCGCGCCGTGCCGCGCTGGCCGACGGCGCGCGCCTCCCGGTGGGGGCGTACGCCGGCGCGCCCTACCTGGCGCAGTTCCCCACCGGCGAGACCCTCCTCTCCTTCCAGAGCAACGCGGGGCGGGGCGGGGAGTGGACGAATTCCACGATGGTGGTCGCGGTAGGAGACCGGGATGCGGGCGACTTCGGCCGGGCCACCCGGCCCTTCCCGGTCCCGAATGGCAGGCGCGCCCTCTGGGGCTCGCTCTTCGTCAGGGACTCCAGCACGGTGACGGCGCTCACCACCACCAACGCCTTCGATCCGGCCCGGCAGGAGCTCTGGGCGATCGACGGGCGCCGGATAGCCACGCCCCAGGAGTAGCATGGAGACGAGAAGCGGCGGGAGCGGACGGACCACGGCGCCGGGTCGCGCCTCGCACCGGCGGCGCGCGGCGGCCGCCGGTGCGCTCGTGCTCGCGACGATCGCGGTCGGCTGCGCGGGGGGAGGCGGGACCGGCGCCGCGCCGACGGCGGGAGCGACCTTCACCAACCCGGTGGTGCACGAGGAGGCCGGCGACCCGTGGGTGATCCGCTATGGCGACGCCTACTACTTCACCGCGACCCTCGACCCCGAGGGCGGGCTCTGGGTGTGGAAGTCGCCGACGCTCACCGGCCTCGACTCCGCGCGGAAGGTGAAGGTGTGGACGGCGCCCGGGAGCGGCCCGGCGAGCGCCCAGATCTGGGCGCCGGAGCTGCACCGGCTGGACGGCCGCTGGTACCTCTACTTCACCGCCTCCGACGGCGTCGACGACCACCACCGCATCTACGTGCTGGAGGCGAAGACGGACGATCCGCTGGGCCCGTACGAGCCCCCGGTGCGCGTGGATCCCGCCTTCGACCACTACGCCATCGACGCCTCGGTGCTCCGCATGCCCGGCGGGCGGCTCTACCTGATGTACGCCGCGGGCGGTCTCTTCATCGCGCCCCTGAGCAGCCCCACTCACGTCGCGGCGCCGGGGGTGAAGATCGCGGACCGGACGTACCATCCCTGGGAGCACGGCTGGCGGCGGGAGGGCGGGGAGTGGGTGCAGGATGCCGGCTACTGGATCGAGGCGCCGGAGGCGCTGATCCACGACGGGCGCGTCTTCGTGATCTACTCGGCCGGTCACACGGCCACCCCTCACTACTACCTCGGCATGCTGAGTCTCCGCGGTGACGACCCGATGGACCCGGCGGCGTGGAGCAAGTCGCCCGAGCCGGTCTTCGCCCCCTACGAGAGCGCGGCGGGCGACGTCTACACCACCGGCCACAACAGCTTCACCACGTCGCCCGACGGCACGGAGGACTGGCTCGTGTATCACGCGCGCGACGTGAAATGGCCCTCTCCGGACGTGCACGGCCGCCGGACGGTGCGGGTCCAGCCCTTCACCTGGAAGGCGGACGGCACGCCGGACTTCGGCCACCCCGTCCCGAGCGGGGTCGAGCTGCCGGTGCCCTCGGGGGAGGTGGGGCGATGAGCCCGCGCCGCTCCCTCCTGCTCGCCGCGGCGGCGGCCGGCACTCTCGCCGCCGCGGCGGCCGCGCCCGGCGCCGCGGCGCAGGGCGTCTACACCAACCCCGTGCTCGCGCGCCCCCAGGGCGTGGCCGACCCGTTCATCCTGAAGTACAACGGCGAGTACTACCTCTACGCCACCGGGAACCCGATCATGGCGTACCACTCCACCGACCTGGTACACTGGGAGGAGATCGGTGGGGTCCTCCACGGCTCCACGGAACCGGGCGCCTGGAACCAGGCGGACGTGTGGGCGCCGGAGGTGGTCTACCGGAACGGGAAGTTCTATCTCTACTACAGCGCCTCGCGCGCCTCCTCCGACTGGCGCGTCGGCGAGGCGGCACGGCGCGTGGGCGTGGCCGTCTCCGACTCCCCGCGCGGTCCCTTCGTGGACTCGGGCAGCCCCGTCACCCCCGGCTGGGCGATCGACGGGCACGTCTTCCGCGACCCGGACGGCGGCCAGGAGTACCTCTTCTACAGCTACCTCTGGGAGCCGCTCCTGCCCGGCGCGGGAATCGTGGTGGACTCGCTCCTGAGCCCCTTCCGCGTCGCAGGCACCCCGTCGAACGTGACGAAGGGCAGCGAGGCGTGGGAGGACAAGGACGCCGACCCGAACAACGGCAGCCTGCGCTACACCAACGAGGGCCCCACCGTGCTGAAGCACGACGGGCTCTACTACCTCATGTACAGCGGCGGCTCGTGGGACCTGCCCACCTACTCGCTGGCCTGCGCGCGCTCCCCCCGGGTGATGCGCGGTGGGCTGGACGGGCCCGGCTGGGCCAAGGTGGTGCCGCCGCTGCTGCGCAGCACGCCGCTGGTGGACGCCCCCGGCCACAACACGGTGGTCGTGGCGCCGGACAACGTGGAGGAGATCAGCGCGTACCACGCGCGGGTGGTGCCCTTCAACAGTCCGGGAGACCGGCAGACCTTCCTGGGGCGCGTCTTCTGGCACCGCGACCGGCTCTTCATGGAGCAGCCCACGCTCGGCGCCCAACCGGCGCCGGATCAGCCGCTCTTCCGCGACCTCTTCGACGGCGCGGCGGGCGGCCTGGGCGCGGGGTGGCGGGTGGACCGGGGGAACTGGCGCGTCTCCGGGGGGGAGGCGACGGGGAGCGGGCTGGCTCTGCTGGGCGTGCCCGCGCTGCACGCCTACGTCTTCGAGGCCAACGTGCGTCCGCACGGTGGGCGCGCGGGGGTGGCCGCCTACTACGCCGGCCCGCGCGACCGGGTGGACCTCTGGCTGGACGCCGGCCGACACGCCCTGGTGATGAACGGCTCGCTGGGCGGGAAGCCCGTCCCCGAGCGGAGCGTGCCTCTGCCGGAGGGCTTCCGCGCGGACGCCTATCACCAGCTCCTGGTGACCAGGAACGGCGACGCGCTCGCGGTGATGCTCGACGGCGTGGACGCGCTGGCGCTGCGACTCCCGATGGGAGCGGGCACGGCGGGGATCGAGGCGAGCGGCGGGCGGGCCGACTTCGACGGGGTGGCGCTGACGGCGTACTACCGCGACACCTTCGGCGACCCCGCGACGGACTGGGAGAGCCGCGGCGGTACCTGGCTGGCCGAGAAGGGGGCGCTGCGCCAGGTGCAGGGCGGCGACGGCCGCTACGCGGCGCTGAAGGGCGATTCCGCCGAGGACTACGAGTTCATCGCCAACCTGCTCTGGCGCGACGACGACTCCGCGGGCTCGCGCGCCGGGGTGGTGGCCGCCGCGGCGGGCGCGGACACGGTGCTCGCCGGCTTCGACCACACCATCTGGCCCTTCGCCCGCTTCCGCGTGCGCTTCGTGCGCGGCGGCGCGGTGCGGCAGGAGCTGGCGGTGGAGATGCCGCGCGGCTTCCAGTACGACGTCTACCACGACCTGCGCGTGGTGAAGCAGGGGACCGGCTTCACCTTCTACCTGGACGGGGTGGAGATGGCCGCGGCTCGCTTCCCGGTGGGCATGGCGCGCCCCGGGCTCTTCACGGAAGGGGTGCGCGCGGCCTTCGACGACGTCTCGATGAAGCGCCTGCCCTCGCCGCGCAACCTGGTGCTGAACGGAAGCTTCGAGTCGCTGCCCTGGGAGGCGGGCCCCACGGCGCCCGCCGCTCCCTGGCAGCTCACCGGCGCGGCCACGGTCAACATGTGCTGCGGCCACACCGGGGTGTACCGGCTGCGCCTGGGCGGCGCGGATGCCGATGCGAGCCAGGCGGTCACCGGGCTGCTGCCGGGCTCCTACAGGCTGCTGGCCTGGGTGACGACCCGCGGCGGGGCGGAGGCGCAGGTCAGCGTCTCTCCCGAGGGAAGCACGCCGCAGAGCGCCACCGCCTCCGGCGAGGCGTGGCACCGCGTTGCGGTGGACTTCACGGTGCCCGAGGGCCGGAGCAGCGCCACCATCACCGTAAGCGGCCGCTACCCGGGCGCCGACGCCTTCGTGGCGGCCGACGACTTCTATCTCTACCGCCGGTGAGCATCGTGCGAGCGAATCGGACGACGCTCCCGGGCGCGCTGGCCGCTTCGCTCCTCCTGGCGGCCGCGCCCCTCCCGGCGCAGGCGCCCGCCCCGGCCAGCATCACGGTCGACGCTCGCCACCCGGCGGGCGCCATCAGTCCGATGCTCTACGGGCAGTTCATCGAATTCATGTTCGGCGGCGTGAAGGGCGGGCTCACCGCGGAGCTCCTGCGCGATCGCGGGTTCGAGGCGGCCCCGGACGCCATCGGCCTGCCGCGCTACTGGGAGCGCTACCCGGACGACCGCGACGACGACTACGGCCTCTCCTTCGCCCGGGACGACTCCGTCTTCTACGCGGCCGATTCCGCCGCCGCGGTCCTTCCGGGCGCGGTGGAGGCCCGGCACGCGCTGCGCGTGGAGGCGGGCGGCGGGGTGGTGGAGAGACACGGCATCTACCAGGCGCGCATCCCGGTCCGCGCCGGGAAGGAGTACCGCGGCTACCTCTGGCTGCGCTCCGACGGTTATCGGGGCCCCGTGGGAGTGGCGCTGGAGGAGGACGCGAGCGGCGGGCGCGTGTACGCGGAGGCGACCATCGACCCGGTGCGGGCGGGTGAGTGGGCGAGGTATTCCTTCACCCTGCGTCCCTCCAACGACGACCCGCACGCGCGCTTCGTCGTCCTCTTCCCCGGGAGCGGGCGCCTCTGGGTGGACCAGGCTTCCCTCCTCCCCGGCGACGCGGAGGGCGGAATCCGGGCGGAGGTGGAGGCCAGGGTGCGCGCGCTGCACCCCGCCTTCCTCCGCTGGCCCGGCGGGAACGTGGCGCAGGACTACCACTGGCGGTGGGGCGTGGGTCCGCGCGACCGCCGCCCGGAATGGGTGAACCTCTCCTGGAGGGGCGAGCTGGAGCCCGGCGACATGGGTACCGCCGAGTACGTCGCCTTCAGCCGCCGCGTGGGCGCGGAGCCCACCGTGACGGTGAACGTGGACGGGCGCGGCGCCACCCCCGAGGAGGCCGCCGCCTGGGTGGAATACTGCAACGGTCCCGTCTCCTCTCCCGGAGGCGCGCGCCGCGCCGCGGACGGCCACCCCCGGCCCTTCGGTATCAGATACTGGGAGATCGGCAACGAGATCTGGGGCGACTGGGTGCGCGGCCACTCCGACGCGGAGACGTACGCCCGCAACTTCCTGCGCTACCGCGACGCCATGCTCGCGGTGGACTCCACGCTGCGCTTCATCGCCGTCGGTGACAACGACCAGGCGTGGAACCGCACCGTGCTCCGCGTGGCCGGGCGCGGGATCGACGTCCTCGCCGTCCACCACTACTACGGCCGCGAGCCGATGGCGGGCGACGTGCGCAACCTCCTGGCTCACCCGCTGGCGTACGAGCGCTTCTACCCGCGCGTCGACTCGCTCGCCCGCGCCCTCGTCCCCGGCCACCGCGTCCGCCTGGCCATCAACGAATGGGGGCTCGATCTTCCGGAGGCGCGCCAGTACTCCATCCTGGCCGCGCTCTACGGCGCGCGCATGATGAACGTCTTCGAGCGCTCGTCGCCCCTGGTGACGATGAGCGCCGTCTCCGACCTGGTCAACGGCTGGCCGGGCGGGATCATCCAGGCGGCGCGCGACAGCGTCTTCGTCACCCCCATCTACCAGGTGAACCGCCTCTGGGCGACGCACCTGGGAGCCGAGCGGCTGCGCGCGGTCGTGCGCGGACCCTCCTACGACACCAGCCGCGAGGGCCGCGACGTGCCCGCGCTCGACGTCTCCGCGAGCCGTTCCGCCGACGGGCGCGCCATCTTCCTGAAGGTGGTCAACACCGACCTGGAGCGCGCGATCGACGCCACCGTGCGGGTGGAGGGTGCCACCCTGGCGCCCCGGGGAGAGCTGAGCCTGATCGCCGCCGGACCGGGCGCGCGCAGCGGCTTCGCCACCCCCGACGCTTTCGCCCCGCGCCGGGAGGAGATCCCGACGGGGTCCGCTTTCCGGGTACGGCTCCCCGCGCGCTCCGCGGCGGTGCTCACCCTGCGCGTCGCGCCCTGAGGACGGCGCCGAACCGATCGACCCGCATCCGCAACCCCGAGAGAGCCAGGTCATGCACAGTGCACATCCAGTGAAGTCCCTGCTCGCCGGCGCGGCTACCGCGCTCGCGGCCCTCGTCTTCCTCGCCGGCGCGGCGCCCGCGCAGGGGGCGGCCCCGGCCGACTCCATCCCCCTCCCCGAGCACCCCCGGCCGGACTGGGAGAGGGCGCAGTGGCGCAACCTGAACGGGACCTGGAAGTTCCAGCTGGACCCGAAGGACCTCGGCCTGCAGGAGGGCTGGTTCCGGAGCGGGCTCCCCTCGCCCCAGAGCATCGTGGTGCCCTTCTCCTGGGCCGCCCCGCTCTCCGGCGTCCGGGACAGCGCCGACATCGGCTGGTACCAGCGCACGATCTCCGTCCCGGCGGACTGGAGCGGCGAGCGCGTCTTCCTCGTCGTCGGCGCCTCGGACTGGAAGACGACCGCCTGGCTGGACGGGCACGAGCTCGGCACCCACGAGGGCGGCTACACCCCCTTCGAGTGGGAGGTGACGCCGTACCTCCGCGCCGGCGGGGAGCACCGGCTGGTGATCCGCGTGGACGACGCGACGCGCGACTTCACCCTGCAGGGCAAGCAGGGCTACGGGAACGTGCGCGGCATCTGGCAGACGATCTACCTGGACGCTCGCGGCAGCGCCCCGCTGGCGAGCGTCCACTTCTCGCCCGACATCGACCACGACCGGGTGCACGTCGAGGCGCGGCTCCTCGAGCCCGCGCCCCGCGACCTCTCGCTGACGCTCCGCTTCCGGAACGGCGACGTGCAGCCCGTCACGCGGCGCATCGCCAGGGGGGCCCGGCAGGTGGGCTTCGACGTGCCCATCCCCGACGAGCACCTGTGGTCGCTCGACGATCCGTACCTCTACCAGGTGACGGCGCGCGTGGCGGGCAACGGCCTCACCCCGGACTCGGTGGACACCTACTTCGGGATGCGGAAGATCTCCGTGGTGAACCTCCCCGGCACGGATTACCGCTACGTCGCGCTGAACAACGAGCCGCTCTACCTCGAGCTCACCCTGGACCAGGCGTACAATCCGGAGGGATTCTATACGTATCCCAGCGATCGGTTCATCCGTGACGAGGTACTTCGCGTCCGCCGGATCGGGCTCACGGGGCTGCGTAACCACATCAAGGTCACCATCCCCCGCAAGCTCTACTGGGCCGACCGGCTCGGGGTGCTGGTGATGGCCGACCTCCCCAACTTCTGGGGCGAGCCGACGCCGCGGGCGCGGCAGGAGTCCGAGAGCACGCTGCGCGCGATGATCGAGCGCGACTACAACCACCCGGCCGTCTTCTCCTGGATCACCTTCAACGAGACCTGGGGCCTGAAGACGAAGCAAGGCGGCAAGGACGTCTACCTCCCCGAGACGCAGAAGTGGGTGGCGTCCGTGTATCACCTGGCCAGGTCGCTGGACCCGACGCGGCTGGTGGAGGACAACTCGGTCTGCTGCGAGTTCGGCCACACGGAGACCGACATCAACTCGTGGCACGATTACCTGCCCGGCTGGGAGTGGGGCCAGCACCTGACGATGGTCAGCGACAGCACCTATCCCGGCTCGCCGTGGAACTTCGAGCCCGGCTACCGGCAGGGCGACCAGCCCAACATCAACAGCGAGTTCGGCAACGTCTGGGGCTACGAGGGCTCCACCGGCGACGTGGACTACAGCTGGGACTACCACCGCGCGGTGAACGCCTTCCGCCGCCACCCGAAGATCGCGGGCTGGCTGTACACGGAGCTCACCGACGTCATCAACGAGTGGAACGGCTACTGGCGCTACGACCGCTCCGACAAGACCACGGGGCTGGGAGAGCTGGTCGACGGCATGTCGCTGCGGGACCTGCACTCGCCGCTCTACGTGGTGGTGGGCGACAGCCTGAGCCGCACCGTCCGGCCGGGAGAGCGGCTGCAGGTGCCGCTCTACGCCTCGTTCCTCTCGGGCAGCGAGGCGTACGGCGACAGCCTGGTGTTGAAGAGCGAGCTCTACGGCTGGAACTCCCTGGGTGAGAAGCAGACCTACTCGACCGGGAGCCGGGCGATCCCCTATCACCCCTGGATGACGGGCGATCTGGCGCCGCTCGCGGTGACGATGCCGGACGGGCCCGCCGTCGCCGTGCTGGCCACCCGGCTGGAGAACGCCGCCGGCACGGTGCTGCAGCGCAACTTCACCACCTTCGTGGTGCAGGGCCCCGCGCCGACCGAGGCGACGCTCGCGAACGGCAAGCGGGCGCGGCTGGTCCGCATCGACCCGAAGTCGTTCGATTCCGCGCAGTGGTCGCTGAAGCAGTGGAACGTCCTCGACGGGCTGAAGGTGGACGGCGCGGGGTCGGGCTTCTTCGAGTACCGCGTCCCCTGGCCGGCGGGCGTGAAGCCGGGCGACCTGGAGTCGGTGTCGCTGGTGATGGAGGCCTCGGCCAAGCAGCTCTTCGGGAAGGACCGGCCCGGGAGCAGCCAGATCGAAGGGGACTACATGCGCGGCCGCGGCACGCTCGACCCGAGTCGGAACCCGAACGCCTATCCGATGACGGACGAGACGAAGTTCCCGAGCGCCGTGACCATCCGGGTCAACGGAGTGGAGGCGGGCCGGCAACCGCTCGCGGACGACCCCGCGGACCACCGGGGGATCCTCTCGTGGGCCTCGCAGCCGCACGACCGGCACCTGTACGAGGCCGGCTCGTACGGCGAGCTCGTGCACGTGGCGATTCCCCGCGAGGCGCTGCGGCGTGCGGCGGAGGCGGGGCAGCTCGTGATTCGCCTGGAGGTGAGCGATGCGCTGCCCGGCGGCCTCGCCATCTACGGCGCGCACTTCGGCCGCTACCCGCTGGATCCGACGCTGGTGTTCGTGCCGAAGTGAGGGGTGGAGCGCGACGGAGCGCGTCCTCAGCTCGTGAGCACCCGCGCCGCGACCTCCGCTCGGGCGTGGGTGCCCAGCTTGAAGAAGACCGCCTCCGTGTAGTGGCGGACGGTCGCGGGGCTGAGCTCCATCGCGGCGGCGATCTCCCGGTTGGACCTGCCGCTCGCGAGCAGGAGTGCGACGCGGGCCTCCTGCGGCGTGAGCCCCCAGCGCTCCCTGAGCACCCGCGGCGACGGCGGCTCGGGGTTCAACCGCTCGAGCGCCGCCAGGACCGTCGGTCGGTCGGTGAAGAGCCCCTCGCCGATCAGGCTCAGGCGGATGCGGTATCGCGCCGTCGGCGTGAGTAGCTCCCGGTTGGCGCCGGCGAACCTCCGCGGCTCCGCCGCGCCGCCGGAGCGGGCCAGGGCGGAGAGCGCCCTCACGCCCGCGGCCAGCGCCGCGTCGAGGCGCGCGTGCGCCGGATCGTCCCGCAGGATCTGCGAGAACGCTCCGTTCGCGTAGAGCAGGCGCCCGTCGAGCGTGTGGACTGCGATCCCGTCCCGGGAGGCGGCGAAGACCTGCTCGAGCGCCCTCTCCCGCCCCGCCAGGCGGACGCGCGTCGCCACACCTGCTTCGAGCGCCGGCAGGAGGAGCCGCAGGATGGCGAGCCCGCGCTCGCCGAAGGCCTCCGAGCCGTAGTCCTCGCGGAAGCACGTCAGCACCGCCGCGGCCGGGTCGCCGTCCGGGCCGAGCCGGAGCGGGTCGCCCGCCGGGTGCACGCTGAAGGCCGTGAAGCCTAGCCCGTCCTGGATGCGGTAGCGTGAGTAGAACGACCGGTAGGACGGCGACGCCAGCCAGTCGTCCGGCATCACCATTCCCTGCGCCTCCCCCAGCGTCCGCGTGTTCCACACGCCTCCGCCCATGCGGCGGATCGCGCGCATGCTCTCCTCGTCCAGCCCGTCGTTCGCCTCGAAGTACTCGCGCCCGAACGATTCGGGCAGGTTGTGAAGGGTGAAGGGAGCCGCGCCGGGCCGGGGAAGGATGAACCCGCCGTAATCCGCCTCGACGAGCTCCGCCAGGCGGGCCAGCACCTCCGCGCGCCAGCGGTCCAGGTCGGGAAGGTCGAAGGGAGAGAGCAGGGCGCGGGCGGCCGCCGCGAGCAGCTCCTGCTCCTTCGTCGAGAGCGTGAGTTGCACGGTCCGGGTGGGAAGTTGGGGCACGAAGGAGGCGAAGAGGCGGAAGCAGGATAATGCCGTCCCGCCGATCGATCAACGTTTCCGGGCTCGACCCTCCCGGCGGACCCCCGGAAGAACTTCCCTACTGCGGATTCCGGCCCGGGCGTAGCTTCGCGCGGTCGACGGCTCCTCCACGCGCGGGCAGCCATCCCCCCGCCCACTCCCGACCCGGAGAATCCATGCAGATGAACCGCTTCACGCGCAAGCTCACCCGCGCACGCCGGGCACTGGTCGCCTCCACTCTCGCACTGCCGCTCTTCTGCGCCCCGGCGCCGGGCCAGACGATCAGTTACCCACCGGCGACCTGGGCGACCAGCTACGCGTTCGGCCCCGACGCGTTCTTCCAGGTCGGGCAGACGTTCACGGCGCCGGCTCCGGCGCCGGGTAGCGCCATCTACCTGGACGGCTTCTCCTTCTGGCTCGATCACATCATCGAGTACCCGGGCCAGGCGGCCACCTTCCGGGCGAGCCTCTTCCGGTGGACCGGGAGCGCGGCCGGAGACGAGATCTTCACCTCCGCGCTCCGGACGGTGAACGTGGACTCGAGCCCCGAGAAGTTCACCTTCGCCGTGCCTCACGTGATGCTGGATCCGGGCGACGCGTACCTCGCCTTGCTGGACGCACAGGACGGCACCTTCGAGCACGGCTACGCCTTCTTCATGCTGTATCAGGGGTCCGATACGTGGGATCCGTACCCGGGCGGAGGGTTCTACGTGCGGTCCGATCGAGGGGCCTCCAGCGGGAACGCGGACGACGCCGCGTTCGAGCTGTTCTTCAGCCAGAAAGGCCTGGCGCCCACCACCACCACGCCCGAGCCCGTGAGCCTGGCGCTCATCGGCACGGGCCTCCTCGGACTGGCGGCCGCGAGGCGGCGCCGCCTCGGAGGTGCCTCCGCGATGTTCTGAGCTTCCCGCCGGCCACCCCGCTTGCAGGCGGTGTGCAGCAGGGGGTATTCTCTCCTTTCCGAGTCGGTGCAGCCCCACCCCGCTCAAGGCCCGACGCCCGTCGGGCGGCTCGAAAGGAACCCCCATGCGCATCGCCCCCTCCCTCCGGCTCGTCGCGGCCGCCGCGGCGCTCATGTGCGCCGCCGGCGCCGCCCCGGCACAGCAACCCTTCCCGAAGACGCTGCGCTCCGCGCTCGAGGCCCGCATCGCCCGGCACCACGGCGTCGTCGGGCTCGCGCTGCTGGACCCCGTGACCGGCGAGATGCTCTCCATCCGCGGCGACGAGACCTTCCCCACCGCCAGCGCGATCAAGGTCCCGATCCTCGTCGCGCTCTTCCACCGCATAGAGACGAAGAAGGACCTGAAGCTCTCCGACCCCATCTACCTGCTGGCCTCCGACCAGATGCCCGGCTCTGGGGTCCTCTCCCTCCTCGACACGCCGCTCCAGCTGACGCTCGGCGACGCGGCGAAGCTCATGATCGCGGTGAGCGACAACAGCGCCACCAACCTGGTCGTCGACAAGCTCGGCATCCGCCACATCAACGCGCGCATGGACACGCTGGGGCTGCCGCACACGAAGCTGTGGGCGGAGGTCTTCAAGGGCTCCGGGACGACGATCGCGCCCGACTCGCTGGAGAAGTACGGTCTCGGCGTGACCACGCCCGACGAGATGGCGAAGCTGCTGGGCATGATCTACCGCGGCGAGGCGGTGTCGCCGGAGGCGTCGAAGCAGATGGTGGCGATGCTCGAGGAGCAGCGCGCGGGCGTGCAGGAGATCCCGCGCTACATGCCGGCGGAGACGAAGGTCGCGCACAAGACGGGGGAGACGAACGAGGTGAGGAACGACATCGCCATCGTCTACAACCCGGACGGGCGCGACTACGTGCTGACGATCTTCACGAAGGAGAACGAGGACCAGAGCTGGCGGCTGGACAACGACGCCATGGTGATGATCGGAGAGCTGGCGCGGGTCGTCCAGACGGCGCTGAACCCCGTCGCCCCGTCGGCGGCGCGTTAGGGCGCGAGCGCCGCCGCCGCGGGCCCCGCGCGCACGGGCAGGAACTCGGCGCCGGCGACTTGGGGGAAGCGGCCGCGGTACGCCTCCGCCCAGTGTGCGCGGAAGTCTTCGGCCGCCGCATCCCCCACCAGCGCCCAGACGCTGCCGCCGAACCCCGCGCCGAAGGCGGAGGCCGCCGCGGCGCCGAGCTCGCGCGCCGAGCGGGCCAGGAAGCTCGTCTCGGGCGTCTGGTTCCCCAGCCGCCGCTCCGCCTCCGCCTGCGAGCGGTCCACCTGCTCGCCGAGGCGCGCGAGGTCCCCGCTCGCCAGGGCGTCCGCGGCGGCGGGGACGATCACCACGCTCTCGGCGAGGAACTGCTCGAAGCGATCCAGCAGCTCACCGCGCTCGAAATGCTCGTGCCGCGCCCGCCTCAGGATGGAGCGGATGCGCCCGGCCGCGTCGGCGCCCGACTCCAGCGCGGCCGCGATCGTAGAGTCGTCCCGCCCCGTCTCGCGCCGCCAGAGCTCCGCGACCGCGCGGGCCTTCTCCGAGACGGCGTTGTAGCGCTCCAGCGCGCTCCCCGTCTTCTCGGCGACGATCCCGCTCGACGCCACCACGAGACCGTAGCCCGCCGGGAGCGCCAGCGCGCGCTCGAAGCGCACCGGGCAGAACGAGTACTGGACGAGGCTCCCCGCCCGGCCGCAGAGGATGGCCGTGTGGTCCTCGCTGCCGCCGAAGGTGCCCACGCCGCGGTCGCCGGGGAGACCGGGAAAGCTCTGCCCGTTCTCCACCGTCCCCAGGTAGCCCGCCAGCTCCTCGCGCGACCGGATGGCCCGTCCGTACTCCGGGCGCGCGGGGAGGTCGTTCACCGTGGCGAGCGCGAGGAAGACGGCGACCGTCAGCGCGCTGGAGCTGCTCATCCCCGCCGCCCGGGGAAGGTTGCCGGCGAAGGCGATCTCGGCGCCCAGCAGCGGCCCCGGGAAGTTCCGGGTTATGCGCCGCGCGACGGTCATGGGGTAGTTGGACCAGTGGCCCGGCCGCGGCGAGAGGGAGGGCGCGAGTTCGAACTCGACGCGCTCTCCGCTGCGCACGTCGTGCACGCGGACCGCGTGGTCCGGCCGGGGAGCGACCACGAGCCGGATGCCGCGATCCACCGCGCAGAGGAGGCTGCGGCCGCCCGCGTAGTCGGTGTGCTTCCCCAGGAACTCGATGCGCCCCGGAACGACGAGCGCCGACGCGGGGCCGTCGAGGGCGCTTCCCCGGCTCCGGAGAAGGTGGGCGCAGCGTGCGATCGTCTCGCCCGCCTCCGCGGCGGCCGCCTCCGCCAGCCCCATCGCTCGCGCCCCGGCCGTGGTGAGGTCCCGGTCCAGGAGGTCGCGGAGGGGGAGAGCGCCGGGAGGGGTCCGCTTCATATCGCTTCTCGGCGAGCCCTGCGCCGGGCGACTGAAGGCGCTGCAAGAACCACGGGAAGTCCGCCTTCGCGGACTGCACATCCGAGCCTCGCGCCGAACCCGCCGTACTGCGCGGCATTCGTCCCCTCGCCCGCGAGCGGGAGAGGGTGGCGCGTCTCAGCGCGCCGGGTGAGGGCCGACTGGCGGTGCGCACCGATGTCAGAGGCTCCCACCCTCACAGCGCCACCTCCACCCCCGCCAGCGCGGCCGCGACGGCGGGAA
>DASSTO010000199.1:0-15795 GCA_035707865.1 Longimicrobiaceae bacterium | reverse complement strand
GGCCTCCGGCGGCGGGGGCGGCGGCGGCGTCGGCTTCGCCGGCTCCGGCGGCTTCTCCTTCACCTCCATGTACGTCACCAGCTCCTGCGCCTTCTTCACCGTCTGCGGCATGTGCACCGACGCGTACACCGCGCCCGCGATCAGCAACCCGTGCGCGACCACGGAGACCGTGATGGTCGTCGGGCTGGCCGTGCGCTTCTTTCCCTGCGATGCAACAAGCTTGTTGAACATGGTTCTCTTCGTCGTCTGCGCTGGGGGCGTCGTTCCGAAACTCTACGCGCGGTCCCGCCTGCCGGACCAGACAAAGGCGATGAACAGCAGCAGAAGCGCGTACGTGATGAAAGCGGCCGTGTCGTGCGGGATATCGGAGAGTACCCCCCGAAAGGTCAATCTGAGCAGTATGAATGAAAGCATTCCTCACCTGTTCGGCCGGGCTACGAACGGATCAGGGGCTAGTACCGCGCTAGCGCCCCGATGTTTCCAACTCACTCCCACTCTTATACTTGACGGGCCCCGGGCCCGCAACTGGCGACGACGCGAGATAGACGGCGAATCTCCGAACGGCGGCGGCTCTCCGAGGGCCCGGGAGTAAACGCGACGGACTTTCGGGGGTACGCATGCCGACGTGGAGCCATGCCCACCGAGGGATTATGGCGGGGAAGAACGTGCATCCTACCAATTTTGGGGCGAAAGCGTCGCACCGTCAAGTGGACGCTCGTTCGGAGGGCGAGCGGAGGACCGGAAACTCAGCCGGCGAGCCCCGCCTGGGCCTCGGCGACCTGGGTGACCTCGGCGAGCTCGAAGGGCTTCCAGATGACGGGAATGGAGGGATCCTGCAGGAGGGCGGCGGCGTCGGGACCGTCCGCGTCGCCGGTGATGAAGACGACTCGCTGCTCGAGCCCTTCGTTGCGCTCGCGCAGGCGTTCGAGGAGCGCATCGCCGCCGAGGCCGGGCATCCGGAGGTCGGCGATGATGACGTCGAAGGCGGGTCGCTCGCTCGCCTCGTCGAGGAGTCGGAGCGCGGCCCCGCCCTCGGATGCCTCGGCCACGCGGTGCCCGCGGCGCTGCAGGTAGCGGATGAGGGAGACCCGGATGGCGGCCTCGTCGTCGACGACGAGCACGCGGAGGCCCCGGCTCGCGGCGGAGTCGCCGTCGCACTCTCCCTCCGCCACGGGCGCGCGCTCGGCGAAGGGCAGGTCGATGGTGAAGGTGGCGCCGAGGCCGGGCGCGCTGTCCAGGCGGATGCGGCCGTCGTGGTCGGCGACGATGCTGTGCACGAGGCTGAGCCCGAGGCCCGCCCCCTCGCCCGCCTGGCGGGTCGTCCAGAAGGGGTCGAAGATGCGATCGTGGTGCTCGGGGCCGATGCCGGGTCCCGTGTCGGTGACGGCGAGCGCCACGCCGTGCTCCGAGCGGAAGGTCCGCAGCGTGATCCGGCGCTCGGCGCTGGCGTCGCGCACCGCCTGCTCCGCGTTGGAGAGGAGGTGGCCCACGACCTGGGCGATCTGGGCGCGAACCGCCCAGGCGGCGGGCAGATCGGGGGTCAGGTCGCAGTCCACGTGGGCGCCGACCGCGCCGAGCGCGTCCCGGTGTTCACGGACCGCCGTCTCGACGACCTCGTTGAGGTCCACCAGCCCGCGGCTCGAGCCGACTTCCTGGCTGCGGCGCGCGACGACGCGCAGGTCTGAGACGATGGCGGCGGCCCGGTGAGCCTCGCGCTGCATGATCTCCAGCGCCTCGCGGTCGGCCGCGGGCCGCTCGTCGAGGAGGAGGAGCTCGGCGAAGCTCTGGATGGAGGTCAGCGGGTTGTTCAGCTCGTGGCAGATGCCGCTCAGCAGCGGCGCGATGCTCGCCATGCGCTCGCCGCGCCGCATCTGCATCTCGCGGACGCGCTCCTCCGTGATGTCGCGCACGACGCCCTGGAGCCCCACCACGCGCGAGCCCTGGAGCACGGGAGCGCGGGCGATCCGCACCAGTCGCCGCTCGCCGCTGGGCCGCAGCACGTAGATGTCGAGATCGGGCTGCGGGCCCTGCGGGCCCCGGAGCGCGTCCCGGACGGCGGCGACGGCGATCTCCATGCTCTCGGGCGCGATGAGCTCGCGGAAGTCCATCCCGATCACCGAGCCGAGATCGCGGCCGAGGATCTCGAGCAGGGCGCGGTTCTCCACGACGATGCGCCCCGTCGGCTCCAGGAAGTAGATGCCCAGCGGGCAGGTGGCGAGCAGGCGCCGGTAGCGGGCGTTCGCCACGGCGAGATCCTGAGCGAGGCGCTCCGCCTCGGTCTCCGCCTCGTCACGCTCCAGCTCGGAGGCGAGCGCCGCGGCGAGCTCGGTCAGTGCGCCCACCTCCTCCACGGTCCAGGCGCGCGCTCCCGGCTGCAGCAGCGCCAGGGCGCCGATCGGCCGGGCGCTCGCGCCGACCACGGGAACGCCGGCGAAGGCGTGCGGCTCCTCCTCCAGCCCGGCACCCGCCTCGAGTTCCGACCGCGTGTTCGAGATGGTGACCGGCGCTTCGGCGTACAGCGCGGCCCGGCACAGCTCGTGTGCCAGCTCCAGCGGCAGCGCGGGTGCCCCGTCCAGGCACTCCAGGCGGAGACCGGCCGCGTCCATGTGGAGGAGCACCGGCACGGAGCCGCGCACGAGGCGGCGCGCCAGGCGCAGCACCGCCGCCGCGGCGCCGTAGGCGGGAACGGGGTCCCGGAGCACCACGGCTTCGTCCGTGGGCGGGAGCAGCGTGACTGAGGCCATTGGGAAGTCGCGGACTGCGTGGTGACGGGGTGGCGCCGGGAGAGTGGGGCGCACTGCCGCGTGAGATTCTCGGCAGGTGCGGGCGGTCGCATTAGCCGCGCCGCTCCGGGCTCCGCGCCCGGCGCTCATCGCGGGCGCGTGCGATGCCGAAGCTCAGGAGAGAGGCCGCGCCGCACCCCCGAGTGCAACTTCCCGCCACGCTGCGCTGTACGATCCTCTGTCTCCCCGATTCCACCTCATGCCCGGAGGGGTCCGATGATCCGACCGAATGTAAGAGCTTCCTTCGGCAGGCGGGAGGCCGAGCTCCTGCTCGCGATCGCCGGGCCGGCCGGCGAGGCACGGCTGCGCGAGGAGGGCTTCGACGCGCTCCTGGACGACGCGTCCCTCGTGCACCGCCTCCTGCAGCGCGGGAGCGTCTCGCTCGCACCCGCGCCCCTGGTCTTCTACCTGCTCGTCCGCCACGCGCTCCTGGAGCGGGAGATCCACGACCGGCGGCTGGCGGACTACACGGCGGCGGTCCTGCTGGAGTTCGGCCGCGTGCGGCGCTCCGCGAGCGACGGCGAGGAGCCGCTCCCGGACACGCTCTACCTCGCCGACGTCCTCGACGAGGTGGAGCGCGCACGGGGCGAGCGGGAGTTCCTCCTCCGCGCGCACCTCGGGAACCTGGCGCTCTGGCTCGGCGGCGTCTTCCCCGACTTCATCACCGAGCGCGTCCAGCGGCGCGGCGCCCCGCCGCTCGCCTACTACGACGCGCTCGGGGCGGCGGGCTTCCGGGGAGCGGCGGGCACGCGGGACGCCGTCCGCCTGGGCCTCGGCGATCTCTTCCTGAGCTTCGCCGACCAGTTCTCCGACGTCCGCTCCGCGCTGAACGGTCTCTCGGACGCGCTCTTCTTCCCGCACCCGAAGGACGGCGTGGAGCGGGTGCTCCGCGAGGTCTCCGACCGCTTCCACCGCCGCGTCCGCGAGCAGGGCTGAATCGCCCACGCTATATTCCGGCTCCGATAGGCGTGGACTTTCACCGGCGGGGCGCATGGGCGATTCCTCTCTCCAACCGGCTCCCGGGCTCGACGCGACCGCCGCGCGGGCGCTGCTCGACCGGGCGCGCGCGGCGCGCGCGAACGCCTACGCGCCCTACAGCCGGTTCCCCGTGGGCGCGGCGCTGCTCACCGACGACGGTCGCGTCTTCACCGGCGTGAACGTCGAGAACGCCTCCTACGGCCTTGCGACGTGCGCGGAGCGCGCCGCGGTCGCGCGCGCCGTGGCGGAGGGCGCGCGCTCCTTCCGCGCGGTGGCCGTCGCGGGGCCCGAGGACGACGTGGCCTGCCCGCCGTGCGGCAGCTGCCGCCAGATCCTCCACGAATTCGGGCCGGAGATGGCGGTGGTGACCGCGGGCGAGCAGGGGGAGCCGCGGATCGCCGCGCTGCCGGCGCTCCTCCCCGACGCCTTCGGCGCCGCGCACGCCCCGCCCCCCGGCGAGCCGTGGCCGTGAGCGCGCCTCTCGCCCTGGTGCCACTCATCGAGCGGAAGAAGCGCGGCGGCGAGCTGAGCGCGGACGAGCTGCGCGCGCTCTGCCGGGGCTTCGTCGCGGGCGAGATCCCCGACTACCAGGTCGCGGCCTGGCTGATGGCCGTCTGCTGGCGGGGCATGACGGAGGCGGAGACGCTCGCGCTCACCCGGGCGATGGTGGAGACGGGCGAGACCCTCGACTGGAGCCATCTCGGCCGGCCGGTGGTGGACAAGCACAGTACCGGCGGCGTGGGTGACAAGACCTCGCTCGTCCTCGTGCCCCTGATGGCCGCGGCGGGACTCGCCTTCGTGAAGATGTCCGGCCGCGGGCTCGGCCACACCGGCGGCACGCTCGACAAGCTGGAGTCGATCCCCGGCTTCCGCGTCGGGCTCTCTCTCGCCGGGATGCGCGCCCAGGTGCGGCGCATCGGCTGCGCGCTCGTGGGGCAGAGTCCCGAGCTCGTCCCGGCCGATGGCGCCCTCTACGCCCTGCGCGACGTGACCGCCACCGTGGACTCGGTGCCGCTCATCGCCAGCAGCGTCATGTCGAAGAAGCTCGCGGCCGGCGCGCCGGTGATCGTGCTCGACGTGAAGTACGGCTCGGGCGCCTTCATGCGGACGGTGGCGGAGGCGCGCGAGCTGGCGCGGGCGCTGGTTGCCCTCGGGACCGGCGCGGGGCGGCGGGTGCGCGCCGTCCTCGGCGACATGCGCGAGCCGCTCGGCGAGGCGGTGGGCAACGCGATCGAGGTGCGCGAGGCGATCGAGACGCTGCGCGGCGGCGGCCCCGCCGACCTCTGGGAGCTCACCCTCGCCCTCGGCGCGCAGCTCATGACGATGAGCGGCGTCGCGGCCGGCGAGGCGGAGGCGCGCGCGCGGATGGCGGAGCTGCGCGAGAGCGGCGCGGCCGCGCGAAAGCTCGCGGAGCTGATCGAGGCGCAGGGCGGCGACGCGCGCGTGGTGGAGGCTCCGGAGATGCTCCCCCGCGCCCCTCTGGTCGTCCCCTTCCCCGCTCCATCGGCCGGCTGGGTGGCGCGGGCCGACGCGCGCACCGTCGCGCTCGCCGCGCTGGAGCTGGGCGCCGGGCGGCGCAGGAAGGGCGACCGGATCGACCTCGCCGCGGGCATCCGCCTGCGCGCGAAGATCGGCGCGCACGTCGAGCCGGGCGCTCCCCTCGCGGAGATCCACGCCTCGACCGAGGACGCAGCCGCGCGCGCCGCCGCCCTCCTCGCCGACGCGTTCACCCTCTCTCCGGAGCCCGTCCCACCCCCGATCGCGGAGCACGAAGTGGTAATCGAGAATTGAGAATGGACGATGGAGAATTAGGCCGGTGCTCCGCCTGCCTTCATTCTCCATTCTCAATTCTCGATTCTCGATTCTCGATTGCATCACACCACCCCGTGCGCCCGACCGACCCTCGCGAACGCCTCCACGCAGCGGTCGAGCATCTCGCGGGTGTGGGCCGCGGAGACCTGCACCCGGATGCGCGCCTGGCCCTGCGGGACCACGGGGAAGCTGAAGCCGATCACGTAGATGCCCTCCTGCAGCATGTCGCGCGCGATGTCGGCGGCGAGCTTCGCGTCGTAGAGCATGATCGGCACGATGGGGTGACTGCCCGGGCGGATGTCGAAGCCGGCCGCGGCCATCCGCTCGCGGAAGTATCGCGTGTTCTCCATCAGCCGGTCGCGGAGCTCGGTGGTCTCGCTCAGCAGCTCGAGCACCTTGATGCTCGTGTAGACGACGACGGGCGCCACGGAGTTCGAGAAGAGGTAGGGGCGCGAGCGCTGGCGCAGCAGCCCCACGATGTCGGTGGCGGCCGCCGTGAAGCCGCCGGTCGCGCCACCGAGTGCCTTGCCGAGCGTGCTCGTGACGACGTCCACCCGCCCCATCACCCCGCACGCCTCGATGGAGCCGCGACCCGTCTCGCCGAAGAAGCCGGTCGCGTGGCTGTCGTCCACGTGCACCATCGCGTCGTAGCGATCCGCCAGGTCGCAGATCTCCCGCAGCTTCGCCACGTCGCCGTCCATGCTGAACACGCCATCGGTGGTGACGAGGCGGAGCTCGGCGGACTGCGAGTCCACGAGCGCCTCCTCCAGCTCGCTCATGTCGCCGTGGGCGTAGCGGTAGCGCTTCGCCTTGCAGAGCCGGACCCCGTCGATGATGCTGGCGTGGTTGAGCGCGTCGCTGATCACCGCGCACTTCTCGTCGAGCAGCGTCTCGAAGAGCCCGCCGTTGGCGTCGAAGCACGAGGAGTAGAGGATGGCGTCGTCGAAGCCGAGGAAGTCGGCGATCCGGTGCTCCAGGTCGCGGTGGATGTCCTGCGTGCCGCAGATGAAGCGGACGGACGCGAGGCCGAAGCCGTACTTCTCCAGCCCCTCCTTCGCCGCGGCGACCAGCCGTGGGTCGTCGGCGAGGCCGAGGTAGTTGTTCGCGCAGAAGTTCAGAACATCCTCGATGCCCTGCACCTCGATCTCGGCGCGTTGCGGCGAGGTGATGATGCGCTCGTGCTTGTAGAGGCCGGCCCCGAAGATCTCGCTCAGCTCCTTCGCGTAGATTGCAGTGGCGGTCTGGTGCATCGTCGCTCTCCGGGGCTCAGCGGTGAAGGGGACCGGCGCGCTCGCCCCGAGCGGCGAGCTGCCGGGGCAGGTGAACGAGCATATCCTCGACCATCGCCGCGAGGTCGAAGCGGGGACTCCAGCCCCAATCCTCCCGCGCCCGCGTGTCGTCGATGGTGGCGGGCCAGCTCTCGGCGATCTGCTGGCGGTAGTCCGGCTCGTACACCACCTCGAAGCCGGGCACGCGGCGCCGGATCTCGGCGGCGAGCTCCTCCGCGCTGAAGCTCATCGCGGTGAGATTGTAACTGGTGCGGATGGTGATCGCCCCCGCCGGCGCGTCCATCACGCCGAGCACCGCCCGCAGCGCGTCGGGCATGTACATCATCGGGAGCCGGGTCTCCGGCCGTACGAAGCAGACGTAGCGGCCCTCCTGGAGCGCGCCATAGAAGATGGCGACCGCGTAGTCGGTGGTACCGCCCCCCGGCGGAGCAGTATAGCTGACGATCCCGGGGAAACGCACGCTCCGCACGTCGACGTCCAGACGCTCGGCGTAGTAGCGGCAGAGGAGCTCCCCGCTCACCTTGGTGACGCCGTACATCGTCCGCGGATCGAGCAGCGTCGTCTGCGGGGTCTCGGCGCGGGGAGTCGCGGGGCCGAAGACGGCGATGGAGCTGGGCCAGAAGACGCGCAGTCCGCGCTGGCGGGCCGCTTCCAGCACGTTTCGCAGGCCCAGCAGGTTGACCTCCCAGCAGAGCTCCGGGCGCTGCTCCCCGGTGGCGGAGAGGAGGCTCGCGAGGTGGTAGACGGTGTCGACGCCGTGCCGATCGAGGATCTCGCGAAGGCGGGCTTCGTCGGTGACGTCGAGCCTCGCGTACGGCCCCCGGTCCGCGACGTCGGCCGGGGGCTCCGGCGCCAGGTCCGAGGCGATCACTCGCTCGGCACCGTGTCGCGCGCGTAGCGCGGCCACCAGATCCGTGCCGATCTGTCCGTTGGCTCCCGTAACCAGAACGCTCGTCATCTCCCCTTGCTGCCCCCGGCCCGCTCGCACGAGAGAGCCCCCGATGCTCCGCATCATCGCGCCGCTGCACCTTCATCTTCCGGGCCAGCGCGCTACGCGGATGCAAGTGTCAGGCGCGCCGGGGGATGGCCGGGCGGGCGGTTCACGCCCCTTGCCCGCGCGCGGGCGCGCGCCTAGCTTCGGGCGTTCGGGACACCCGCCACCGCCGTATCGCCTCGCCGCATGCGCGCACTGCTCGCCGACACCGACACCCCCCTGCGCGCCGAGATCTTCGGCGCGCTGCGCGATCGCGGCTGGGCGGTGACGCTGGCGAACGACGCCGGCGCGCTCACCGCGTGCTTCCAGGCGGCGCCCTTCCCGCTCGTCGTGCTCGCCCACCCGCTCGCCGACGGGGACGGCCTGAAGATCTGCCGGGCGATCCGCGAGAGCGCGCCCGGGCGATCCGCGTACGTCCTCCTCGTCGCGCGCGAGCCCGACGCGGAGACGGTGCGGACGATCGCGGACGCGGGTGTGGACGACCTGCTGACCCTCCCCGCGCCCCCCCGGGACATCCACGCGCGCATCGCCCTCGCCGAGGCCCGGTTGGGGTGCGCCTCGGACACGGGCGAGGGGAGCGCCTCGTCGTACCTTCCACGGATCCGCGAGCTGGAGGGCGCGCTGCAGGTGCAGCGCGCGTGGCTGGAGGAGCTCTTCGAGAGCGCGCCCGAGGGCATCGCGGTGGTCGACGAGAACGACCGCGTCCTGCGGCTGAACGGCGAGTTCACCCGGATGTTCGGCTACACGTCCGAGGAAGCGCTCGGGCGGCCGATCAACGACCTCATCGCGCCCTACCACCTGATGGAGGAGGCGATGCGCATCACGCGCAGCACCGCGCGCGGGGAACGGCAGGTGATCGAGACGGTGCGGCGGCACCGGGACGGGCAGCTCATCGACGTCTCGCTGCTCGCCACGCCGATCCGGGTGGGGGACGGCTGCGTCGGCGCGTACGGCATCTACCGCGACATCACGGAGCGGAAGGCGCACGAGCGAGCGCTGCGGCAGAGCGAGGCCCGGTACCGGGCGCTCTTCGACCAGTCGCCGGTGGGCGTCTTCCTCTGCGACCTGCACCTGCGGGTGACCCGGTGCAACGACCGGCTCCCGGAGATCCTGGGCGTCTCGATCGCGGAGATCGTGGGCGTCGGGCTGCGCGAGCCGGCCGGGCGCGCGCTGCTGCCGGGGCTCTGCGAGGCGCGGGTGGAGCAGCCGGTGGTCTACGAGGGCCTGCACAGCGGCCGGCAGGGCGCGCGCTGGTTCAGCGTGCGCTATGCACCGCTGCGCGACCCCGACGGTGTGCTGGTGGGCGGGATGGGCGTGGTCGAGGACATCACCGGGCGGGAGCTCGCGAAGCAGCAGGAGCGCGCGCAGGCGGCCGAGCTGGAGCGCGTGAACGCCGCGCTGCGCGAGCGCACGCTGGACCTGGAG
The DNA here is from genome assembly GCA_035707865.1 of Longimicrobiaceae bacterium. Taxonomy (GTDB): domain Bacteria; phylum Gemmatimonadota; class Gemmatimonadetes; order Longimicrobiales; family Longimicrobiaceae; genus DASSTO01. The sequence goes on along the minus strand of DASSTO010000199.1, from coordinate 6,514 downwards.
AGCGCCATGAGCGCGCGGAACCGGCTCTACACCTCCATGAACCACGAGCTGCGCACACCCATCAGCGCCATCATGCTCTACCAGGAGCTGCTCCTGTCGGGCTCGCTCGGCGAGCTCCCGGGCGCGCAGAAGGAGGCGCTGCAGAACTCCCACACCGCCGCGCAGCACCTCCTGGAGCTCGTACAGGACGTCCTCGATCTCGCGAAGGTCGAGGCGGGCAAGATGCGCCTGAACCCTGCACGCGTCGAGATGCTCCCGCTGCTGGAGGAGCTGCTCGCCACCGTGCGGCCGCTGGCGCGCCGCTACGGCTCGGAGGTCCACCTCGAGGTCCTCACCGAGCTGCCCGCGCTGCTCACCGACCCCCAGCGCGTGCGACAGATCCTGCTCAACCTGATCTCGAACGCCGCCAAGTTCGGGCTCGGGCGCCCGATCCGCCTGCGCTGCTTCGTGCACCCGTGCCCGGGCGGCGCGCCGGAGCTGGCGATGGAGGTGCGCGACGAGGGAATCGGCATCTCGGCCGAGGACCTGCCGAACGTCTTCGAGGACTTCGTCCAGGTGGGCGCACCGTACTCGGGTGGAACGGGTCTGGGCCTCGCCATCTCCCGGCGGCTGGCCGAGCTCCTGCAGGGACGGCTCGAAGCCGAGTCCGAGCTCGGCGCCGGGAGCACCTTCCGCCTGATCCTGCCCACGGACCCGCCCGGCGGGGCGACCCGGGCCATGGAGAAAGTTCTGATGCATGGCTGAGCCATCCAATTCCCCCGTCGCTCTCCGCCAGCGTCGCGAGCAGACGATCGCACGGCTCTGCGACCACTTCGCCCGCGACCACATCCAGACGGAGGAGCTGGAGGCGCTGATCGACCGGGCTCACCAGGCGACGACCGTCGCCGAGCTCGACGAGCTCCTCGCGGGCCTCCCCTCGCTGAACGCCCCGGCACCGGAGGCGGAGGCCGCGCACCCCGCGCGGCGGGACGGAGGGGAGCGGCAGGTGGTGCTCGCGATCATGGGCGGCGCGGAGCGCAGGGGGCACTGGAGCCCCGCCCGGCAGACCTACGTCACCGCGGTCATGGGCGGCGTGCAGCTGGATTTCCGCGAGACGCAGCTCCCGCCCGGCGTCACCGAGATCTACGTGGTCGCCATCATGGGCGGGGTGGAGATCACCGTCGCGCCGGGCACGTGCGTGGAGAGCACGGGCATAGGGATCATGGGGGGCTTCACGCACGTCGGTGAGCACCACCGTCCCAGCGACGCGAGCACGCCCGTGCTGCGCGTGAGCGGCCTGGCGCTGATGGGTGGCGTGGACATCCGGGAGCGGGAGATCGGGGAGCGGGACTGGGGCGGTTACCGCGGCCACGAGCTGCACGCGCGGCGGCACGAGCTGCGCGAGGCGCGCCGTCGGCTCCGCGCCGATCTCCGGCGCCTGCGCCGGGGGGGTTGAGGCGGAGGGAGCCGGAGGTCAGGGAGTGTTCGCCGAGGCCCATTCCGCGGCGCCGATCACGCCGGAGAAACGGCCGAGCTCCGCGGGCATCAGCGGCGGTATGACCGCGACGGAGGCCGCGAGCCGCGCCCGCATGCGCTCGTCGGCCGTCTTCAGCAGAGTAGGATAGCCCTCCATCACCCCGCCGCCCAGGACGATGCGGCAGGGGTCGAGCGCGTTCACGATGCTGGCGAGACCAGCCCCGAGCGCCTCGGCGGCCGTCTCGAAGACGCCGAGCGCGAGCGGGTCGCCCGCCGTGGCGGCCTCGCCGACGGCCCTCGTCGTGATGTGCTCCACCTCGCCACCCACGCGGGCCAGGAGCGCCTCACCGGCCACGGGGTCGGCGGTCACCGCCTCCCGCGCGAGCCGGGCGATGCCCCAGCCGGCGGCGAGCGTCTCGAGACAGCCGCGGTTGCCGCAGGTGCAGAGCGCTCCGCGGTAGTCCACGACGGAATGGCCCCATTCCCCCGCGCTCCCGCTGCAGCCGCGCAGGAGCGAGCCGCCTTCGAGAATCCCGCTGCCGATCCCCGTCCCGATGAAGAGCGCCACCACGCTGGAGGCCCCTCGGCCCGCGCCGTAGACGCCCTCCGCGTAGGTGGCGGCCTGCACGTCGTTGAGCACGCTCACCGGGAGGCGGAGCGCCGCCGTGAGGCGCTCGCCGAGCGGGTAGCTCTTCCACCCCAGGTTCGGCGCCTGGAAGACGAGGCCGCTTCCCGGCTCCACCCGGCCGGCGACCCCCACCCCCACGGCGCGCGGAGCGGCCCCGGCCGGGAGGAGCGCCCGGAGGGTCGCGGCGGCCTCGCCCACGATCTCCTCCGCCGTCTTTCCCCCCGTCGGGAAACGCTGGTGCGCGACGACCTCCCTGCCGCGCACCAGGGCCACTTCGGCCTTGGTGCCGCCGATGTCGATGCCTGCGCTCAGCGCCTCGCTCATGCCGCCCGCACCCGGCCTCAGCCCGGCGTACCGTAGGTGACCATCGCGGAGAGCTGGCCCGCGCTGAGGTGCTTCGCCACCTCGTGCATTCCCTCCGCCGTGATCCGGACGCCCTCCAGCGCCGTCTTCCACATCTCCACTCCCTCCAGCCGCGCCCCTACGAGATCGGCGTCGGTGAGATCGGCCTCGCGCAGGCGCGCCCATCGCAGGTCGGCCATCGCCAGGCTCGCGCGCACCAGGCGGGCGTGCTCCAGGGTGGCGTGCGTGAGCTGGGTGTCGAGCAGTCGCGCGCCCTCGAGGTTCGCGCCGTCCAGGTGGGCCCAGGCCAGGTTCGCGCCGGTGAGGTCGGCGCGCCTCAGGTTGGCGTTCCGCAGATTCGCGCCTTCCAGGTTCGCGCCACGCAACGGAGCGTTCTCCAGCTCGGCCCCCTGCAGGTTCTCCCCCGGCAACCGAACCGCCTCGTCCCGCTCCACCAGCGCCTGTAGATCGGCGTCCGAAAGCGTCCGCTCCTTCATCGACGTCCCCCCCGGCTGAATTCGCGAGTGTCCCGATGGATCACAACTGCTGAGAGCGTGAGCGGAGCGGGCCGACGCCCGGGGCCCCGCGGTGAGATCCCGTGCAACATAGTGCATCGTCGGTGCCATGTGGGAGGCTGTTCGTGGCGGCCCGGCCGAACTCCACCGCTCCGGCGCGGTAGTAGGAGCGCGCGCCGACGCGCGTCGGCGCGCGGCCCCGATTCCCCGAACCCCGATCTCGTCCGTGCAACGGCTGGTCCTCTTCGACATCGACGGCACCATTCTCAGCACCGCGGGGCACGCCGGTGCCGCCTTCCGCCATGCCCTGGAATCGGTCTTCGGCACCTCGGGACCGCGGGAGGGCTACTCCTTCGCGGGAAAGACCGATCCGCAGATCGCGCACGACCTACTCGCCCTCGCCGGGCGCGAACGCCCCGAGGTGGAGGCGCGGCTGCACGATGTGTGGGCGATCTACCTCGCGTCGCTGGCGGAGCGGCTGAAGGGCACCGAGGTTCCGCTGCTCCCGGGCGTGCGCCCGCTCGTGGAACGGCTGAACCGCTCGCCCGACGCGGTGCTCGGGCTGCTGACGGGCAACGTGGTGGAGGGGGCGCGGCTGAAGCTCGGCGCCGCCGGCCTCGACTTCGACGACTTCGCCGTCGGGGCCTTCGGCTCGGACCACGCCGACCGGCGCGAGCTGCCCGAGGTCGCCATCCGTCGGGCCGAGGAGCGGTTCGGTCATCGCTTCGCCGGGAAGTCGGTGGTCGTCATCGGAGACACGCCGTTCGACATCGCCTGCGGTGAGCACCTGGGCGTCCGCACGATCGCGGTGGCGACCGGAACCTATTCGATGGAGGAGCTGGAGCGTTGCCGGCCGGACCATCTCTTCGCGTCGCTCGCCGACACGGACGCGGTATGGAGCGCGATCTTCGGGTAGCGCGCTCCGGGCCCCGGCGCTCGACCGCGGGCCCGGAGCACACGTGGCTCAGTGCGACCCGATATCGACGGTATCCTTGCTGGTATCGACCGTCGTGACGACCGCCTGCGAGTCCGGCACGGTGACCGGGACCTGCATGGTGGTGGTGTCCTGCTGCACGACCGTGTCCACGTTGGCGACGTTGGCGCTGTCCGCGCCGGTGTCGTTGCCGCCGCACGCAGCCACGCCCGCGAGTGCGGCGATCGCGACGACCCCGAGTAGCCGGTTCCTCTGCATGGTCTCTCCTCGAGTGAGGGAAGGGAATCCCACCAGTAGGCGACTGCCTGGCAGCCGCGCGAGGAGCCGAGGGTGCGCTCGCGACTTCGCGATCCGCGATCCCGAGCGGCTCGGAGGCGAGCCCTACGCAGAGACCGTTCCAATTCCGGGAGGAACGCGGCGTGGAGAGTGAGCGGCTGGCCGCGGTGCGCCGTCAGTACGGTCGCATCGCCGCCCGGTACGACGCGCGGTGGAGCCGGTACCTCGACGGTACGATCGAGCGCGCACTCGCCGCGCTGGAGCCGCCTCCCGCGGCGCGTCTGCTCGACGCCGGGTGCGGGACCGGGCTCCTCCTGGAACGCGCGGGCCAGCGATGGCCCACGCTGCGGCTCTGGGGGGCGGACGCCTCGCTGGAGATGCTCGGCGTCGCGCGCGAGCGACTCCCGCGCGTGCCGCTGCTCGCCGCCGACGTGCGCCTCCTGCCCTTTCCCGACTCGGCGTTCGACGTGGTCGTCAGCACCAGCTCGCTCCATCACTGGGCGGAGCCGGAGGCCGGGCTGCGGGAGCTCGCGCGCGTCACCGCGGCCGGAGGCGAGCTGCTGCTCAGCGACTGGTGCACCGACCGGCTGCCGATGCGCCTCTTCAGCCACGCGCTCCGCTGCGTGGACGCCTCGCACCGGCGGGCGTACCGCAGCGGCGCGCTCCGCCGGATGGTGGAGGCCGCCGGCTACCGCGTCACGGGCGCGAGCCGCTTTCGGGTTGGTCGCTACTGGGAGGTGGCGCAGCTGCGCGCGCGGCGGCTGCCGCCGCCTCGCTCCGGGTGAGGAAGTTCCGCAGGGCGGCGAAGTTCCCGGGGCGGAAGCGCCCGCGCGCAGTGAACGCCGAGCCCCGCACGCGGATGCTCGCCGAGTCCGCGGCGGCGAGCGTCTCCAGCTGCTCGTCGGTGATGCGGTAGCGTGCGCGCTCGGTGATGTGCCCGGCCAGCACGGTGCGCTCCACCGGCAGCGCGAGCATGGGGAGCGAGAGGGTATCGCCGTTCACCCGCATCCGCAGCGGCTCGCCCGCGCGGATCTGCAGCGCGGGCGAGGCCGTCGCGTCGATCAGCACCTGCGAGCCGCGCGGATCGCCGAGCGAATCGGCCCGCTCCACGTTGAACTCCAGCCGGGTGACGACGGCTCCGGGTGAGGAGAGCGCGTCGTTCTCCAGCCTCACCAGCTCGATGCCGGTGAAGCCGGGTACGATGGTGCGCACCCGGGGCGGGCCCGCGCAGGCACAGAGGACGACCAGGGGGGCGAAGAGGAGCGGGTTCCGGCGCACGTTCCCTCGAGGTTGGGGTCCGGCCGACAATGTAGCACCCCCGCCCCGCTCCTCAGAAGAGGGCCACCCCGAGGACCACCTGGTCGCGCTCCAGCCGCCCGTCCTGCCCCGACGCCGCCGAGGTGCTCATGCGCCGCCACTGGGCATCGAGCCCGATCATGCGCGTCAGCTGCACCCGGACGCCCACCTGATAGCCGAGCTGCGAGCGAGTGCGGTCCTCGAGCTTGAACTGCGGGTCGGTCACGTTGTCTCGGCTCAGGTGCCCCAGGCCCGCGTGGACGCCGACGTACGGCGAGACCGGGATGATCGGCAGGCGGAGGAAGTAGTTCGCCTCCGCGAGGACCGTCAGCTCCGTCGTCTTGTAGTTCAGGTCGCTCGTCTGGTCCGCGGTGTAGCCGCTCACGCCGAGGCCGATCCCCAGGGGAAGAACGTACTCGAGGCCGATCCCGAGGCCGTCGGCGTGAGGGATGTCGCCGCTCTCCCGCGCGGCCTTCGCGCTGCTCGCGTTCACGATGTAGTCGCCCTTCAGGGCGAAGCCCTGCTGGGCGAGCGCCGGGGCGCTGGGGAGCAGGCTCAGGCCGAGGCAGGCGGCGACGAGGGCGAGAGTGCGCTTCATGGCTGGTCCATCCGGCTGAAGGTGGTCGAACGGGCGGCGCTGGAATGCATGGAGCGCGCCGGGGAACGTTCGACCCCCGCGGGCGCGCGTTTGTTCCGGCCGGGCTGCGCCAGGAACCCGCCGTGTCAGGCCGGGTACGCGGGGCCATGCGATGGGTCCTGCCTCTGCTCGCCCTGCTCCCCGCGGCCGCTCCGACCCCGCGAGCCGCGCCGCCGGGCGTGCTGGTGGAGCGCCGGCTCGCCGAGGCGGAGGCGCTGCGCGTGGGCGACACCGTCCGCATCCGCGCGCTGGCCGACTCCGCCGCCGCGCGGCCCTTCGTCGTGGAGGGCGTCTTCGAGCGGCCCGCCGACCCGAGCCGCATCTCCCGCAACGACTACGAGATCCGCCTTCACCTGCCGGACCTGGAGGCGATGCTGCCCCGGCACGACCGCGTCGACCGCTTCGCCGTGGCGCTCGCGCCGGGCGCGAGC